>VXMN01000068.1 GCA_009841055.1 Acidobacteriota bacterium
CGACTCCCTCGATCTAAGGCCGGCGCGCCTCCCCTCGACTCTACACAACGTCCCCTACTCTCGGATCGTTCTCAAGCCTTCGCCAACGCCTTCGTGGCCCTTCGTCGTCCTTCGTGTGTCTTCGTGGATAACTCTTTTTTCTTTTGTTTCAAATATGCCCGTTCAGGACCCGGCAGTCGCACTTCCGCCCGTGTGTTCCCTGATTCTGTCCAGGACTCGCTCCCGAACCCACTTGGGGTCCCACCACTCGGTGGGGTTGACGGGGATTCCGTGCAGGAATAGACCGAAATGAAGATGGTCGCCGGCCGCCAGGCCGGTGGCGCCGCTGCGCCCCAGTACCTGGCCCTTGCCGACACGGTCGCCGGCCTGAACGGCGATGGAGCTGAGGTGTCCATAGAGGGAGAACAGTCCGCAGCCGTGGTCCACCAGGATGGTGTTTCCATAAATCCCCAGCAGGTCGGCGTAGCGCACCACGCCGGCGTTGGAGGCTTCGATGGGATAGTGCTTCACCACCGAAAGGTCGAAGCCCACATGGTCCTGGCGGTCGATCTCCCGGCCCTCGTAGAGGTAGGTGCGGTGGTCGGCGAACAGGGATTCCACCTTGGATCGGCTGAGCTGGGCAAAGGCCTCGTTCCAGAGAAACCGCGGCTCGGACTGGCTCGACAACTGCTTGATGGTCTGGTGGTTGGCCTGCCGGAGACCGTCGTTGATCTGGAGGAAGTCCTTGACCAGGTCGCCCTGACTGGAGAGCTGGGGATTTTCATTGAGGATCGCCGGAACCACCTGCTGCAGGAAGGCCGGACTGAGCCGGATGGTGCGCTGCCGAAACCTCCTGGGAAAGAGCTTGTGCCGGAAGCGGGCCTCCGACCGGTTCCCGGCCGCGTCTACAGCCACCAGCTTCATTTCCGGATCGGGTCCCAGGTCGTAGCGATAGGCGAATATGCAGAATCGGACCTGCTTGTCTCCGTCGGGGTCGGCCGAGTATCCGGGAAAGAAGTCGGGACCTACCCGGACCCCCGAGACCTCGGTGTCTTCTCCCACCCGGTAGAGAATGCAGGCCGAGCCCCCTTGGATGATGTAGTGCTGCCCGGAGAGCGCCTGGAGGGTGGGGGGGACTGAGGTCGAAGGCGAAATCCCGCTCCAGTCGAGCCTCGTTTCCGCCGAAGAACCGGCGGTAGGAGTGGTCGCGGGCGGTAATCGACAGCCGGGCGGGCCCTTCCCGAATATCGTAGCTGGCGGCTATCGCCTCGCCCAGGTCGAAGCGAGCCGAGGATTGAGCGCCGCTCCTCTGGAAGAAGAGCAGCCACGGCCCCGGGTAGCTCCGGTCGACCAGCGTAAGAGATCGGTCCTCTACCTCCAGCACTGCCGAGAGCCGGCTCAATCCGGACTGGGTGTCCTCGACCTGGAGCACCAGGGAGGGGTTCTTTCCCAGGGCGGCAAAATCGCGGTCCAGGCTCACGGCAGGCGGCTGCCCCTCCCAGCGGTCCAGCCAAAGCGAGAGCAGGCACCAGAAGAGAAAGGCTCCCAGCGGCAAGGCCCACAAGATCAGCGGCGGAAAGCGGTTGGGGATAGCCGGCTTCCGGTGGGGTTGCATTGGTTTCACGTTTTCGCCGTCCGTTCCCGAATTCCACTGGATTATAGCTTGGTCCGAATGCGGGAGAAAGAGGGGGCTCATCCCCCTTCACAGCAGGCGGTGCTCGGCAAAGCTGAAGCAGTCGTTGCCGCCGATGACGATGTGATCCAGCAGGGAGATGTCCATCAGGCCGCAGGCCCGCTGCAGCTCCCGGGTTACCTGGCGGTCGTCCGGGCTGGGCGAGGGGTTGCCCGAGGGATGGTTGTGGACGGCCACCATGACGGCGGCATTCAGCTGCAGCGCTCTCCTGACGATTTCCCTCGGAAACACGGTGGCGCTGTTGAGGGTGCCCTGGAACATCTCCTCCACGGCCAGCACGTGGTGCCTGGTGTCCAGAAAGACCACGGCGAAGGTCTCGCGGTCCCGATCCCGGAAGCGCCCGCATAGCAGCCGCTGGACATCGCGGGAGTGTCCGATGAACGGCCCCCGCTGCATTTCCTCGGCCATGTAGCGCACGGTAACGGCCGCCAGCGCTTTCAGGGTGGCCACCTTGGCCTCCCCCAGGCCCTTGATGCCGCCCAGCTCCTGCTGGCTGGCCTTCAGCAGGCCGCGAAATCCGCCGAAGCCCTGGAGAAGTTGGCGGGAGAGGTCGAGGACGCTGGTTCCCTTGATTCCAACCCGCAGGAAGATGGCCAGCAGTTCCGCGTCGCTGAGGGCATCGGCCCCCCGGGTCAGGAGCCGTTGCCGGGGCTGCTCCGACTTCGGCCAGCCGCTGACCCACTTTTCGGAAACACGTCTCTTGGAAGCCATGGGTGAGGCCGGGGTCCACCGGATGCAGAGCGGGACCGGGCAACGCACGCGAGCGCGGCCGCTCCGGATGCATGGATGGGCTGTGGGTCGGGGAGAGGTATTGAGGGAGGGAAGTCCAACGGCCAGCTATTGTAACCCGGTTGGCCCCGATGCTCAACAGGAGCGAGGTAGGAGCGAGGTAGAAAAAACGAGCCCCCGCTTACCTGAAACAAAAGAAAAAAAGAGTTATCCACGAAGACACACGAAGGAC
>VXMN01000366.1 GCA_009841055.1 Acidobacteriota bacterium
CCCCCGCGCCCTGCAGGACAGCCCCGAAGAATTCGTTCACGTGGAAGCCGCCTCCCCGCACGGGCACGCCCAGCCGTTCTTCCAGGTCCGCCCGCACCCAGTCGTCCAGAAACAGACCGTCTTCCCCCGTCATGGATTCGGAGGGGATGACGACGAAGTCCCCGTGAACCCGGCCGCTCAGGCCGGCGAAAATATCCGACCCCGTCAGCAGACCCGCCACGGTGATCCCGCCGCCGAAGTAGCGGTTTTCCACCAGTTCGCACCGCAGGTCGGTTCCCAGAGCGCCATTCATTCTATCGACGCAGTCCGCCAGGATCGGATGAAAGATCCTGCCGGTCGCGATCGTGCCGCGAATCGGCGTCGTGGGAGACTCCCGCAGGTTTTCCATCTCCCGGTGGAACTCGTCCAGAAAAGTCCGCACCATGCCCACCCCGTTCTCGACCAGCGGAAAATCCCCGTAGTGGGAACGGGGCGGAATGGCCTGCGAGGCCATGATGTAGAACTCGTCTCCCAGAAAGCAGAACGGGGTGCCGTGGGACTGCCGAATGCGCTCCTGGATGGCGGAGACATGGGCGATGGTCTTGCGGGCGTAGTCGGCGTCGACCGGCGTCAATCGCGGCAGTCCCTGGCGGTGGTCCGTCAGTCCGACCGGGACGATCGACAGGGTCATGACCCGGGGATGGAATGCCAGGAGATCCCTGATGCTTCTTTCCAGGTGGGCTCCGTCGTTGATGCCCGACATCACCACGATCTGGGTGTGCACCCGGATGCCGCCATCAATGAGGCGCCGGATGTTTCCCAGCAGGTCGTCGGGCTTGCGATTCTGCAGGAGATATTGGCGCAGCCCGGGTTCGGTGGCGTGAACGGAAACATAGAGGGGCGAGAGCCGCTGCTCGAAAATCCGCTGAAAGTCCTTTTCGGAGAGATTGGTGAGGGTCAGGTAGTGGCCGAACAGGAACGAAAGCCGGAAGTCCTCGTCCTTGACTCGCAGGGTGCGGCGAACCTGCTTGCCGCGCGGCAGTTGGTGCACGAAGCAGAAGATGCAGTTGTTCTTGCAGATCCGTGTCTGGATGGGCTCGAGCTCGAGGCCCAGGTCTTCGTCCTCTTCCTTTTCAATCTCGATATCCCACAGTTCGCCCGATTTCTTGGCCACCGAGAGAGTCAGCTCCCGATCGACCTGTGAGCTCAAGTAGCGGAAGTCCAGGGCGTCTTCCACTTCACGCCGGTCAATGGACAACAGGCGATCGCCGGGTTCGATGCCCACTTCCTGAGCGATGGAGCCGTCTTCCACCCTGTCGACGGCAACTCCCGTAATGGACTTGTTTTCGGGCATGGCGGAAGGGCGGAACGGGTCCCGCTCGGGGCTTAGGCCGGAGCCGGTCCCTCGGAGACCATTCTCTTCCCCCTATAGATGTAGTGCAGTCCCGAGAAGACCGTAATGGCTCCAGTGATCGGGTATAGCACCCAAAGCCACTGGGGAACGATCTCCAGGTAGTTGAAAAGCAGCACCAGGGTCAGGGTGACGATCTGAACGAGCGTGGCGGCCTTTCCGTAGATGGATGGAGGGAAGTTGCGATGACCGGTCATCAACAGAATGATGAGAGTGCTCACGATCAGAAACACATCCCGGCTGAGGACCAGGATAGTGAGCCATAGCGGTATCAGGTTGGGCAATTCCATGCCCTTGATGGACAGGACGACGAAAGCGGTGGTCAGCAGCAGCTTGTCGGCGATGGGATCCAGCAGGGCTCCCAGGGAGGTCTTCTGCTGCAGCCAGCGGGCCATCAGGCCGTCCAGGCCATCGGTGACCCCGGCCAGCAGGAAGACGAAAAAGGCCCAGCCGAGCTGGTTGTAGACCAGAAGATTGACGAATACCGGTATGAAGGCCATTCTCAGAATGGTGATCTGATTGGCGGGCGTTAGCAGTTGGGAGGTCATTGCCAGTGGACCAAGGGACCTTGCCTGGTAGGCGCCTGAAGGCGGAAGAGCTTCGGAATGAGGTGTTTCGGGAGAAAAGGGATGGTGGGCGCTACAGGATTTGAACCTGTGACTTCCACCGTGTGAAGATGGCACTCTACCGCTGAGTTAAGCGCCCCGATCCGGGTTGAAATCCTCGCCGGGGATTTTGGCACGCCTCCTTCGGCCTTGACAAGCTCAAAATCGGGAGCCGTGGCGCTTGGCTGAAACAAGCGAAAAAGAGAAATCCACTAAGGGCCACGAAGGATGACGAAGGGCCACCAAGCGTGACGGCTCTGCCGCATCGGCAGGGCTGCGGCCCGGCAATGCGGCGCACACCCGCATGAGGGACAAAAGCGATGGGAAGAGGCCCACCCGGGAGCGCGGGCGTCCCGCCCGCATGCTCTGCCGTAGCGTGCCGCTCAGTTTCCCTGCGATGTGGCACTTGGTCACCCTACCGGCGGGAACGCCATGGGCTCGGCCAAGGCAGAATCCTGGCGCCGTTGCCGGTCGAGCCGGGTCGAGGAGTTGGGCCAGGCCGTGCCAGTGTTGTGCGGGCGGGACGCCCGCGCTCCCGGGGGGGCTTCCTCCCGTGACGTCGTCGCAACAATCGGCAGTTTCTTACTCTTG
>VXMN01000073.1 GCA_009841055.1 Acidobacteriota bacterium
GGAGCCGTCCGAGTTGGCGTTGTCGTTGATGACCCCGTAGGCGTAGAAGGGCGCCTCTCCCTCCACCCGCTCCACCCTGACGTAGCCCCCAAGCATGGGATCGGCCTTGCCGGCCATCGCCAGCACCTTATCGAACTGGTGGAACTCGCCCGGGCCCAAGGTCATGTCCTCCAGCATTGCTCCCATGGGATCGGTCGGATTCCCGGAAAAGGCCGTGGTCCTCAAGATGATCGAACCCTCCGACCCCATGTTCTGGATGGCCACGTTGGAGCGGTCCCCGGGGTTGTCCCGCAGCCCGCACAGGTAGACGACTTCCTTGTGGAATCCCATATCTTCCGGAATCCCCAAATAGGCCAGTCCGGCGCTCCCTTCGGGGACGGCCGTGGGGGTGGTGGTGCGGACCACCAGGCTCACGTCGGAGGAACCCGACACATCCACCCGCAAGGTGCCGACCCGGTTACCGGTTTCGGGAATGGGAGCCTCCAGCCCCCTGAGATACTCGATGGCGTTAGAGGCGATCATCTGCTGGCGGGGGCCGAGCATGTCGGTAGCGGCGCCGCTGCCTCCGCCGGCCTCGGCCGTGTAGGTGAAGTTGAGCATGGCCGCATCGGAGCCCCAGTTGGTCAGGGCCAGCTCCGAGGTGAAGTGGGAGTTGTTCTTCCCCATCGAGTCCAGCACCACCGGGACGAAGGTCGTCAGGGCGTACGGCGAAATCGAGACCTCGCGTGTATTGATCGCGTCTCCCGAGTGAAAACCGTCGCCGTCGGCGGAATTGGCCGCGACTTTAAGAACCACCCTGCCTATATGCTCCGTAGGCGCCGTCCACTGAAAATCGACGGAATTGGAGACCAGCGGCCTGGTATGAGTCAGAACCTGCACCATTGGACCATCGTCCTTATTGCGGACATTCAGCATTTCTACCATAGTATTTTCAGTGACGGCTGTCAGCGCGCCAGCCTGAGTGTCATCGGAGAAAACAGCAGCCAACTGGAACCCGTAAATCGATCCTCCGGTCATCGTGATTCCCAGGTCGTAGGTTTTCCCGGGAACAAAGCTTGTCGGTACGTTGTCGAGCGAGACGGAACCGACCTCGTTCAACGTGCTCCTGAACGACCTGTGACAGCCGGAAAGGTAGCAGCCCGATGCGCCCAGGACCGAGGCAAACGGTATTTTTCTTCCTTCTGAGCGCCCCCTGACCGAGGCGACGAACAAAAGAGATAAGAAAGAAGCCAGTATTCCGAGAATGGCCAGAGTCAGTAACTCCCCGCCAAATCTTTTCATTGCGACACACCTCCAATTTCCATGGACGACCCAGCCCGCCCTCTCCTCCGTCTCAGCCCCGGCGCGCCGGCGGTTTTCCCTCGACCCCGCATGCATTCTGCATCGCCAGAAGCAGCCATGATGTGAACAAGAGAAATCATCCGAAAACGCAAGGTCTTCGGAGTCGTGACACGGAAACTGCCGGACACCCGACGATTTCTTGATTCCAAGGAAACGGCGGGGCGCTCTGTGAACCTGTTTTGGGTGAATGATCGGTCCATTGATCCTTGGGACTTCAAAAATACAAGGAGGCGGGAACAGGTGTCAAGAATAGGCTCACCCGCTCTTCCAGAGGGGGTCCGACGTTCTGCAGTCCTGGGATCATCGACATGGGTGATGATCATCGATGCACGGGATATGCGAGCGAAACCCACGATATAGCATAGTATTCATTCATGGGCACAATATATAGTTCTCTCTCCACAAAAGACATCTCTCGTGCTCCTGCGTGGATTTCTCTTCCTGCCTTTGGGAATAACCCTCAATAGTTTCAAGCAAGCCAAGGAGTTCTTGCTAAGATGGAAACTGCGGCCGATTTCCTGGGACGGCCGGGAATCCAGGAGCGGGCCTTCGGAGGAAGTCGATGAGCAAAGGTAAGCCGGAATCCGGCCCTGAAGGTGCTGCCCCCAACGGCGCCGACCCCGAAACGTACCCCGATTCCGGCAAAGGGGACAACTCCGGGGCAAACAGGCAAGAGGATTCCGGACTGGTTCTCGCCACCAAACTCTTGCCATCCAGGATCCCGATCCAGGGGGTGAGGCCGCGGCCATTCTTCCCGGGGCTTCCCGTTCCTCTGGAAGTCACGGGAGAAGTGCCTCTGGCGTCGCTGAAGAGAGCGGTGGAATCCTCCGATCAGACATTGGGGTTGGTGCTCCTCAAGAATCCGGAGGCCGAGGAAAAACCGGAAAACCTCTATAGGGTCGGTGTGGCGGCCAGGATCGTCAAAGCCGTCCAGGTCGAGCCGGAGGTCACCCACGTTCTGGTGAATTGCCTGGAACGTTTCACTGTCCGCGAGATGGATTTGGGAGAAACGGGCCTTTTTGCCCGCGTGGACTACCACTACGCTACGGAACTTTCGGTCAACCTGGAACTCAAGGCCTACTCGATGGCTATTGTTTCCAGTCTCAAGGAACTGGTGAAGCTGGACCCGCTGCAATCCGAGGCCATCAAGCTGTTCTTGAGTCGATCCAGCCTGGAAGATCCCGGGAAGCTGGCTGACTTTGCGGCTCATCTGACAACGGCCGAGGGCCGGGAACTGCAGAAGATTCTGGAGACGTTCGATGTCCG
Source organism: Acidobacteriota bacterium (assembly GCA_009841055.1). Taxonomy (GTDB): domain Bacteria; phylum Acidobacteriota; class Terriglobia; order Versatilivoradales; family Versatilivoraceae; genus Versatilivorator. The sequence continues at coordinate 2,608 of VXMN01000073.1, forward strand.
CCACCGGATCGATCGGGTGTTGACCCTGCTGCGAAGAGAGGTGGATCTCTCCAGGCTCCAGAAAAAGATCACCACGCAAATCGAAGAGAAGATTTCAGCTCAGCAGAGAGAGTTTTTTCTCAAAGAGCAACTCAAGGCGATCAAGAGAGAGTTGGGGCTGGAGAAGGAAGGGAAGACTGCCGAGGTCGAGAAGTTCGAGGAACGCCTGCGATCGCTGAAGCTGACAGGCGAAGTCCGGGCTTCGATCGAGGAGGAACTTGCAAAGCTGAAAATCCTGGAAACCACCTCTCCGGAATATGTGGTCACTCGAAACTATCTGGACTGGCTTACCGTGCTTCCCTGGGGGAGGCAGAGTCGGGATTCCTATGACCTGAACCGGGCGCGAAGAGTGCTGGATCGAGACCACTACGGCTTGGAGGACGTCAAGGAACGAGTCCTGGAATTCATAGCCGTGGGCAGGATGAAGGGAGAAATCTCGGGGTCGATCATTTGCCTGGCAGGACCTCCGGGGGTGGGCAAGACTTCCGTAGGGAAGAGCATTGCCGCGGCACTGGGGCGCCGCTTCTATCGGTTTTCCCTGGGGGGGATGAGAGACGAGGCTGAAATCAAGGGGCACCGTCGCACCTATATCGGAGCGATGCCCGGGAAATTCGTTCAGGCGCTGAAAACCGCCGGCACCTCCAATCCGGTCATCATGCTGGATGAAATCGACAAGATCGGGGCTTCATTCCGGGGTGATCCCGCCTCGGCCCTGCTGGAAGTTCTGGATCCCGAGCAGAACGCCAGTTTCCGCGACCACTATCTGGACGTTCCCTTCGATTTGTCCAACGTCCTGTTTGTGGTCACGGCAAACCGCACCGATACGATTCCGTTGCCGCTCTTGGATCGCATGGAAGTGATCCGGCTCTCGGGGTACATCCTGGAAGAGAAACTGGAGATTGCCAGGCGCTTCCTCATTCCCAAGTCGATTCGCAACCACGGTTTGACTCGGAACCGGATCAGTATTCGAAAGGCGGCACTCGTCTCCATGATCGACGGCTATGCGCGCGAGGCCGGAGTGCGCAGCCTGGAGAACCTGATCAGGAAGATTGCCCGCAAGGCTGCGCTTGAGTTATCCCGGGACTCCGACGGAAAGATTGTCGTCACCCCGGGGAATATCGAAGCCTACCTGGGGAAACCCGTTCACAGGGAGGACGAACTCGCGCCGCATGCCCCCGGGGTCGTGACGGGCCTGGCCTGGACGAGCCTGGGGGGCGTGACTTTGCAGGTGGAGGCAACGGCCGTGGCCAGCCGGCGCAAGGGGTTCAAGCAGACGGGACAACTGGGAGAGGTGATGGTTGAGAGTTCGGAAATTGCCTACTCCTACGTCATGTCGCGAGTGGCGGATCTGTCGGGCGATGTGGAGTTTTTCGACCGGCACTTCGTTCACTTGCACGTTCCGGCCGGCGCCATTCCCAAGGACGGTCCCTCTGCAGGGATCACCATGGCCACGGCCCTGGTTTCGCTGGTCCGGAAAGAGCCGGTCAGGCAAGGCCTGGCCATGACGGGAGAGTTGACCCTGACCGGGCGGGTGCTGCCCATTGGGGGAGTCAGAGAGAAGGTGATCGCAGCGCGGCGGGCCGGCCTGGCCCATCTGGTTTTTCCTGAAGGCAATCGCAAGGACTACGAGGAGCTCCCGGACTACCTGAGGAAGGGTCTGTCCGTAGAATTTGCCGACCACTTCGACGACGTCTGCCGATGGGCGCTGACCGTGTGAGTCGTAACCGGCTATTGCGGCAGGGTACTCCCGAACCAGCCGATGGTCTTGGAAACCGCTTCCAGCAGGGGCAGGGAGGGGGTCGTCAGAGGATGACGGGTCTGAAAGGTGTGGCCGGCATTTTCGATGACTTGGAAACGGCAGAGACGGGGATCGGCGCATTGCCACAGGCGTTCACCTTCCGACAACGGTACCCGGCGGTCCTGGCGGCCGTGCAGAAACAGGATGGGAATGGTGGACTCTCTCACCGCACTCAGGATTTCCAAACGGCGATCATCGCGCTCCAGCGCCTCCAAGGCCCCCACACTCATTCTCAGAGGCATTTCGTGTTCGTCCCCGGGGACTTCCAGGTATCCCTGGTTTCGCCAGCGCCGGCGTGTTTCGGTATCGAAGCGGTCAAAGGTGCGAATGGCTCCCCAGGTGACGATCGATGCGATCTGCGGCACCCGGCGCGATAGGAGAATGGCGTAGCTTCCGCCTCGGCTGTGCCCGATCGCTCCGAAGGCATTCAGGCGCATTCGGTCGGCCAGCGGCACTTTCCCCAGCAACAAGGCATCCGTCACCAGGTCCCAGTCCCGCAGCTCCTGAGTGGTTGTGTTCCTGGAGAACCCCTCCTTGTCGTCGATCTTCCAGGGATTGTCCCGGATTCCCGAAAGGGCGTGGTTGAAGGTGATGGCGGCGAATCCGGCCTCGCTCAGACGCCGCCCCAGGTAGGGAAAGAACCCCCAGTCCTTGAAGCCCAGAAATCCGTGCGCCACAACGACCGGAGTGACGATCCCCCTGCCCTCGGGAATGCGAAGGGTGCATCGGACCTTCAGTTGGTTGCGGTGGCTAAGGGTAAAGTCGGATTCGATCAAGACTGGAAGTGACCCGTTCGAGCTTTGCGATAGTGTCCCTTGGGATCCCTTGGCGAACCTCCTGGGGAATCACGCTTGGATGCGACATTCCCGGGGGAACCCCGCTCGCCTGTGAGGCCACCCCGCGACACTATTTGGGATTCTCCGGAATATGGCCGGGAATGGTACGGCGCGAAAGTATACCATGGGCACTCTGGCGGCAGTTTAGCCGGACAAGCAATGCCCTGCCGAACGGGTGCCTTCTATTCGCCGCATTCGCGGCTGGGTTGGCGCGGAGTCGATACGACCCCGGGTTGACACCCGGGGCTACCCTGAGCCGCTGCTACGCAGCTCTATAAGGATGGCTCTTAAGGGGCGTCTAGCGGATTGCCGACGCCAACCGCAGCTTCGCAGCTCCCCCTTTAGTCACGACACTGCGGGAGGACAGGAATATTTGAATTATTGGCCCGCCGGAGGCGAGCTCCGGCGGTTCAACAATGTTCCCCTCTTCCACGTTAGCGAATCCCTGAGGGACAGCGGTCATGCGGTTGGCGGTAAGGGAGCCGCGGCCGGCGTTGCCGGGGTCAAGGGGATGGGCTATGCTATGAAAGTCCGTAGGGTCTGGATTGGGCCCTTTTTTTGCCGGGAGCGGTGGTGTCGGTACCCACTCTGCAACTGTGACGCCGTCTCCTCCCTCCCGACAAATCCCGAATCGGAACCGGTCCGACGGTTGATCGGAGGTGGAAGTGTTGCGGAATCGATGGTTTTTTGCGACTTGGTTGGCGATTGCCTCTTTCGCCGTGGGGATCTCCTCGGCCACGCCGCTGCAGCAGAAGGCGGAGACGGAGCCCGCCCCCTACTTTATATTGCCCACCTGGGATGGCCAGGTCATCAAGTCGACCAGCCTGAAAGGGCAGGTCGTGTTGATGGCCTTCTTTCAGACCTGGTGTCCGGACTGTCAGCGCACCAACCCGCTTCTGGAAAAGCTGTATCGGAAGTACAAGGATCGGGGGTTTGTGGTCCTGGGGATCTCCCATGACCGGGGAAAGGCCAAAGACGTCGAGCCCTACATCAAGAAGTACGGGTTGACCTATCCGATTCTCCTGGGCGACTTTTCCATCGCCATGAATTACGTCAAGGTTTCCCCTCAGCGCCCGAACTTCAGCATTCCCTACCTGGTGCTGGTGGATCGCAAGGGGAAGATCGTGGGTCGATTCGTGGAGGGCAGGAACGAGGAGACTCACGACCTGAAGAAGCTGGAAGAACGCATCACTCCGCTGCTTTAGCCGGGGGGGTAAATTCGACCCAGGTTTCGAAAAAGGAGGGGTCGATAACGATGCGGTGCTGAAGCCGCATTTGACGATACCAGTCCTCAATCTTTTGGTTCCTGATGCGCGCCTGGATTTCAGGGTGGGCTTCGATCAGGCTCATCTTCCTCTTTTCCTCCAGCTTCAGCAGAGCGAATCCCATGGGCGTTTTCACAATCGGGCTGAGATCCCCTTCCTCCAGGCTGAAAAGCAGGTCGACCTCGGGAGGAGTCACCAGGGTCTTGTTGGGTAGTCCGCGGCGCACGATTCCGGTGTCTCCGCCGACGCCGGAGGTCAGCGGATCCTCGGAGTGCAGGGCGGCCATCGCCTCGAAGTCGGTCCCTTCCTGAATTTCCCGGCGAAGCTTTTCGGCCTTGGCTCTGGCTTCATCGTCGGACAAGGTCTGGTCCTTCGGCCTGTTGTCGCCAAAGAAAAAGTTGGAAGCCTCCGAGCGGATGACCAGGCGGCGGCCTCTCACCATGTCGAAGACGGCGGCATTTTCCTGGTAAAAGCTCCCGACCTCCATGGCCGAGACCGCCAGTTCCTCCTTCAACTCCTTTTCCGCCAACTTCATGAGCAGACCCTCCTTGAAGAGTTCCAGGACTTGCTTCCGGTCTTCGTCATTCTTGATCGGGAGTCCCCTCACCTGGTTTTGTTCCAGCTTGGCCTGGAACTGGCGAATGGTCTCTGCGACTTCCGGGCGAGTGTCCCACTCCCGTTTTCTCGCTTCCCGGCTGTACAGCTTGGAACGGACGATGTAGTCGGCAAAGGCCTGCTTCCCCTCAGGTTTCGAGAAGAGGGAGCGCTGTTGCGGAGGCAGCAGTCGCAGCATGTTGTCCACCTGTGCCCGGGTAAGCGTCTCGTCTCCAATGGTGACAATGGCCTTGCCGGCGGCGCCGGATTCATCCTCCGCCTGTCCAGGGACAGGCGTTCCGGGAGCGAGGCCCAACAGGAGGGTGAGGGATACGAGAACAGTTTGGGTCGATAGGTTCAGCATGGTTCCTCTCTGGCTTGACACTACAGATTCAGGATCTTCAGGATTTCTTCCTTGTCGGCTCTGACCTTGATGGGGGCATTGGCAAAGGTGGAACGCACCTTGTCTTTTTTCTCCAGCAGCTCGTTCCTGTAGGTCGCCTCTTCGTAGAGGGAATCCTGATGGTAGTTGGTGGCATAGTCGGGGTCCTTCAGCAGGTTGCCGGTCAGGACCGCCACCACGTCTTCCTCGGGATCGATTTCCCGCGTCCCGATCAATTTCCTGATTCCGGCTACGGTGGTGGCGGAGGCGGGCTCGCAACCGATGCCGTCCCTGCCGATCATGGCCTTGGCGTCGGCAATATCCTGCTCGCTGACGAAATCGCACCATCCCTGCGTCCAGTCCATGGCCCGGACCGCTTTCTTCCATGAGACCGGATTGCCGATCTTGATGGCGGTGGCCAGGGTGTGGGCCTCGACACGGACCAGCCTGGGGGAATGGTAGATCAATGTCTGGTAGAGAGGATTGGCCCTCTGGGCCTGGATGATGGTAACCATGGGCATCTTTCGGATAAAGCCCAAGTCGTGCAATTCCTTGATGGCTTTACCGAAGGAGGCGCTGTTGCCGAGGTTTCCCCCGGGGACCACCACCCGGTCGGGCACTTGCCAGTCACGCTGACACAGCATCTCGATGATGATCGCTTTTTGTCCTTCCAGCCGAAAGGGATTGATCGAGTTCAGCAGGTAGACGTCGGTCTCCTGGGTGATTTCCTTCACCAGCTTCATCGATTCGTCGAAATCTCCCTCCAACTGCAGCGTCAGAGCACCATAGTCCAGGCTTTGAGCCAGCTTTCCGAACGCGATCTGTTGGTCGGGGATGAAGATCACCGCCTTCATGCCGGCGCGGGACGCATAGGCCGCCATGGAGGCCGAGGTGTTTCCCGTGCTGGCGCAGGCCACCATGCTGGAGTTCAGGAGGTTTGCCTGGGTGACTCCGGCCGTCATGCCGTTGTCTTTGAAGGATCCGGTGGGATTCAATCCCTGGTGCTTGAGGTGCAACCGCTTCAGCCCCACGTATTCCGCGCAGCGAGGGGCTTCGTAGATGGGAGTGTTTCCCTCCTGCATGGACACTACCCTGGACAAGTCGGTGCAGAACGGGAGCAGCTCCCGGTATCTCCAGACGCCGCTGAGGTCGAGGAGATGGTTGGAAAGGCGCCGCTGCAGGAATAGATGCTTGATCTTCTCCGGGTCATCGATTTGAAAGTCGTAGGCTACGTCCAGCAGGCCTCCGCAAGCCCGACAGACGTATGCCTTGGACATGGCGGAGGCGACGTTGCGGCAGTTCTCCTCGATGCACTTCAGGAAGGCGGCCATGACCCGAATCTACTGAAATCGAACGGAAAACTCAATGGCATTCAGACCAGCTTCAAGCGGGCGTCGGCGTTGATACTCAGGCTGGCGAACTGCTGCTTCAAGAGCTTGGGGTGACCCGCCGCCGCAATCATGGCGGCGTTGTCGGTAGAGAGGATGGGGGTCGGGAAAAGAACCGGTAAGCGACGCTCTGCAAAGAGTTCCTGCAAGTGTTGGCGAAGGGCTCGATTGCAGGCGACACCTCCCGAGACCATGATGGAACGGGGTGGGTAGTCGAGACTGGCGTCGAGCAGCGTCTTTCCAAGGATCTTGATGGCGGTGTGCTGAAAACTGGCCGCCAAATCGAGAACGGACCGGGGTACGGCCTCTTCGCCATCCCGGTTCCTGACAGACAGTTCCCGGCTGAGGTGCTTTTGGGTGTAGCGCAGTACCGCGGTCTTGATTCCGGAAAAGCTGAAATCCAGCTTTCCGTTGTCAATGCGAGGGATGGGCAGCTTGACCGCATGGGGGTCTCCACGCCGGGCCAGCCGCTCGATTACGGCTCCACCGGGATAGCCGAGGCCGAGGAGCTTGGCGACCTTGTCGAAGGCTTCTCCGGCCGCATCGTCCCGGGTCCGTCCCAGGAGCCTGTAGCCGGCCTCTTCGTTGACCTCAAGCCCCAACCCTTCTATCCAATACAGGCTGGTGTGTCCTCCCGAGACAACCAGGGCCAGGGCGGGCAGGAGTCCCTTCAGATCTGCCGCCTCTGCTTGTCCCGGTTCCTGCCAGAGGGTCAGGGGAACGGAGAAAATATGTCCTTCCAGGTGATGCACGGCTACCAGAGGAAGATTGAGACTGAAACACAGAGCCTTGGCGTAGTTGATCCCCACCAGGAGCGATCCGACCAGTCCGGGACCCTGAGTTACCGCAACGCCGTCCAAATCCCGCGCTTGGATTCCGGCGTCCCCCAGGGCGGCCTTGACGACCGGGGATATGTTTTCAAGGTGCCGTCGGGACGCCAGCTCGGGGACCACTCCTCCATATCGCTTGTGGACATCCTCCTGCGAGGCCACGATATTGGCGAGGATTCGCCTTCCGTTTTCCAGGACGGAGGCTGCCGTTTCATCACAGGAAGATTCAATACCGAGGGTCAGCATGGAGGATTGTCTCGAAATTAGAACGGGCCGGGTCGACCTGAGATCCTACCCGCTTCAGGCTTACCGCTTCCGCTTGACGGCATTTGACCCAGCCGGGGGCTTTTGCTATCCTCTCGGATTCGCAACCTGGTTTGAAGGAGGCTAGTCATGGCTGCCCGTTGTGAATTCTGTAGAAAGGCTCCGATGTTTGGGAATAATGTCAGCCACGCCAACAATGCAACCAAAAGAAGATGGAACCTCAACCTGCATCGAGTGCGAATCGTAATTGACGGGCGGCGCAGGCGAGCCCGAGTGTGTGCTGCCTGCATTCGGTCCGGGCGTATCGTGAAGTCTCATTAAGCTGCTATTCCTCCCCCCGTGCCAGGGGCAATCACCCCACCACCGCCAGCGCTTCGATCTCCACCAGGGCTCCCTTGGGCAGCGAGGAAACGCCAACCGTAGCCCGGGCGGGAAGGCTTTCACCGAAGAATTTCCCGTAGACCTTGTTTACCCGCGGAAACTCTTCCATGTCGGTCAGGTAGATTGTGGTTTTGACGACCTGATCCAGTGAGCTGCCCGCGGCCCGCAGGACTCCCTCCAGATTCCGCAAGACCCTCCCGGTCTGGACCTCGATATCTCCCGGAACCAATTCGCCGGTTTGAGGGTCCAGCCCGATCTGTCCCGAAAGAAAAAGGAATTCGGATGCCCTGGCTCTGACCCCTTGGGAATAGGGGCCGATGGCGTCGGGAGCGTCGCCGGTTTGTATGATGGTTTTCATGGTTCTCTCTCACGCTGGGACTATTGCCAGACGATCTCATAGACGCCTTTGATCTTCTTTATCGAATGGACGGCCTTCTCCAGGTGTTTGAGGTCGCTGATTTCGATGGTGACGTGAATGAGTCCGTGACGGTCCTCGAAGGTCTGAGCTTCGATATTCTTGATGTTGGTCTTGATGTCGGAGATGCGGGAAGTGATCTCCGCCAGCATTCCCTGCCTGTCGTCTACCGAGATGGAAAGCTTGACGGCATAGATTCCTCCAACCGTACCGGTCCACGAAACATCGATCTTGCGGTCGGCTTCGTAGAGAAGGTTGCCCACGTTGGCACAGCGTTTGGCATGGACGGCGACTCCCTTGCCCCGGGTGATGTAGCCGACAATCGGCTCGCCGCGAATCGGGTTGCAGCACTTGGCCCGATATACCAGAATTCCATCGATGTCCTTGACCTTGAGAGACCCGTCCGAAGACAGTCCGAGAACTTTCTTGACGGCCGAGGTGAACTTGCCGGGCTTGTCCTTTTGCGATCGGCTCAATTCGCCTGGCGGCACGAACTTGCTCAGGAGCATGCGCCCCGAGATTTTGCCGAAGCCCAATGCGGAGTAGATCTGCTCCATCCTGTCGCACCGGTGGGGCCGGGCTGCCGCCAGTAGCGATCCGTCTTCCATGTGCTTCTTCAGGTTGAGCTTGATTCGCTTGGCCTCCTTCTCCAGGATGCGTTTGCCCAGCTCTATGGCGCGTTCTCGGCGACTGACGTTCAGAAAGTGCCGGATCTTGTTGCGTGCCCGCGAGGTTTTGACAAAGGACAACCAGTCCCGGCTGGGCAGGTGGCCGGTTTGAGTCTGGATCTCGACGATGTCCCCGTTCTTGAGTCGAGATCTGAGGGGAACGATGCGGCCGTTTACCGTGGCGCCGACGCAACATGCCCCGACTTCGCTGTGGATGGCATAGGCAAAGTCGACCGGGGTGGCGTCACGGGGAAGAATGATCACCTTGCCCTTGGGAGTGAAGGCGTAAACCTCTTCGGGATAGAGGTCGATCTTCAGGGTGCTCAGGAAGTCGCTGGGATCCTGCATCTCTTGCTGCCACTCCACCAGGTGTCGCAGCCAGAGGAAGCGCTGGTCGTCCTTTTCGTCCATTCCCCGGCCCATTTTGTACTTCCAGTGGGCGGCAATGCCCTCCTCGGCAACCCGGTGCATCTCGACCGTGCGAATCTGTACCTCGAAGGGTTGCCCCTGGGGGCCAATGACCGAGGTGTGGATCGACTGGTACATGTTGGGTCGCGGAATGGCAATGAAGTCCTTGATTCGTCCCGGCACCGGTTGCCACAGGTTGTGAATGATGCCCAGAGCCGCGTAGCAGTCCCTCACCGAGCCGGTAATGATGCGCAAGGCAAGCAGATCGTAGACCTGCTCGATGGAAATTCGCTGTCGCTTGATTTTCTGGTGGGTGCTGTAAATTCGCTTGATGCGGGATTCCAGGGTGCAGGGGATTTCGTGTTCCTGGAGCTGAAGGGTCAGCCTGTCCTTGATCTCCTCCAGCAAGTTTTGCCGAACCCTTCTTTTCTGCTCAATTTCCAGTTTGATCTGGCGATGGGCCTCGGGGTCCAGGGTGGCGAAGGCAAGATCCTCAAGCTCACCCCTGATCTTTCCCATGCCCAGGCGGTGAGCAATGGGAGCGTAGATCTCCATGGTCTCCTGGGCAATCCGCTGCCGTCTCTCCGTCGGGAGGAACTCCAGCGTCCTCATATTGTGGAGCCTGTCGGCAAGCTTCACCAGCACCACTCGGATGTCGTCCACCATGGCCAGGAACATCTTGCGAAAATTCTCTGCCTGGCGGGCTTCCTTGGAGTAGAAGCGGAACTGGTTGATCTTGGTGAGTCCGTTGACGATGTTGGCAATGTCTTTGCCGAAATTCTCTTCGATCTCTTCCAGTGGAACGACCGTGTCCTCCACGACGTCGTGCAGTAGTCCGACGCTGACACAACTGGCGTCAAGCTTCATGTCGGCCAGGATATCGGCCACCGCCAGAGGATGGTTGAAATAAGGCTCACCCGATGCACGGGACTGTCCATCGTGCTTTTTGGACGAAAAACGATAGGCCCTCCTCAGCACGTCCAGGTCGTCGGAAGGATGGGATCTCTCGACTTTCGCCAACACCTCGTCAAAGCGGATCATGGACCTAGTTTAAGGGAAAGGCTGGCGGCTAGCAACCGGCCGGGACGGCGGTTCAGACGGCCCTGCTCGCCTGCCAATGGCAAGGAATGTCGGCTTTCAAGACATCACGTTCACCGGCACAATAATTCGCCCCGCTACGAGTTTTGCAAAAGGCTCAACGGACGGGGGTTTTCAGGCCGTGGCGTGAGGGTTCGCCCAGATCCAGCGCCCTCAGAAAGGGGCGCGCCTTGTGGAGTGTTTCCAGATACTCGTCTTCCGCCCGGGAATCGGCCACGATGGCCCCACCCGTCGAGTAACGGGCCCAACCATCCCTGAGGACGAGTGTCCGAATGGCGATGTTGAGGTCGAGGTTTCCATCGAACGCCAGGTAACCGATGCTTCCCGTGTATAGGCCCCTTGAGCGGGGCTCGAGTTCGTCGATGACCTGCATGGCTCGAACTTTGGGAGTCCCGGTTATGGAACCGCCGGGAAAAGTGGCCTGAAGGAGATCTTCCAAGCTGCAGTTCGGTCTCAGTGTGGCTTCGACGGTGGAGGTGAGGTGGTGGACCGTCGGAAAGGTCTCCAGGCGACGGAAATCGGAAACCCGTACCGTTCCGTAGCGGGCCAACCGTCCCAGGTCGTTGCGTTCCAGGTCCACGATCATGACATGCTCGGCGGCATCCTTCGGACTCTGCAACAGAGATTGTCGGAGTTCCTGGTCCTCTTCGGAAGAGGCCCCGCGCGGCCGGGTTCCCTTGATGGGTCGAGTCTGAATCCGGCGTTGCCCGGGCCAGTAGCGCAGGAACCGCTCCGGCGAAAGACTGAGCACTGCCCAACCCTTTCCCTGGAGGTAGGCTCCGAAGGGTGAGGCTCCGGTTTGGCGCAGTTCCCGGTAGAGTTGCGGCGCCGTCATGGAGCACCGGCACCACAGTTGCTGCGACAGGTTGACCTGGTAGATTTCTCCGTCGGTAATGTAGCGCTGGGCCTTTGTCACCGCCGCCGAGTAGTCCTCGTAGGTCAGGCTGCTCGTCCAGGTTTCCGAGCTTGGTTGCCGCGAACTGTGCAACCTGGAGCCTTCGAGTCCGGCCCGCTTGATTCTGTCGAGAGTGGACTGCAACCGCTTTCCGGCTTCGGGTTGGTTGCGGACGATGGCCCAGGTCTGGTTCATGCTGTGGTCGTGAGCCAGCAGTGCGTCAAAGAAGAAAAATTGCAGGTCGGGCAGGCCCGGCTCCTCTTTGGAGCGGCGCGCAAAGGGTTCCATGAAGCGGCCCAACTCGTAGGACAGGAACCCGATGGCGGCTCCGGTCCGGAAGGGCAGGTGGGAAGCGTGGCTTGCCGGCGCGTCGACGGGGAGGGTCTGTTCCCGGATCAATCGGGAGAGGATCTCAACCGGGTTGCCGCTCATGAGCTGCCGTCGGTGTTCTCCAACGATCCGGACCGATGCACCCCGTGCCGACACGGTCAGGAACGGCTCGCAGCCAAAGAACGAGAATCTGCCGAAGGCGCCGTAGCCGGGTCCGCTATCGAGCAGGGCTCCACCGGCGCCGGCCGCCCGGACCAGTCGCAGAGGATCCCAGGAGAGGGGAATGGGTTCGATATGGTAGGGCAGAGAGGCCACGGGCGCCAAGCGGGTGGAGGGGGAAACGAGCTGCCCGGTACCGGGTTTGATGGAGGGGCTTGTCTCAAACACCCCCGTCTTACCCTCTATCAGCCCTCCCGTTGTGTGGGACGGCGTCGCGGCTAGGAGAAAAGTGAATAGTGGCTAGTGGCTAGTGGATAGTTGTTTTATCGACACGTTAAGCATCTTGTCGATCGCGGCGCAGTTGTTCAGTAAGTGCAAACAGGTCATCAGGGGCTTGCCTGCCATTGAGACTGGCCACTATCCGCTGATCGCTAGCCTCGCAGCACTCCTGTTTCACCCTGCATGATCCGCCGGGTCATGTCACGTGGCGACTTGGCTGACGAGAATTGCCGCTTCGGGTGCTTGCGCGCGCTCGAGCTAGCGGGCTTCGATTTCGTCGTAGTGTGTCCGGTCCTGGGTAATCCCCTTGGACCGGAGCACCTCTTCAACAAACTTGATCATGATCGGAGGACCTGCCAGGTAAGCGTGAGCTCCCGTAGGCCCCTTGATGCGCTTGCCCAGGGGAATTTGGACGTAGCCGGTCTCTCCTTCCCAACTATCTTCCGGTCGAGGATGGGATAGGGCGGGGATGTAGTGAAAACGGGGCTTGCTCTTGTCCCAGGCGAGGAAGCGATCGTGAAGAAAGAGATCGCGTTTGGCTCGAACACCGAAGAAAAAGTAGATCTCGTTGTTCTTGTCGAATTCCCTTTCGAAAAAATACTCCAGCAGGGAAACGAAGGGCGCCGCCCCCGAGCCGCCGGCCACGATGATGATGGGCTCGCCCGTGTCGGCGCGCAAGTAGAGGTCACCGGTAGGCGCCGTCATTTCGAGCACATCCCCCACTCTCAAGTGCTGGTGCACGAAGCTGGACGCGATTCCCGGGGGCACGTCCTTGTCGCGAGGGGGCCGGGCCCACTTGATGATCAAATCGAACCGGGGCAGCTTGCTGGAGCTGGAGGCGAAGGAATAGGGGCGAATGACCTGTTCGTGATCGGTGCCGTACTTCCGGTTCCACTGCTTGAGGTAGTACTCCGGAATGTTGACAAAGACGTACTGTCCGGGCGTGAAGGAGAACCCTTCGGACTCCTCCAACTTCAGTCCTACCCGTCGCACGTCATGGGTCAAGTCTTCAATCTTGACCACTTTGGCCCGATAGTCGAACTGGGCCTGAAGTGTCCCGACCAGTGCGATCACCGTCACCGCGAGCACACCGGCCATCCGCTTCACTGTCCTTGGCATTCCGTTTCTCATTCCGTGATCACCTGCGGGGCTTTGGGGTTGGGAGAGTCGATCTCTCCTGGCGGGTTGAGCGACTGTCCACTCCGCTTTTGAAAGGGGCTGTCTGGGCGTGAGGTCTTCCGGCGACTCCTTTTCCTGCTGGGGTTCAGGCTACTGTGATCCTGGAAGCGAGTCAAGTCGTAATGGTTGAACCCGCATTTCTCACCAGGGGGCATGCCCAGCGCCGTCTGTTTCCCGCAAGTCCTTACCATGGAGCCACCAAAGATACTGAAGACAAACTGTTTTTCATCATGCCACCAGCGACCTGGTGAGAAATGCGGGTTAAACTATGGGTTCCAAACCGTTGATCCGCCGGGGGTGCCGATGCCGGAAACCATGCAAGCCGTTGTATTTCATGCTCCCTGGGACATGAAGCTGGAGAGACTGCCCAAGCCCGAACCGGCGCCGGGAGAGGTCCTGGTCAAGATGAAGGCGGTCGGCATCTGCGGCAGCGACGTCCATGGCTTCACCGGGGAGAGCGGCCGCCGGGCTCCCGGCATGGTCATGGGACACGAGGCCGCCGGCGAAGTGGTTGCCCGGGGTGACGGAGTTCGATCCCCCGACCTCGGCGACCCTGTGACCATTTACAATATCATCGCCCATACGCCCCCTGACCCCGATGAGGGCGACCCTTCCTTCCTCGACAAGAAGATGATCGGCGTCAACCTGGCCAAGCGCGGGGCCATGGCGGAGTTCCTGTCGGTTCCGGCAGAGAATGCGATTCCGCTTCCCCCGGAGATTCCTCCCGAGATCGGATTGCTGGCCGAACCCTTGGCCGTGGTGACCCGGGGGTGGCGGCGGTTGGAGAAGCTAGGGGTTCGTTCCTCGCGGCTGGCCATCGTCGGCGCCGGAACCATTGGGCTGGCGGCGGTCCTGATGGCGCGCGCCAGGGAGCTCTCCCGAACGGTGGTGCTGGATACGGTGGCCGAGAAGGCCGATCGGGCGGCCGAGTTCGGGGCTGGGGCCGTTTCCGTGGCCTCCGGAGACCCGGGCAGCGTAGCGGGAGAAGTCGAATCCCGCCTGTTGGGGAAGCCGGAGGTCGTTATCGATGCCGTGGGGACGCGGGAGTCTTTTTCACTGTGCCTGGCGCTGGTGGAGGCCGGAGGAACTCTGCTCCTGATCGGGAATCTCGCCAGGGAAGTCTCGTTGCCCTTGCAGGATGCGGTCAGCAACGAGGTGTGCCTGGTCGGGACCTACGGTTTCGATCGGAGCGACTTTGCGTCGGCCGTAAGGGTTCTGCCCGACGTCAAGTCCGAGTTGTCGACCTTCATTGAAGGCCGTTGTCGTCTCAGCGAGACACCTCAGGTCATGACTTCCCTGGCCAGGGGAGAGAGCCAGGCGCTGAAGACGGTCATCGTCTTTGAGGGCTGAGCCTCTTGGCAGCGTTGGGGACGTTGTTGAATTAGTGGAATAACTTCGATCAGTCCTTCCTGAGTTGCTTTGATTCAATAGCGTTTCCTACGGGCTCTTTCCAGGTTATTCCACTAATTCAACAACGTCCCCTATTCCCTAATCGATCCGGAGGAACTCCTCCTTGTTGAGGAGGGTCCTGCAGAAGCGAATCAGGGCATCGGACACCGGGGGATCCAGGCTCTCCAAGTCCTTCCGAGGAGGGGAGGTCCCGGTTGCCGGGCCGTTTCTTGAGGCAGCCCCCTCCAGAAGGCCCATCGCTTCCCGCTTTTCCCGCTCCGTAGGCATCCGCGTCAGGGTCAACTGCCAGGCCAGATCGATTTGCCGGGACGCATCCTTCCCCGCCTCCCGCACCAGGCGGGAAGCCAGATTGCGGGCCTGACGGTACAGGCCCTGGCGGTTCAGTTCCCAAAACCCCGGAGGCTCTTCATTGCCCGCGTTTTTGACTGGGCAACCCTTCGAAGCCGGGTCGGCGATTGCATGGATGAACCGTGAAGGAGCCCGTCGAGTCAGGAGGTAGACCCCGCGACGACGGCCCTCCGTTGGATCTTCAGAGGCGGGCCACCGGGCTTTCATTCGAGAGGAAGCCCCTTTCACTTCCGCCAGGGGCGGGATTGCCGGGCGACCTCCCGTCTTCAGATTCAGGGTCCCCGACACCTGGTGGATGGCATCCCAAATGGCCGTCCTCTCCAACCGGCGTGGATTCATGCGCCACCAGTAGCGATTCGAGGGATCTCGTCGCCGATGCCTGTCCGTGGTAAACCGGCTGGTCCTTCGATAGGTGTCGGACAACATGATCAGCCGGTGCATCGACTTGACGCTCCAGCCCTGATCCACGAACCGGCAGGCGAGCCAGTCCAGCAGTTCTCGATGGATGGGGGAGTCTCCTCGGCGGCCGAAGTCGCCGGCAGTGCGCACCAGGCCTTGTCCGAAGTGACCCTGCCAGATGCGGTTGACCATGACGCGGGCGGTCAGCGGGTGGGTCGGCTCCGTTAGCCAGAGGGCCAGTTGCTTGCGGTAGTGCGGACCGTTGGTTTCCCGGGGCAAGCTGGCTGGAACCGAATTACGGCTGAGGGCCCGGGGCAGTCCGGGGTGTACGAGGTGTTGCTTGCCTGCCAGCTCGCCGCGGCTCAGAAGGTGGGTCTCGGGAATCAACTCCGTCCTCATTTCAGCCAGCACCGTGGCTGACGGAACATCGTAAAACCCGTCGTAGTCAACCAGGTGCGCCAACCCCTTGGCGGGAATAAGCACAGCCGCTTTCGCCAGTTTTCCAGTCAGCTCCCGGTGGTGTTCGGCCTCTTCGGGAGAAAGGTGCTCTTCAATTTTCAACTCGCGGTGCAGTTGGGCCAGCGGAGTCGCCAATTCCGTCTCGGGGGCGGACCGTTCTTCCGTGGGAGTCTCGTAGGCCTGCACCACTTCCGAGGGATAGTCCCGTTTCCTGGTTTCGACGACTCGATCCCTTACTTGTCTTGCAAATCGCAGGTAGGCGTCTCTGGCTTCCACCAGAGCAATCGACAGATGATAGGCTTCGTCGCGGTGGCCCATGGTGGTCGACGCTACAACCGGAACGCTTGAGGGCCGGCTTGCCGCAAAGATCGCCTGCAGCCTGAAGTAGTCTTCCTGGGAGAAAGGGTCGGACCGATGGTCGTGGCAGCGGGCGCATTCCAGGGTCAACCCGAGGAATGAGGAGGTTGTCTTGTCGACGACCTCTGTCAGCCAGCGGTACCTGGCGACTTCGGCGTTCAGTTCCACCTCGCGGCCTCCGGTCCCAAGGGCGAAGATGGTGGTTCCGATCCAGGCTTCCAGGTGCTCCAGCTTCTCGGGAGAGAGGTCATAGAAGCCTTCCAGTTCGAGATTGTTCGGAAAGAGCTCGTCTCCGGCGATCTGCTCCTGAACGAAGCGATCGTAGGGCTTGTCTTCGTTGAAGGACTTGATCACGTAGTCCCGATAGCGCCAGGCGTTGGGATGATAGTCGTCGGTGTTCGATCTGCTGTCGGCGTACCCGACCATGTTCAGCCAGTGGCGCCCCCAGCGTTCCCCGTATCGGGGCGATTCGAGCAGTTCCTCGATGAGTCTTTCGTAGGCGTCCGGTGATTCATCCCCCAGGAAGCGCTCGGCTTGGGCGGGAGTCGGAGGCAGGCCCCACAGGTCGAGGGTGGCGCGGCGCAGCAGCACCGACCGTGCGGCGGCGGGACCGGGCTTGAGACGCTTCGTCCGGAGCTTCGCCAGCACGAACGCATCGATGGGGTTGGAGGGTTGGCTCCCTTTTTTCAGCCGGGGAACCGGGGGGCGCCGGAGCTTCTGGAAGGACCACCAGGAAGCCATGCGGGCATCGGGACGGGCAGCCACAGAGAGGTTGGAGGATTCCGCCCAGTTTGGTGAAAGCAGGGCGGCCAGGGTCATCGTCGCCGCAGCCACAGCGGCCTGCCGGTAGGTGCCGTACCGCATCCCGGGCGCTCCCTGGGTTCGGAAAGGGGAATTCAGGTCGATTTCAGGGGGAGGGTGTCCGCTGCAACCTGAAGTTGGAGCGGCTCCAGTGCCGCTTTTTTCGCCGCTCCTGAAAAACGAAGTACACAACGCCGGCTTTCGGGGACAGGTACACCCTCATGGTTCCGTCCCAGAGATGCTTTTCCTCCTGATAGCGGGCCAGACCCGTCTGGCTGTGCTGACGCTCCTTGGCAGGAGCCAGCTTGACCGCCGTGGAACGGAGCAGGTGTGTTCCCACCAACGGCATCTCGGCGGAATCCAGGGCCGGGTCCTGTCCGGCCGACTCCCTGACCGTGGCCTTGGCCGTCCCGTTCAAGGAGAAAATCAGCCTGCGGTCCGGAGCCTCTCCCTTGACTTCCAGGTGATAGTGGCCGGCCGGCAGGCGGATTCCTTCGGCTGTGGCAAGGGCCGCCGGGACCCGCATCCTCCCCTTGTAGAAAGGGGCCTCCTCGTCGGTCGCCAAAAGCACGGCCGGGAAGAGCAGGAGCGAAAAAATTGGGAGGAAACGCATTGAAGTCGCCTTCGTGCAAGCCGCTGCCGGCCTGCTGTCCCGAGCCGGCTATCCGGCCAGCAGCCGCTTGGCCACGCTGTGGTCCCCGTCCTCTCCGACGCCGGTCAGGCGTTTTTCCAGTCCGGAAACCTTGACGTTCAGCTTTCGGTGGTCCAGTCCGAGCAGTTCGAGCATGGTGGCATGCATGTCGTGGACATGCACCTTGTCTTCGGCGGCGTAGAAGCCCAGCTCATCGGTGGCCCCGATGGCCTTGCCGCCCTTGATGCCTCCTCCGGCCATGACCACCGAGAAGCCGTAGGGGCTGTGGTCCCGCCCCTCCTTGCCCTGCATGATGGGGGTGCGGCCGAACTCTCCGGCAAGAACCACCAGGGTGCTATCCAGCATGCCCCGTTGTTTCAGGTCGGCCAGAAGACCGGCCACCGGGCCATCCGTCTTTACGGCATTCTCACGATGGTTCTTGTCGCACTCCCCGTGCCCGTCCCAGTCGCTGTTGTAGAGGTGGACAAAGCGAACCCCGCGCTCGACCATCCTGCGTGACAGCAGGCACATGCGTCCGAAGTTGGCGGTCTCCTTGGTGTCCAGCCCGTACAACTTGTTGATGTGCTCGGGCTCCCGGCTCAGGTCGATCAATTCGGGACCGGCCATCTGCATGCGGAACGCCAGTTCGTAATTCTTGATCCGGGCCGCTAGGCTGCTGTCGTCCGGGCGGTCGGCCAGGTGCCGCCGGTTCCATTGCTTCAGTTGATTCAGAATGGCCTGCTGGTCGTCCTGGCTCACCGTAGTCGGTCGCTGCAAATTCTCCAGCGGGGCACCTTGTGTGGAAAGCACGGTTCCCTGGTAGACGGCCGGCAGAAAACCCGATCCGATTACCGACTTGCTGTTTCGCATGTAGTCGTCGGCCATCACCATGTAGGCCGGCAGGTTGTCGGTTTCGCTCCCCAGGCCATAGAGCACCCAGGCCCCCATGCTGGGTTGTCCCATCAGCAGGGAACCCGTGTGGATGATGGTGATGGCGGGACCGTGGATGAAGGACTCGTGGTAGCAGGAGCGGATGACCGCAAGGTCGTCGGCGAATTCCGAGAGTTTCGGAAACAGGTCGGAGATTTCCAGCCCGGACTGACCGTGCTTCCTGAAAACACGCCGTGTTCCCATCAGCTTGGATTCATCAGCCTTGATCTGGGCCAAACCGATGCCCTTTTTCAAGTAACTGGGAGGAAGGTACTGGCCGTCATATTTCTGCAACTCGGGCTTTGGATCGAAGGTTTCGAGCTGACTGGGACCCCCTTGCAGGAAGATGAAGATGACGCTCCTGGCCTTGGCCGTGAAGTGCGGCGGCTTGACGCCCAGGGGATTGTAGGCCGCGGCGGTCGGAACATCCGCTCTTGCCGATTCCGACTGCAACATGCAGTTGAGGGCCAGTCCCCCAAACCCCAGCCCGGAACGGGTCAGGAATTCACGCCGCGAACTGACGGCGGCGCGGCGATTGCAGGAATAGGGATTCATGGTTGCCTCCCGAACTGAGGAGAACCGGGTTTCGATTCCGGCCCGGTGTCAATCGATATAGAAGAACTCGCTCAGGTTGAACATCGTCAAGCAGAGCTGAGTCAAGGCATCCCTGTGCCGGGTCGCAGCTTCGGTATCTTCGCCGGAGGCGTGCGACGCCTGGCTTCCATTGCTCGAAGCCAGTCTTGACAAGAGCGTGATCGCCTCCTGTCTTTCCTCTGCCGATGGCGGCCGTGCCAGCACCAGCCGCCAGGCCAGGTCGACCTGGTCGGCGGGACTGGCGCCGGCTTCGCGAACAAGCCGGTCGGCCAGCACTCGGGCCTGCCTGAAGGAGGCGTCGTTGTTCAGGGACCAGAGCGCCTGGGGGGCGACCGTCGTCACTTCCCTTCCGGCGCAGCTCACCGAGGAGTTGGGCACGTCGAACTTGTCGAACATGGGGAAGGTGAAGTTGCGGCGGGCCAGGATGTAGACGCCGCGCCGCCTGCCTGCCGCGGGGTCTTCCGAAACGGCCCACCAGGGCTTGATGCGCAGGGAACTCATTTCGACCTTGGAAAGCGGGGGAATCGCAGGCCGTCCCCCCATGGCCGGGTTCAGATTGCCGGCCACCGCATGCAGCGAATCCCACACCGCCTCCCCTTCCAGGCGGCGGCGGTTCATGCGCCACAGGAGGCGATTGTCGGGGTCCTGCTGCCGGTGAGCAGCGGTGGTGAAGCGGCTGTCGCGCCGGTAGGCGTCGGAGAGCATGATCAGGCGGTGCATCGACTTGACGCTCCATCCCCGATCGACGAATTCGGTAGCCAGCCAGTCCAGCAATTCGGGGTGGGAGGGCCGGTCGCCCTGGCGTCCGAAGTCGTTGGAGGTGCGGACCAGGCCTTGTCCGAAATGGCCCTGCCAGATGCGGTTGACCATGACCCGCGCCGTGAGGGGATGGGTGGGACGGGTCAGCCAGAGCGCGAAGTGCTTGCGGTAGCGGGGTCCGTGAGGCCCCATGGACAGCCGGTCGGGGACACTGTCATCGCGCAGCGCCGCCGGCAACCCCGGCTCGACGATCTCTCTTTTCAGAGACAGCTCGCCGCGGTTCAACAGGAAGGTGTCGGGAACCAGCTCGGGCTTGAGGTGTCCCAGAACCGTGGCCGAGGGCACGTCGAAGAATCCGTCGTATTTCACATGGTGCGAAGCATCCTTGAGAGGGACATCGAGCACGGCCCTGACCAGCTTCCGGATGTAATTCCCGTGGCGTTCCTTCTCTTCATCGGTGAGGTGGTCCTCGATCTTCATTTCGGTGTAGAACTGGGCCAGGGGTGCGGCCAACTCCAGCTCCCGGGCGGTACGCTCCTTCATGGGCACCTCATAGGCGCGCACCACCTCGGGTGGGTATTCCTTCTTCTTGATTTCGATGACCCGGTCCTTGACCTGCTTTTCGAACCTCCGATAGGAAGCTCTGGCTTCTGCCAGGGCGATCATGCGGTGGTAGTCTTCGCGGCGATGACCCGTGGACATGCTGCCGACCACGGGGATGGTCTTGCGGGAACTGGCGGCGAAGACGGCCTGCAACTGAAAGTAATCCTTCTGGGTGAAGGGATCGAATTTGTGGTCGTGGCAGCGCGAGCACTCCAGGGTCAAGCCCATGAACGCCGCCGAGGTGGTGTCGACCGCGTCGGTGAGCCGTTCGTAGCGCAATCGTTCCGAGTCCAGGTGGGATTCCTGGATTTCCGGTCCGAAGGTGTAGAGCGTGGTTCCGATCCTGGCTTCCATGTGTTCCAGCTTTTCCGGGGCGAGGTCGTAGAAGCCCTCCATCTCCAGGTTGTTGGGAAAGAGCTCGTCTCCCGCGATCTGTTCCTGGAGGAAGCGGTCGTAGGGCTTGTCTTCATTGAAGGACTTGATCACATAGTCCCGGTAGCGCCAGGCGTTGGGATAGAAGACATCGCCTTCGAACCCCGCGCTGTCGGCGTAGCGGACGACATCCAGCCAGTGGCGCCCCCAGCGTTCGCCATAGTGGGAGGAATCCAGAAGCTCGTCGATGAGCTCTTCGAACGCGTCGGGGGAGGTATTCTCAAGGTACCGATCCACCTGGGCCGGAGTCGGCGGCAGACCCAGCAGATCGAAGTAGGCCCGGCGCAGCAGAGTGGCCTTGTCTGTCGCCGGAGCCGGTTCAAGTCCCTTCTCCCGCAGCTTGGCCAGGATGAAGGCGTCAATGGGATTGGAGGGGGCCTCGTCCAGTTCCGGTACAGCGGGACGGCGCGGTTTCTTCAATGACCACCAGGAGGGTTCTCCGGCGGCAGCGCCCGCTTCGGGGTAAGGCGCCCCCGCTTCGATCCATTCCTTCAGGATGGCCAGGTCTCCCTGGGGCAACGGCCGCCGGCTTCCGGGCGGCATCCTGGGTTCGCCGAGATGGGCGGCGGAACGGTAGAGCAGGCTCCGGGCGGCATCGCCGGCAACGACGGCCGGCCCGCGGCCGCCTCCTTTCAGCAGGGTCTCTCTCTGCCTCAGGTCCAGGCCCGACATCTGGCCGGCTCCGTGACAGGACAGGCAGTGCTTCTGCAATATGGCATGAGCCGCCCGGGTGGTGGAATCTGCGGCGGAGACCAGGCATGGAATAACCAGTACAGCCAGGGCTGCAAGACATTGCACCGTTCGCACCGGAAGACAGCCTCGCATGATGCTCCCTCTGGAGTTGGAATCAGCCGTAATTATAGGATGGCAGACGCCGGTTTTCCACAACTAACCCGCACCCCAGACCTATGGCGGGAATCTTCGGATCGCGATTCGGAATAGACAAAAAGATATCCACGAAGGGCCACGAAGGACGACGAAGAGCCACGAAGAAAGCCCAAGAGAACGTGGATGCACAGGACAATCAGGACGCGACGCTGCTGCACACGAGGCTGACTCCGGCGATGATCGCGTGCGGATTTGCGGATGTTTAGGACTGCAAGCCCACCGTCTCCAAAAAAATCCTGTGCATCCTGTGCATCCATGTCAATAAACCATTGACCCCTGCGTGACTTTGAATCGGTTTCCAGCCACCCAGCGCAGGCATTTGTTTCAGCCGTGGGCAGGCCAATGGAGCCTCCTCGGGCCGTTTGACAGTGCTCAGGAGGCTCGGATATGATGCGTTTCGACTGGCCGGGACGTAAGGATGCCCCCTTCGGGAAGGAGGGTCCGCAGTTGAGTGCTCGTCAAGTGGGCTCGGAGCTTGCACGGATCAGCGACAAGGTTTTCTCGGGGGAGAGATTGTCTTTCGAGGAGGGAGTCGCTCTCTATCGGTCCTCGGACCTGCATACCGTGGGGGCTCTGGCCAACCGGGTCCGGGAAAAATGGAACGGGAACGTCGGATATTTCAACGTCAACCGGCACTTGAACCCCACCAACGTCTGCGTGGTTGACTGCAAGTTCTGCGGTTTCGCCCGCAAACCCGGCAAGGGCGGCTACACCATGTCCCTGGAGGAGGCCTATCATCACGCCTCGATGGGGTATAGCGAGTCCGTGACCGAGTTTCACATCGTGGGCGGCCTGCATCCCTACCTCCCCTTCTCCTACTACACAGACCTGCTACGTGGCTTGAAGGAGCGTTTCCCCAAGGTTCATCTCAAGGCCTTCACCATGGTTGAGCTCGACTTCTTCTCCCGCCGGGCCAAGTTGTCCATCGATGAAACCATACTGGCTCTTCGGGAGGCGGGAATGGACAGTTGCCCCGGGGGAGGAGCCGAGATCTTCGCCGAGCGCCCCCGCGACATCATCTGCGACCACAAGGTGTCGGGCGACCGCTGGCTGGAGATCGCCAAAAGGGTGCACCTCTGCGGATTGAAGTCCAACGCCACCATGCTCTACGGGCATGTGGAAACCGTGGAGGACCGAGTCGACCACCTGATCCGGTTGAGGGAGTTGCAGGACGAGACACAGGGTTTTCAATGTTTCATTCCGCTGGCCTTCCACCCGGCGAATACGCAACTGGATCACCTGCCCTCGCCTACCGCCATGCTGGACCTTCGAACCATCGCGGTCAGCCGGCTCATGCTGGACAATTTCCCCCACATCAAGGCCTATTGGATCATGATCGGCGCCAAGACGGCCCAAATGGGGCTTCACTATGGGGCCGATGACCTGGATGGAACGGTGGTGGAAGAAAAGATCGTTCACATGGCCGGGGCCCAGACTCCCCTTGGCCTGACCCGCGCGGAAATCGAGCATCTCATCCGGGAAGCCGGCCGGGAACCGGTTGAGCGAGACACTCTCTACCGCCCGGTCAACCGCGTCGCTGCTGCCTGACGGATGGCGCCGCAGCCTCACCTCACCTGAATCATCCCCAAAAAGATATCCACAAAGGGCCACGAAGCGTGACGGCTCTGCCCCATGGGCAGGGCCACCCGGGAGCGCGGGCGTCCCGCCCGCATGCTATTCCGTCCCGTGCCGCTCAGTTTCCCCGCGATGGGGCACCCGTCCGCCCTGCCGGCGAGAACCGCATGGGCTCGGACCAGGCAGA
>VXMN01000191.1 GCA_009841055.1 Acidobacteriota bacterium
AACCCCTTCGTGTGACTTCGTGGTCCTTCGTGTGACTTCGTGGATAACTCTTTTCCTTCCTCCCATTGGCCCGCAACGCCACCCTACTCCCTCGCCGGGATGTAGGCGCCGTCGCCGCTGCGCTCCCCGGGGCTGCCGCCGTCGTTGATCACCCCGTAGGCCAGGAAGGGGTTGTTGCCGGAGATCTTGCGGACCCGGACATACCCCTGGGTGGTTTCCCTGGCATAGTTGAGCAGAATGCTGTCGAACTGACGCCATCTCCCCGCGGGGAGGGTCCTGCCGGTAATGGTCGTCACCAGCAGTCCCGAGTCTCCGTCGTAAATCTCGATGCTGAAGACGCTCTCGCTGTCGTCGACTTCTCCGGTATTGACCAGGGCCAGGTTGCTGCGGCTCTCCCGGTTCTGCTGCAGGCCCTCGACCCAGGCCGCCCGGTTGAAGGTCGAACCGTAGGGCACGGCGTTGTAGGCGACGCCGTACTGTCCTCCGGCAATCAGGGCCTGCGCCACCGTCCGGGCTCCGACGACGATTCCCTCCAGGTTTCCATTGGCCGCGCTCGCGAACAGCGGGCCCGCCAGGTGGCCGCTCGAGCCGTTCCCGGCGCGGATCGTACGCTGAATCTCTTTCGCCAACTCGGGAAACAGCAACTGTTGGCCGGCCGCCAGCGACACCCGCAGGTTGACGTTGACTCCGGAGGCTCCGACTCCCTGGTCCACGTAGCTGAAATTCACCGCCCTGGGCCTGGCGGAGACGTTGGTCACCGTCAGTTCGCTGGTGAAGTTCGAGGTCTCCACGATTACCGGGAGGGTCTGTCCGGCGGCCTGCCCGGGAAATCCTTCCGCCACCGGGAAGACAAAGGAGCCGTCGGAGTTGACCTGGTCGTTGATGACCCCGTAGGCGTAGAAGGGCGCGCTCCCCTCGACCCGCTCAACCCTGACGTAGCCGTTGGCGACCGGTCCCAACACGCCCGAAAACTGATGGAAGCCGCCCGGGCGCAGCTCTTTCTCGTCCAGGACCCGGGGCGCCGGCCCGTCGGGGTCCCCGGAGAACACGGTGGTCCTCACGGTGATGGGGCCGTCTTCCGGGGCGCCCATGTTCTGGAAGGCCACGTTGGAGCGGTCCTGTTCGTTCTGGCGCAGTCCGCACAGGTAGACGGCCCGGTGGAACCCCGCCTCCATCCCGATCCCCGGATAGGCCAGGCCTGCCCGCCCGTCGGGGACGTCCGTGGTGGTCCGGACCAGGACCCCCACCTCGGAGGCGACCGGAGCCTCCACCCTCAGCGTCCCGATGCGTTTCCCGTCCTTGGGAATGGGGATTCCCAGGCTCCTGAGGTGCGCCAGCGCATTCGGAACCACCCGCTGGTGTCCTGCCGGAAGCACCTCGGAGGCGGAGCCGGTCCCTCCCCCGGTATGGGCCCTGTAGGTGTAGTGGAGCCTGGCCTCCCGAGCTCCGCGGTTGGTCAGGGTCATCTCCGAAGTGAAAAAGGAGTTGTTGCGTCCGGCGGCGGTGAGGATTACGGGAACGAAAGTGGTGCCTGCCGTCAGCCGGAACCCGCCGATCCGGCCGGCGCCGCTGCTGCAGTCGAAGATGGACGTGCCCGAGTTTACGGAGTCGAAGGTGAGCTCAACCCGGCAGGAGCCGCCCCCGTCGTATTGCAGCGTCAGCGTTCCCGCCGAGGAACCGGTGGGACGATAGTCGTAGCTGCCGCTTCGGGGCCCGGCCGCCTCGAATCGATTTGCTCCGAGGAAGAGCACTGTCACCCGTTCGGGAGATCCGTCCAGCCGGGTCCCGTACAAGGTGAAGCTGGTTCCGGTCAGGTCCGAGGAGGAAAAATCCGCCGGGCTCCCGGGATCAGGCTCGGGCTCCAGTTCGGATTCGGTCACGGTAAAGGTGACGCCGGCGCCGGACTGGGTGCCGACCGTCACCACCACCGGCCCGGTGGTGGCTCCATCCGGCACGCGCGTCTGAATCCGTTCGTTTCCCCAACTGGACACGGAGGCGGTCGTTCCGTTGAAGGTCACCGTTCCCAGGATCCCGAAGTTGGACCCGTGGATGGTGACCTTGGTGTCGACAGGCCCGGAATCGGGGTCCAGCCGGGAGATGATCGGCGTGGTCACGGTAAAGGTGACCCCGGCGCTGGACTCGGTGCCGACCGTCACCACCACCTCCCCGGTGGTGGCTCCATCCGGCACGCGCGCCCGAATCCGTTCGTTTCTCCAACTGGACGCGGAGGCGGTGGTTCCGTTGAAGGTGACGGTACCGGAGGTGCCGAAATTGGACCCGTGGATGGTGACCTCGGAATCGAAGGGCCCGGACTCGGGATCCAGCCGCGAGATGATCGGTCCTGTAGGGGGAGGAGTCACGGTGAAATCGACGCCGGCGCTCGACTTTCCGGCTGCCGTCGTCACCACCACCGGCCCGTCGGTCGCCTCCTCCGGGACTCGAACGCGAATCATCCGGTCCTCCCAATGGTCGGGCGAGGCCGCTTCTCCGTTGAAGGTGACGCTGCCGGCCTGGCTGCCGAAGTGGGTTCCGTGGATCCTGACATCGGTGTC
>VXMN01000196.1:0-3507 GCA_009841055.1 Acidobacteriota bacterium
AAGCCACAGCGATCGCACCAGGGCCAGGTGATCCGCGGTGACCTCCGCGCAGTCGGTTGGCCAGTCCGTGCCAAGCCGCCGTGATTCGATGCCGACCGTCCTCAGGATCGCGTCCCGCACCTGGGGGGTGCGGTCGCAGATGCCTTGGGCGCTTGCCGTCTCTGCCGGCAGCAGGTGCGACCCTGCAATCCAGCAAAGGGCAAGGAAGGCTGGGCGGAGCAGGCGAGGCCCGCCGCAACGGGAGGTATTGGTGGGAGGAAGATTCACGAAGCCTCGCTGTCGATGCCGGAGCCAGGGCACGCAGGGCCGCAGCGGTTGGTCCGCTCCCGGGCCGGTTTTTCGCCTGGACGGGCGGTCGCGTTCTCTTTCACGCCAGTCTCCTCTCGGCAAGGCCTGCCGCCTGAACCCCACCGCCTGCCATGGACCACTTCAATGTCAGCAACTATGCGGTTCCGGCTTTCCCGCCTGGCTTCGACCGATCCGGTCCGCCCCGGCTGGGACGAAAGCAGTGCATTCTATACGTGAGTGAGGCTATATGTCTATATCAGTAGTAGTTTTGATGTTTGACAAGTATAATAGTCGGGCGACTGCCACTATTGTCAGCGCTGCCGGGAAGCAACCCGGCGTTCTCTACCGATGGGGAGGCGGTGAGTGAGAAAATTGTGGAGATGCCACGGAGCGGCTACGGATTTGTACGGGGGGCCACAACCGGCGGGTGTGGACCCGATGCCGAAGAGAGAACGCATCCCGAGGAGGGTGGTTCGATGAAAGCCGGTGAACGATGCCCGCAGATTCAACCGGGTTTGGACGCGGTTCCCCTGTACGGGGTTACGGCGATGTCGGCAGGGGCGGGAGGTGGTGGGGGACGCCTTTCCGGCAAAGGGAGAGAACAGGCAGGCTCGAGGAAGCGGCGGCCGGTCCGGGGGATCTTCGGCCTCTTCTTCTGTGTTGCCTCCTTGGTTTTCCCCCTGCTCTCCGCTCCACAGGACGATCGCCGGGAGGACCTGCCGCCTGGCTTCGCTCCGGCGGGACTGTCCGGGAAGCAGTTCATCCTTGAGGAAATCGACAGCTCCGGGATACGCGAAGAGGTCACGCTGATCTTTCGGGAAGGGGACGTCTTCGATGCGGCCCGGTCGGCCGCAAAGGGCGCGGCGGGCGAGGACACCGGAAGCTACACCTATCACCGGACGGGCCCCTATACGGGGACCTGGACGATTCGCTCCTCCGGTCCGGGCCTTCCGGACTGCACCGCCCACCTCGCCTTCACCTCGCCGGCCTCGGGCGCTTACACCGGCAGTTGCGCCGACGGGTCGAGGCGCACGGGGAGCTTTCAGGTGGTGCATGAGGACCCCTTCTGCTCCTCCCTCTGGGACGGTCTCGCCTGCGCCACGGCGGCAAACCTGCCTCAAGTCTATGTGGGGGCTTCCGGGACGAACACGGCCTCTACCGAAGTCGTCCTCAGCAACACCGATCCCGATCCCTCCGAATGCGAGGTGGCGCTGCTGTTTCACCGGGGAACCTCCCAAGCCCCGCCGGTGCGGTTCAACGGCCGGCCGGAGGAGGGGAATCTCATCCACGTGACCATCTCCCGGGAGGGGGCGGCAATCGTTACCCTGACGGCCCCGGAGGCATCCGGACTTCTGAGCGGGGCTGTCTATGTCTATGCCCGCTCACCCTGCACTGCTGATTCCCTCGAGGTCCAGGGGCGCACCCTGATCGAAGGGAGCGATGGAACGATCGAGGAGATGCTTTCCCTCGCCAGCCAGTCCCCGCGGGACTGGCTGGGAGACGGGGACTGCCGGGTGCTGACCGGAGTGTTCGGCAATGGACGCAACCTGGGCTTTGCCGCGGTCGCGGCCCAACCGGGCAGGGCGGCTCCGGGCGGCGCCCGGTTCCGCTTCCGGTCCTTCGATGCCGGAGGCAGGTTCATCGGCGCCCCCGCGGAGGTGGCCCTTGGCGGGGCGCAGGAACTCTACTGGCCTTTCGAGTTCAGCGAGCCCAGAATCATCGAGATGTGCCTGGAGGCGCCGGGGGCCGGCAACTTCCGCGCCGCCGTCATGCCCATCGGGTCGAAATCCACAGGGAGCCGGGTGCAATACGCTGCGGAAGGCTTCGTGGACGCTTTCAGGGTGGGAGAGGCGACCGCCTGGGGCGTGGCGGGGTCTGGAGGAGGGAATTAGGCAGGCCTCGAGGCCGAGGGCGACAGCGCGGCTCCCTTTCCCTCTTCTTCCTGTGAGCTCGTCCTCTTGAAGTGCGCGTGCGATCAACGACCAACTGTTCGGCACGTGAGCCGGGTCGAGGCTGTTACCGCTTGGACTGAACCGCGTCGCCGCCCAGTTCCTCGACGAGCTTGCGGGCCATCGGGTGGTCGGCGTCGAGTTGAAGAACCCGTTCCATGGCCGCCAGCGCTTCTTCGGGGCGGCCGAGGTAGTACAGCGTGACGCCGATGTTGGCGTGGATGGTGGCGCTGTCGGGCTCCAGCACCGCGTGGGCCCGGTACAGGTCGAGCGCGTCCTGGTAGCGCCGCTGTTGGAAACGCCACAGGGCGAGGTGGTCCAATGCCTCGGCATGGTTCGGATCGCTCTCGATGGCCTGCTCGAAGCGCACCGCCGCCTCTGCCATCCTACCCAGTTCCCTCAAAGCGCGGCCTGCCAGATAATGAGACGTCGCCGCCGTGGCGGGATCCATCTCCAGCGAGCCGGCCCGCTCCAGTGATTCCAGCGCTTTCTCGTAGCGCTTGAGATCGACGAGGGCGGCGCCGAGGCCGACATGGGCGGGCGCGAAGTCCGGATCTGTTTGCAGTGCGTCGCGGTAAGAGGCGAGCGCCTCCTGGCGGCGTCCTGCCTTGCGGAGCGCCTCGGCCACGGTGTGCAGCGTGGCGGGGTCGTTCGGCTGCAACTCGCGAGCGCGGCGCAAGTACTCTTCGGCCTCGCCGGCACGGTCCTGGGCGAATAGAAGGTTGGACAGCTCCAGCAGCGGTTCCGTGCTGTCGGGCGCCAGTGCGGCGGCCTTCCGGAATTGCACCTCCACCTCCCGGGATCGGCCCAGTTCCCGGGCGGCCCGGCCTGCAGACAGCGCAAGCGTGCCTGCAGAGGGTGCGCCGGGATCCAGCGCCAGCGCTCTGTCGAGAGCAGCGAGACTCTCCTGGTAACGCTTCTCCCCGAAAAGCGCCAAGCCCAACCCCCCGTATGCCGCCGCAAAGTCTTCCTCGATCGCGAGCGCCGAACGGTACATTGCGATCGCCTCCTCGTGCCGGTTTCCCTGACGCAAGGCTTCCCCGAGATTCTGATGGGCGGTGAGGTTGCGCGGATCGAGCTTGAGGGAGGTGCGCAATGCCGCCTCGGCTTCCTTGAACCGATCCAGGAGGATGAGCACGCGGCCAAGATTGGAATACGCATCCGCGTCGTCAGGACGCGGGGGGGCCCCCCGGCCGGCGGGGGGGCGGGCGGCGCCCACGCGGCGGGGGGGCCCCCAACCGCCCCCCCAGAGTGGGGGTGGGGGACCGGG
>VXMN01000196.1:3517-26165 GCA_009841055.1 Acidobacteriota bacterium
GTCCCTGTCCCCTCCCCCGGCGGCTACCCCCGCGTACATCTTTGCAAACCGCAGCCGGTGGGCCGGCCCGCCGCGGGACGCCGTGGCGGGGGGGGTCGAGCGCTTCCTCGAGGCGGCCTGCGTCCGACAACGGGCCCACCAGGTTGAGGTGTGCGTCCCGGGCCTCCGGATTGTGGGCGAGGATGTGGCTGAAGAAGGTGACCCCGTCGCGGTAGATGCCGGCCTGCCGCCAGGTCAGGGCGCCCAGGATCGCCAGCACGAGGATGAGTGCGGCGGCCGCGGCCGTCCTTGCTGAGGAGGGAAGTTGGCCAACCCCGCACCTGGCCGCCCCGAGCAGCACCGCCAGCACGCCGAGGCCGGCCAGGTACTGGAACCGGTCGGCCACCAGGGAGAACTGCATGTAGCCGTAGTCGATGAAGCCGAGCACGGGCGACAGCGTCACGGCGAAGAACAGAATTCCCGCCAGCGGCCCGCGCCCCAGCCGCTTCCGGCTGAACCAGAGCGTCGCCGCCAGGGCCGCGGCGGCCACAACGTAGGTCCAGCCGACCGGGTCGGCGGCGCTGATGTTCCAGAGCGGATAGATGACGGCCAGGCCTGCCGGCCACAACAGCTTGCCGGCGTAGAACCACAGGGCGCGCGCCGCGATCAGCGCACGCTCGACCAGCGAGTAGCCGAGCTCGAGCGGCTCGCGCGAAGTGTAGAACGACAGGTCCAGGGCGGTGATGACCAGCGCCACGCCGAAGAAGGGCGCCAGCCGGGCCAGGTCCGTGCGCGTCACGCGGCCCGCTTGCCACCAGTGGTAGATCAGAAGGGCGGCGGGCAGGGTGACGGCGATGGATTTCGACAACAGGGCGGCGGCAAACAGCCCCAGGGCCAACCCATAGCGTTCCGGCCGGGGCGATTTCACGAACCGGATCCAGGTGAGCGCCGCCGCCAGGTAGAACAACGCCGAGAGCAGGTCCTTGCGCTCGATGACCCAGGCGACCGACTCGACATGCAGGGGGTGCACGGCGAAGACGGCCGCGACGGCCCAGGCGCCGGGCACGGCCAGCCGCTGCAGGAGGAGCCAGACCAGCAGCACGTTGACCAGGTGCAGCGCCACGTTGACGGCGTGATAGCCGAGCGGCGCCAGTCCCCACAGCTTGTGCTCCAGCCAGAAGCTGGTGTACACGACGGGCCAGTAGTGCCCCTCCTTCTCGATGTCGGCAGGCGAGAACCAGATGTTCCACAGCCCGGACCAGTCGTGGACCACCGTCTCTTCCACGAAAATCACGTCGTCCCAGACGAACCCGGCCTCGAGCGCCGGCAGGTAGCTGACCGCTACGAGGAGAGCGAGCGCCAGCGCCCGGCGGCTCGGGATGCGGGCGCGGCCGTTCACGGCGCGAGACGCGTCGGATGACCGCCTGGAGCCCGCGCCATCGTCCGGGTGCTCCTTCGAGGACGATGCGGCCTGTTCGGCAGCCAGCCGCCCGCGGCGCGCCGTTGGTCGAAGCCGCGCGGGCCTTGATCGTGTTTCCCTCATGGCGACGGTAGCCATTGCCGGCAGGCGTACAGACGGCACAACTGGCGTGGAACGTCGACGTCGATGTGGCGCTCCATGCTGTTGCTACCCCACATTCGATGACTGAGTTCGATGGACACTTGTCGGGCTCCATGAGTCAGGTCGCGTGGATTGACCATCATTGATCCCTTCAAAGACTTCAAGTTCGGCACGCGAGCGGCGCCGAGGCTGCTACCGCGCGGGCTGTGCTGCGCTTCCGCGCAGTTCTTCGACGAGCTTGCGGGCCATGGGGTGGCCGGCGTCGAGTTGAAGGACGCGTTGCATGGCCGCCTGCGCTTCTTTCGGGCGTCCGAGGAAGTAGAGCGTGACACCGATATTTGCGTGGGTAGTGGCGCTGTCGGGCTTCAGCGCCGATTGGGCCCGATAGAGGTCGAGCGCGTCCTTGTAGCGACGCTGTTGGAAACGCCACAGGGCGAGGTGGTCCAATGCCTCCGCGTGGTTGGGATCGCTCTCGATGGCTTGCTCGAAGCGTGCCGCCGCCTCCGGCATCCGGTCCAGTGCCTTCAGGGCACGGCCTGCCAGAAAATGAGACGTCGCCGCCGTGGCGGGATCCGTCTCCAGCGAGGCGGCCCGTTCCAGCGATTCCAGCGCGTCGTCGTAGCGTTGCAGATCGACGAGGGCGGCAGCGAGGCCGACGCGGGCGTGCACGAAATCCGGATCGCTCCGCAGCACGTTGCGGTAGGCGGCGACCGCCTCCCGGGGGCGTCCTGCCGTGCGCAGCGCCTCGGCCACCATGTGCAGCGTAAAAGGGTCGTTCGGCTGCGACTCGCGAGCGCGGCCCAGGTATTCCTCGGCCTCGGCCGCACGGTCCTGTGCGAACAGCAGGTTGGACAGCTCCAGCAACGGTTCGGCGCTGCCCGGCGCCAGCGCGGCGGCCTTCCGGAACTGCGTCTCCGCCTCGCGGGATCGGCCCAGTTTCCGGGCGGCGCGACCGGCAAACAGCGCGGTCTTGCCTGCCGACGGCGCGCCGGGATCCAGCGACAGCGCTCTTTGGAGAGCTGCGAGACTCTCCTCGTAGCGCTCCAACTCGAAAAGCACGGCGCCCAGCCCCCCATGTGCCGCCGCGTAGGCTCCCTTGATCGCCAGCGCCTCACGGTACTTTGCGATCGCCTCCTCGTATCGCTTTTGCTGGCGCAACGCTTCCCCGAGATTCTGATGGGCTGTGACATTCCGTGAATCGAGCTTGAGGGAGGTGCGCAGCACCTCCTCGGCTTCCTCGAACCGTTTCAGTAGGACGAGCGTCCGGCCAAGATTGGAATACGCAAGCGAGTGGTCGGGGCGCTGCTCCACGGCGACGCGGGCGGCGGCCAGCGCGTCCTCGAGGCGTCCCGCGTCAGACAACGGGCCCACCAGGTTGAGGTGTGCATCCCGGGCTTGCGGATTGTGCGCGAGGATGTGGCTGAAGAAGGTGACCTCGTCGCGGTAGATGCCCGCCTGGCGCCAGGTCAGGGCGCCCAGCATCGCCAGCGCCAGGACGAGTGCGCCGGCCGCGGCCCTCCTTGCGGTTGCCGGAAGCCGGTCAACCCCGCACCTGGCCGCCCCAAGCAGCACCGCCATCACCCCGAGGCCGGCCAGGTACTGGAACCGGTCGGCCACCAGGGAGAACTGCATGTAGCCGTAGTCGACGAAGCCGAGCACGGGTGACAGTGTCACGGCGAAGAACAGAATTCCCGCCAGCGGCCCGCGCCCCAGCCGCTTCCTGCCGACCCAGAGCGCCGCCACCAGGGCCGCTGCGGCCGCAACGTAGATCCAGGCCGCCGGGTCGGCGGCGTTGATTTCCCAGAGCGGATAGATGACGGCCAGGTCTGCCGGCCACAACAGCTTGCCGGCGTAGAACCACAGGGCGCGCCCCGCGATCAAGACGCGCTCCGCCAGCGAGTAGCCGAGATCGAGCGGCTCGCGCGAGGTGTAGAACGACAGGTCCAGGGCAGTGATGACCAGCGCCAGGCCGAAGAAGGGCGCCAGCCGGGCCAGGTCCGTGCGCGTCACGCGGCCCGCTTGCCACCAGTGGTAGATCAGAAGGGCGGCGGGCAGGGTGACGGCGATGGATTTCGACAACAGGGCGGCGGCAAACAGCCCCAGGGCCAACCCATAGCGTTCCGGCCGGGGCGATTTCACGAACCGGATCCAGGTGAGCGCCGCCGCCAGGTAGAACAACGCCGAGAGCAGGTCCTTGCGCTCGATGACCCAGGCGACCGACTCGACATGCAGGGGGTGCACGGCGAAGACGGCCGCGACGGCCCAGGCGCCGGGCACGGCCAGCCGCTGCAGGAGGAGCCAGACCAGCAGCACGTTGACCAGGTGCAGCGCCACGTTGACGGCGTGATAGCCGAGCGGCGCCAGTCCCCACAGCTTGTGCTCCAGCCAGAAGCTGGTATACACGACGGGCCAGTAGTGTGCCTCCTTCTCGATGTCGGCAGGCGAGAACCAGATGCTCCAAAGACCGGACCAGTCGTGAACGGCCGCCGCTTCCACCAAGATCAGGTCGTCCCAGACAAAGCCGGCCTCGAGCGCCGGCAGGTAGCTGACCGCCACCAGGAGGAAAAGCGCCAGGGCCTGGCGGTTCGGGATGCCGGCGCGGCCGGTCAGGACAGGAGAACCCGCCGATGACCGCCCGGCGCCGCCGTCATCGTCCGGGCGCCCCGTCGACGACAGTGCAGCCGGTTCGGCGGCCGGTCGTTCACGGCGCGTCTTTGGTCGAAGTCGCGCGGACCTTGTGTTCGTTTCGCTCATGGCGCCGCTGCTCCGGGCCGGCAGGCGTCCTGCGGAATCATTCTGTGAGAGAGCCGTTTTTTCGAAGTCGCCACACTCGGATGGTTCAGTCGGCGCCGTCGGAGCACAGCGGCGGGCGGCGCTTCCAGAAGCCGGTGGCCTGCTCGTAGGCGTGGGCCAGTTGCAGCACGCCCCAATCGTCCTGGTGACGGCCCACGATCTGGATACCCACCGGGAGCCCCTCCGGGGTGAAGCCGGCCGGCACCGAGATGGCCGGCAGGCCCAGCACCGAGATGGTCCAGCAGGACTGCATCCAGTCGATATAGGTTTTCATCCTGACGCCGTTGATCTCCTCCACGTAGGGCTGGGTGACGTCGAAAGGCGGGACCTGGTTGACGGGACAGATCAGGAACTCGAAGGTCTCCATGAATTCCCGGACCCGGTGGTAGAGCTGGGTCCTCAGGAGCTCGGCCCTGGAGAGATCGATTCCGCTCAGCTTCCCGGCGGCCTCGATTTCCTGCTTCAGGGTGTCCTTGAGTCGGGATTGCTGGCCGGGGTTCAGGGCCGAAAGCGTCAGCTCGAAGCGCCAGGCCCGCCAGGCCCGGAACACGGCCTCGGCGTCCTTGAAGTCGGGCGTGGCTTCCTCGACCCGGCATCCCAGGGATTCGAAGACCTGCCGCTGTCCTTCGAGGACGCCGGAAATGCGCGGATCGACCGGCAACCCGCCCAGGGTGGGGCTCCAGGCAATGCGGCATTCCCGGAAATCGCGCTCGAGGGGCGCGGCGAAGCGGCTTCCCGGTTCGGCGATGGAGATGGGCGAGCGCCGGTCGGGTCCCGCGATGGCGCTGAGCATCAAGGCGGTATCGCGGACCGTTCGGGCCATGGGGCCTTGAACGCCGATGGTGTACCAGCCTGCCTGGCTGGGCCAGATCGGAACCCGGCCCGGCGAGGGGCGCAGTCCCACCACGTTGCAGAAGTTGGCCGGGTTGCGGAGCGATCCGCCGGTGTCGCTCCCGTCGGCCAGGGGTTGCATGCCGCAGGCCAGGGCCACCGCGGCGCCGCCGCTGCTGCCGCCGCAGGTCTTTGAGGTGTCGTAGGGGTTGCGGGTCTCGCCGAAGACCGGGTTGAAGGTCTGGGATCCGGCGCCGAACTCGGGGGTGTTGGTCTTGCCGATGATGACGGCCCCGGCCAGCTTGAGGCGCTCCACGATGAGCGCGTCCCGGGTGGGCACGAAATCCTTGCAGGCCAGGGTGCCGAAGGTGGTGCGGATCCCCCGGGTCCACACCAGGTCCTTGTGGGCGATGGGAAGGCCGTGGAGGGGGCCGACTTCATTCCCGGCCGCCAGAGCCCGGTCGGCGGCGCGGGCCTGGTCCCTGGCCCGGTCCGCCACCAGGGTCACGATGGCGTTGACCTTGGGATTGAGACGGTCGATCTGGTCGAGGTGGGCTTCCAACACCTCGCCGGCGGACAGTTCCCGGGCCCGGACAAGCCGGCTCAGCTCGGTCGCGGTCAGGAAGCAGATCTCTCTATCGGGCATCGACAAACTCCGCCGGCGCCTGCCGGCGCCGGATTGCGAGTGGGAATCGGGGGCGATCCCGGAACGCCCGGGCTTCGGGGCTCCTCAAGGCATCGGGCCCGCGCGGCGAAGGACCTCCCGGTAGTCGGCCCCGTCGCTCGAGGCCTGGTGGGCTCGCTGCTCCCACTCCTTGATGGCTTCGGCCTTGGCGATCACCGCTTCCGACTCGTCGGGCCGGATCACGATGACGCCGTCGTTGTCGGCGGCGACGATATCCCCCGGGTGAATGGTTCGCCCTCCGACCCGAACCGGCCGGCCGGCGGCGGCCACCCTGGACTTGCCCACGATGTATCCGGGCGCCACGGTACGCGACCAGGCCGGGAACTCCATCCTGGCCAGATCGGGCGTGTCCCGCACCGCTCCTTCGATCAAGGCCCCGGCGAACCCGTGTCTTCTCGCCAGGGTGGCGGCCCCTTCTCCGAAGATGCCGTGGCCGTGCAGCTCCCGGGGGATCTGAATGACGATGATGGAGCCCGGACGGCTCTGGGCCTGGTAGGCATCCAGCAGCGGGGTCAGGTCGGCCGCGGCCTCGTCTTCGACCGTCTCCAGCTCCGCGGTGACGGCTGTCCCGGCCATGGCGGTGAAGGGGACCACCGGACGGATACCGGGGTCGAGGTGGCTTTCGGGAAGCTTCAACCGGACGCGGGCGTCGGCCAGAAGGGCCGTTGAAAGGTTTGCCAGGCGCTGGTTCAGTTCCGGGCTAAGCATGCTGTCTCCTCGTGTGTCGGACCGCGGTGGGGTCCGGTTTGGAACGCCGGCGGCGGGGCGCTCCTCAGGTCTCCGCGTGGCGCTTGACGATGGCCTCGATCCGGGGTCGGTCCTCGGCCGCCACCTGGCCCATGGGTGGCCGGGTGGGTCCTCCGGCTCTCCCCACGGTCTCCAGGGCCACCTTGATGGCGGCGGCGCTGTAGCCCGGCCGCAGGCTGCGAACGGCGGCCATGGGAGCGATCCGCTGCTCCAGGATCCGCTTCATCTCGACCAGGTTTCCGGCCGTGCCGTATTGCCAAAACTTCCGACAGGCCGCGGGCGCCAGGCAGGCCACCGCGGCCGTGTAGGCCCGGGCTCCGGCGGGAAGCGCCTTGACGGCGTGGCCTTCTCCCCGGGCGATCCACAGGAAGCGATCCGGGACCAGGCTGCCCAGCGAATGGCCCACCTCAACGCCGCCGCTGGAGTCCTGGAAACCGATCACGTTGGGCAGCCCGGCAAGCTCGCCGATGACCTGAGCCCAGTAGTCCTCGACCGCTACGGCGTAACCGTGCCACATGTTGACGAAGACTCCCATGCGGACGGCCGTGGCCACCCGGTGCATGTACTCGTAGACGCCCCGGGCGGTCGGGCTGCCGTACGGGGGAGCGAACAGCATGAGAGCGTCCACGCCGGCCCGCTCGGCATTGCGGGCCATCTCGAGGGTCAGTTGATAGCCGCCCGCCACACCCTGGATGACCGGCATCTTCCCCCGGGCTCCTTCCACCGCCGCCCGCCCGGCGGCCTGGTGCTCCTCCAGGTCCAGCGAGAAGAGTTCCCCCAGGTTGCAGGTCACCACGATCGACATGTCCCGGGGATGCCGCTCGGCGTGGTGGGCGACGTTGCGGCGGAGGCCCTCGACGTCCAACTCTCCGTCGGGCAGAAAGGGGGTGGTCAGGAAGTTGTGCACACCCCGGCAGGCCCGGGTGAGCGCCTCCATGGATCGTCCGGGCCCCGGCTTCAAGGAACACCCTGCCGAGGCGGCCAGAGTACCCCCTGCCACCAGGCCCACCGTTTTCAGGAACCGGCGTCGCTCGTTTTCCGTCATGTTTGCGTCAACTCAGAGTACCGGGCCGCGATCTCGGCGATCCCCGCCGTTGGGCCGATCGGAAGCTTGGGCGGCCGCACGCTGCCTCCCGCCCGTCCCAGCGATTCCAGGGCCGCCTTGATGGCGGCGACCCCGAAGCCCGGCGAGCGGTCGGGAAGCGGTAACTGGCGACGGATGGCGGCCAGGGGCGCAATGCGCTCCCTGAAAAGGGTCTCCATGCCCTTGGCCTCTCCCCTGGCGCCCAGCCTCCAGAAATCATGGCAGGCCCTGGGCGCCAGTGAGGCGAAGGAGGTGGCGTAGGCGGTGGCCCCGGCCGGCAGGGCCTGAAGCGCATGCTCCTCTCCGCGGGCCGTCCAGACCAGCCGCTTGCGAGTCCGGACGCCCAGGGATCGGCCCAGGTCGATGCCGCGGCTGCCGTCCTTGAACCCCATGACGTTGGGCAGGTCGGCCAGCCCCTCCAGCAGGCTGGACCAGTCGTCCCGCTGCGTCCTTGGGTAGAGCAGCACTCCGATGCCGACCGATTGGGCGATCTCGGTGAAGTACCGCCGCTGCCCCTCCAGGGTCTGAGGCCCACCGGCAGGCGGAAAGATCAGAATGGCGTCGGCGCCGGCCTCCTCCGCGTTGCGGGCCATCCTCAAGGCGAACCGGTAGCCGCCCCGCACGCCGGCCACCACCGGAAGCCTGCCCCCGCCGCCGTCCGCCGCCGCGCTTACCACTTCCCGGTGCTCCTCGAAACCGAGCGAAAACAGCTCGCCCAGTCCGGCCGCCACCACCAGGCTCAGCGGTTGGACCCCGGCCTCGGCGTAAAAGGCGGCGTTTTGACGCATCCCCTCGGGGTCGATCTCAAGATTGCCGTGAAAGGGCGTGGGCAGGTAGCTGTGAACGCCCCGCAGGGCCCGGCGCAGGTCGTTCAGGGAACGCCTGGAGCGGGAGCCGGGAGCGGCTACCCGCCTCTGTGCGGTCGCCAACGGAGACAGGATCCGCCTGCGGGAGGTCTGGGCCACGGGAGTGCTCGCGGGGTTGGAATTGGATGATTCCGGAGCGATTCGGTCCGGTCAATGCCGGCTTCGATTCGGGAGGGAAGCTTAACACAGGCGAACTTCGGGCGTCTCGGGTCTTGGACCGATCCTGCCTTGTGATAGCCTCCGGCGGCGACCTATAATGTCCCCTTTTCCTGCCGTGGCCGGCCCCGGGGAAATGCCGGAGCCGGGGTCTTCCCCCACGGCCGATCATCGCCATGAGCATCCCCTCCAGACCCAATATCGTCCTCCTGATCAGCGACAATCAGCGGTTGGATACCCTGGGAATCCTTGGACGAACCGCCTGTCGTACCCCCACCTGGGATCGCGTGGCCCGTGAGGGCGTCCTGGTGGAGAACCTGCGGACCACCAGCCCCATCTGCTCTCCGGCCCGCGCTTCCTTCTTTACCGGTTTCCAGCCCCACCAGGCCGGCATGCCCCATCTGCCCTACCTGGGGGCGCTTCGGGTGGGCCAGGAGGACGAATATCCCGACATGGAGATCACCCGGCCTCCAATCTCCCACTTTTTGCGGGAGGAGGGATATCAGTGTCTCTACGCCGGCAAATGGCACCTGGGGACCCGCAACATTCAGCGCTGGTTCGATTGGGTCAGCGCCTGCGATAACGGGGAGCGTTCCTATGCCGAGTGGTGCCGCTGGCAGGGAGTCCCCGACGGCTTCATCTTTCACGACGACGAGCGCAGCGGACCCTATCGTTCCGCCCACTATCCGCGCATGACGGTGCCCCGGACCGGAATCCTGGACATCCCCGCCGACAAGGAGCACAACCGCTGGATCCTGGGACACGGATTCGAGATGTTCGGGCTGCGCGACCCCGACAAGCCCTTTTTCCTGGTGATCAGCCTGGAGGGTCCCCATCCTCCCCTGGTGGTTCCCGAGCCCTGGTACCACCTCTACGATCCCGAGGCCATCCCGGAACCCGGGAACTGGAATCCCGGCCCGGACGAGCCCGGATTCCTGGAGGGGAGCTACTACCGGCGATTGAGAAACGAGTGGGGGGAGGACTTTTCGGCCTGGCGCAAATCCATTGCCGTCTACTGGGGATACGCCACCTACATCGACTGGCTCTTCGGCCGGTTCGTCCAGCGCCTGGAAGAATGCGACCTGCTGGACGATACCCTGCTGGTGATGCTCTCCGACCACGCCGAGATGATGGGGCAGCACGGGCTGTGGCAGAAGTTCTGTCCCTACGAGGAGGCGATCCGGGTTCCCTGGGCCATGCGCTGGCCGGCGGCCTTCCAGCCGGGCACACGGTGCCGGGTGGACGCCAGCCACGTGGACGAGGCCGCCACGCTGCTGTCCCTGGCCGGCGTGGAGGTCGAGTCCCTGGGACTGGAAGGAGAGAGCCTGGTCCCCTACATGACCGGCGTCGAACCCGAGCCCCCGGCCCGCGACTGCTTCGTGCAATACAACGTGGCCCGCAACTTCGCCGATTGGCACGGGGTGGAGAACTGGCGGGCCATGGTGCGCCGGCCCTGGAAGTACGTGCTGCATGAGAACGGGGAGATCGAGCTCTACCATTTGGGCGATGACCCCGGCGAGTTGACCAACCTGGCGGGCCGTTCCGACGGCTCCGCCACGGCGGCCGCGCTCGGGGAGGCCCTGCTGGCCTGGTCGCGGCGCACCGGGGACCCCTTTGTGGAACAACTGGAGGCGCGGGCCGGCCGTTGAACCGCCCGGTTCGCGATGATGCCGATGGAAAATGTGAATGCCATTCCGCTACGAGACGGGCGCACCCTCGATATCGAAGTCCTGACCTACCCCGTCGACTCCGCCCGGCAAAACGCGCTCATCGGCTTGTGGCGGACGGAATGGACCGGGGGGGACTACGACTGGCTGCGGTCCATGAACGGCGACTACAGCCGGCATCTCAGAATCCAGGCGGTCCTGGGAACCATCGAGGGCCGTCCGGCGGGAACGGCCTCGGTCTGTTTCTCCTGCCGGGAACCGGAAGTCTCGGTGGTCGGATCGGTCCTGACCCACCCAGGCTGCCGCCGCCTGGGAGTGGCCGAAGCCCTGACTTCCGCCGTGGTGGATCTCTCCTTCCGGGCCGGCTGCCGGGTATCGTACCTGGGAGCCACCCGGGATCCCAGGAACGTCTATCTGCGCTGCGGGTTCCGCTGGTGGAACGGTGGCGTCATGCGGCTGGAACGGGAGGATTCCTCCGGGTGCGAGGAGGGCTTTTTCGCGCCGGGCCAGGCCACCTCCGTTCGCCAGGCCAATTGGGGGGACCTGGCTGCCTTCGCCTGCTTCGTGGTTCAGCCCTGGGATACGCTGGTGCTGGACTATCCGCGGGCCCTTCTTTCGGGGAAATACGTCAAGTTGCAGCGGTGCGTCTCCAACTTTCCGGCGGTCCACGAAGAGGCGGCGCCGCGCGGGGGGGTGCTGGGCGTCCTGGTGGGCGAGTCGTCCCACCGGGTGCTGGGCTTCGGCTCCCTCACCCCCGAGCCGGGTGAATACCGGCGCCACAAGGCGGTCATCGACGTCTGCAGTCACGACAACTATGCCGGCGGGGCGGACTCCCTGACGCGATGGCTGGTGTCGGAAGCCGCCGGGCGCGGGGTCGAGCAGCTCCAGGCCTGGGTGGCGGCTTCGGACACGGGTAAGCAGGAACGCTTCCGCCGATTCGGCCTCGAGCCCCTGGCCCGGCTGCCGGGACAGATCAGGCTGGAGGACCGGGAGGTGGATGTTTTGCTGTTGGAGGGTTCGGTGGGGTAGGGGGCGTAGGTGGCGGCAGCGGGTGATCGTGGCGTGGGGCGGCGTTTCTTTGGGGGAGCAATGCGGTTTCGAAGGGGTGCTTGCTATTCGCCGCATTCGCGGCTGGGTTGGCGCGGAATCGATACGACCCCGGGTTGCCACCCGGGGCTACCCTGAGCCGCAGCTACGCTGCTCTATAAGGATGGCTTGTAGGGGGCGTATTGCCGAGAAACACACGTCAACCGCAGCTTTGCAGCTCTCCCCTAACCCACAAGGCTGCAAGGGGAAACGTGCTTTTCTATTTGGAATAATGCCCCGGGCAAGAGCCCGGGGGAAGCCATCGGAAAACGTCGCGCAGGGGAGTTGAGCCGCGAACGCAGCGGCAGCAGATGGCCATGAGCGGGAGACGGGGGCGCTCTGTTGGCGCGCTCCAGAGGAGATATTCGATGTTGAGCGGTGACAAATTGCCGAGACGGGATTTCATCAAGGTTTCCATCGCCGGAGCCCTGGGCGGCTTCAGCGGCTGCGCCGGGGGATCGAGCGAGGAGGTGTCCCTGGAGCCGCGGCTCGACCGCGACCGCAGTGCCTGGACCTTTGTCGGCAGTGAGGACTGGTCTCAGGACGGCCAGGGGGTTCTCTATTCGCCGGTCTGGAACCAGAGGAAGGCGCGCTACAGCGATCTGCTGAAACGGGAGGACTTTGCCTATCCCAGCCGGGAGGTCCTGGCCGATACCGACATCAGCCTGGAATTTCAGACCTTCTACTGGTCGGTGACCAACCTGTCGATCGTCTTACGGGCCCAGGACGACCGCCGGTTCTATTGCGTCGAGTTCGACGACATGGAGCGGAAGGGCCCCAGGTACGCCGTGCGCCTGTTTGTCCAGGACGGTTCCGGCTACCGGCGCGACATTGCCGTCGGTTTCGCGCCCCACCCCGAGCTGCCCGAGCGTTGGGTGCAGCGTGGGCCGCGACCTGAAGAGTGGGAAGAGGCGACCCCCGGCTGGATGAAGGCCCGGGTTCTGGCAGAGGGGGAGCGGATTCAGGTCTTCGTGGACGGGGAACCGGTGCTGGATGTCCGGGACGGGACCTACCGGGCCGGTCGGGCGGGGGTGATGGCCCGGGGGCCGGTCAAGATGCGCCGGTTGTCCCTGCGGGGAAGGAGAGGCCGCCTGGACGCCCCCTGGAGTGCCTCCGGCGAGGAGCATCCCCGCTACTTTCATCCCTATCCGGACCCGGAAAAGGTTTACGGCGACAACCAGACCTACCCCGGGGTCTGCCGGACGGCCGAAGGCGACCTGCTGGTGTGGATGAGCGTCAACGGGGCCCCTCACAGCTTCAACGATTTCCTGCTGGTCCGCTCTCGGGACGAGGGCCGGAGCTGGGGGGAGCCGGTCCTGGTCAGGAAGCTGTCCGACGGGGGCAAGCCGGACTTTTTCTTCGGACACCGGGACGGCCGCCTGTCCTGTCTCTACACCTACGGATGGGATTCGGAAGTTGCCGGCCCAAAGATCGCTTTTTCGGAGGACGAGGGACGAACCTGGACTCCGGCCCGGCCTCTGGTGGTGAGCGGGAAACCGCTGCAGGCCGCGGCCGGGGAAGGGAAGATCGGTCCCTACTCTCCCGTCACCCGCTACTCGGACGGCACCCTGCTTCAGTTCTACTACCACGTGCAAACGGTGGCGGGGGGAAGCGTGGAGTCGAACGCCGAGCGGCGAGACCGCTCGCTGGCCATTCGCTCCACCGACGACGGCCGCACCTGGACCGGTCCCTACTACCTCGACCCCGACAACTTCGACAGCAACGAGTGCATGGGGGTGGAATGCGCCGACGGCAGCATCGTGGCCTTCGCCCGCACCCTGCGGGCCCCCTTCATGTGGATGAGCCGCTCCAGGGACAAGGGCCTCACCTGGTCCAAGCAGGTGCCTTCGGACTGCACCGGCGAGTGCCCCCAGTTGCTGCGTCACAGCTCGGGGGTGCTGATCATGGGCAGCCGGGGCTACGGCATCTTCATGAAGACCAGTATCGACGAGGGCCTGAGCTGGTCCCGGGAAACCCGCATCTCCCTTTGTTCGGGGATGATGGGGATGGCCGAGATGAAGGACGGGCGGGTGCTGGTGGTCTTCCACGAGGCCTACCGCACGCCGACCCGCATTCGCGGGCACTACATGAATGTGCGGCCCGACGGCAGCCTCACCTCCGCCTGAACCGGGACCGGCAAGGCGCCGAAGCGATGGGCCGGAGGCGCCCCCCGCGGGAGCGCGGGCGTCCCGCCCGCATGCACTGCCGTAGCGTTTCGCTCAGTTCCCCTGGGATATGGCACCCGGCCGCTCCGCCGGCGGGTGCATCCTCGAGGAGCAAGAGCGAAGGAAAGAGGCGCCCCCCCGGGAGCGCGGGCGTCCCGCCCGCATGCACTGCCGTAGCGTTTCGCTCAGTTTCCCTGGGATATGGCACCCGGCCGCTCCGCCGGCGGGTGCATCCTCGAGGAGCAAGAGCGAAGGAAAGAGGCGCCCCCCCGGGAGCGCGGGCGTCTCGCCCGCATGCACTGCCGTAGCGTTTCGCTCAGTTTCCCTGGGGTGTAGCAGTCGGCCACCCTCACGACGGGAACAGCATGGGCCCGGCCGAAGCAGGGCCGTGGCGTGTTAGCCGGTCGAGGCGGGTGGAGGAGGTGGGTTGGGTTGTGCCAGGTCGTATGCGGGCGAGACGCCCGCGCTCCCGGGGGGGTCTCGCTGGCAGACTTATCGCTGCAAGCAACCTCCCATCCACGGCCACTCGCTTGCGAGGCGCTCCCGGGTGGGCGTCACCTCACGGTGTCGCTTCCCTTATTGAGAGGGACTCGGCTCGGCCAAGGCGGACCGCAGCTTCGCGGCTCACCCCTGAATCGGGCCCAAGCCATTGACACACATCGAACCGGAGGTTCCATCCATGAAGGTCAACATTCTTTCCGATCGGGCGGTTTCCGCAAACCTGGCCGCGGGCGACAGCGGCAGCGCCTGCGCCTATCCGCTCTCGGTCCGCCTC
Source organism: Acidobacteriota bacterium (assembly GCA_009841055.1). Taxonomy (GTDB): domain Bacteria; phylum Acidobacteriota; class Terriglobia; order Versatilivoradales; family Versatilivoraceae; genus Versatilivorator. The sequence continues at coordinate 17,913 of VXMN01000196.1, forward strand.
GAGGGCGGGTCCGTCTGCTGCGTCTACCGGCAGGGATCGAGCAAGCACAGCGTCGACAGCCTGCTGCTGATGCAGTCCTCCGAGGATCTGGGCCAGAGCTGGTCGGCTCCGCGGGTGGTGTTTGACGGTCTCAAGCGCGCTCCTCCCACCACCTTGGTCTCGCCCGGCCTGTGTCAAACCGCCGATGGGCATCTGATGGTGATTTTCGGATCCATCGAGGGATTGAAGCCGGGCGTCTACATGTTCAGCCAGGAGGGGAGAGCCCTGCCGCACCCGCTCCTGGTGACGCGAAGCACCGACGGCGGGCAGAGCTGGTCGGAACCGCGGCCGGTCCCCCATCCGACCCTGCCCACCGCCGGAGTCACCTCCCGACCCTTCCCGCTGGACGACGGCACGATCTGCATACCCCTGGAGTACAAGCTGGCTCCGACCGGGCCCAACGGGTCGGCCATGATCTTCTCTCGGGACCACGGGGAGACCTTCGATCCCTCCGTCGAGGTAGCGGCCGACCACTCGGGGGAGCTGAACCTCTGCGACGCCCGCTACGACATCCTGCCCGACGGACGGATCCTGGCGCTGATCTGGACCTTCCGCGAGGACACCGAGGAGACCATCGAGGTCCGCCGCTCTTATTCCTCGGATGGAGGACAGACCTGGACGGCGCCCGAGAACATCGGATTCGTGGGCCAGATCACGGCGCCGGTGGTGTTTCCCGACGGCTCGGTGGTGGCGGCCACCAACTATCGTCTGCCGCCGGAGGGAATCCGTCTATGGGGATCGCGGGACTGCGGAGAGAACTGGGCCGGCTTGGGACCGATTCAGATGTGGGATCCTGTCGCGAGCCGCATGGTGGGAGAACCGGTGGTCCCGGCGAAGGATGCTGCCCCGGATGCGGGAGGGATTTGGGAAGCCCTGGACCGCTTCACCTTCGGCACGCCCGACCTGGTGCTCCTGGGCGACGGCAGCCTGCTGATGACCTACTACGCCACCCTGGACGGCATCACCCACGTCCGGGCCTGCCGCTTCCGGGTCGAATGGCCGTGACTTCTGCAGGTCATTCCGCTTCCCATTCAATCAGGTCCGGGATCTCCTCGCGAAAGCTGAGCTTCGTCCACATGGCCGAGTGATCGCTCCACCCCTTTTTGCGCCACTCGTGGTAGTAGCCGCATCCCGTGACCTCGAAGTGCCTGGAGACGAAGGTGTGGTCGAAGCATCGCGGGTTCTTGCGCGTGTTGTAGGTAACGGGAGTGGCGGCTTCGACGCCGTGACGGTCTCGATAGGCATCTCGCAGACCGTGCTGGGACGCGCCGTCGAGCACTGAACGCACACCGTTTGTGCGCTGGATTCTCGGGCGCGTTACGGCGAACTTCGTATAACGGCCCCTGCTGGACGTGCCTCCGTCCTCGTGAATTTTCTCTCCAAAAGGTACGATCTGTCCCGATTTCCGGAGTCGCTTGGGTTCGTTGAAGTCACCGGTCAGGATGCGGGGTGAGTCGGGCGCCCGGCGCAGCGCCGCCGACAGGACGTTGAAGGTGTCTATCTTCCTCCAGCCGTGTCCGGAACCGTTGGGGATGTGCGCGGTGAACACGTCGATTTTCTGCTCATCGGGCGTAGAAACCGTGACCCGAGCCAGCAGCTCCGGGTAGGGTGCGCGGCGCCGCCAGCGGTTGCCGCCGGCCGTTACCGGCCAGCGGCTGGCAATCAGGCACTGGTATTCTTTCCGCTTCAACCGTTCGACCTGAGTCGTCTTGCGCATGGCCGTGGGTGGGGCGTCCTTGCCGCTGCAGTGGGCGTGCACAAGACCGATGTCGGCGAGGCGACTAGTCACGTCGTCCGCGAGGCTCGTCTTTACCTCCTGCAAGGTCACGACGTCCGGGCTTACGGATCGGATGGCCTCGAAAACGTTTTGGAGTTGGCCGGGCAGCGATTGAAAGCGGACATTCCAGGATAGGAGCAGCATGGGGAGCCTCTTTCCGATTGATTTGAATATGAAGATCAGGCTGCAGAAGAACAAAGAAAAGGGCCAGTCAAAAACGTGACTGGCCCTTGTTGTGGAAAGGAACTTCCAGGTCGACCGGACTTAAACCAGGATCTCCTTGATCTGCTTGCCGCCCAGGTCGGTGAGGCGCTTGAATCTTCCGGAGTGGTAGTAGGTCAGGCGCATGTCGTCCAGGCCCATGAGCCCCAGCATGGTGGCGTGCAGGTCATGGGTGTGGTAGACGTCCTCGGCGCAGGTGATTCCCAGTTCGTCGGTTTCACCCACCACCGTTCCGCCCTTGATGCCGGCGCCCGCCAGCCACATCACCATGGCGTTCTTGTTGTGGTCGCGACCGGGACCGGTTCGGAAGAAGTCCATGGTGTTGTCGGCGGTTCTTCCGAATTCGCCTCCCCAGACCACCAGGGTCTGGTCGAACAGGCCCCGCTGCTTGAGGTCCTTGAGCAGGGCGGCGATGGGCCTGTCGGTCTCCATCCCCCGCTTCTTGTGTTCTCCCGCGATGTTCTCGTGGGAATCCCAGCCGCCGCAGTAGATCTGCACGAATCGCACGCCGCGCTCCACCAGGCGCCGGGCCATCAGGCACTTGCGGGCCATGGGCTCGGTGATCTTGTTGTCGAGGCCGTACATTTCCCGAATCTTTCGGGGCTCGCTGTTCAGGTCCAGGCTCTCCGGAACCGCGGCCTGCATGCGGAAGGCCAGTTCGTAATTCCTCATGCGGGCCAGGAGATTCGGATTTCTGGGATGGACGTCCAGGTAGGAGGCATTGAACTGGTTCAGCAGAGCCAGATTTTTTTCCTGGCGCCGGGTGGTGACGCCCGCCGGAGGACTCAGGTCGACAATGGGGTCCCCTTCCGAGTTGAGCAGCGTTCCCTGGGTGGCTGCCGGCAGGTAGCCGTTGGCCCAGTTGATGGGGCCGCCGAAGATCCGGGTCCGCGTGTCGGGCAGCACCACGAAGGCCGGCAGGTTCTGATTCTCGGTCCCCAGTCCGAAGACAGTCCAGGCGCCCACCGAGGGACTCCCCGGGATGGTGACTCCCGTGTTCATGAAGAAGGTGGCCGTGGTATGGGCTTGCGAGCTGGTGTGCATGGCCCGCACCACCGCGATGTCGTCGGCGCAGGTCCCCAGCTCGGTGAACATGTCGGACATCTCTATTCCCGATTGCCCGTGCCGTTTGAATGTGAAGGGGCTGCCCACGTACATCCGCTTTTCCAGGCTCCCGTACTTGCGGAGGATGGGTTTCCCGTGGAGCTCGTTCAGCTTGGGCTTGGGATCGAAGGTGTCCATCTGGCTGGGAGCTCCCTGCATGAACATGAAGATGCAGGACTTGGCCTTGGGCGTGAAATGGGGCTTCTTGGGGATCAGGGGGTCCTCGGCCCGGGCCGCGGCAGCCAGCCGGCCGTCGCTGAACAGCAGCGATGAGAGGGCCAGGCTTCCCAACCCCTTGCCGAACCGGTAGACGAAATCTCTCCGGCCGATCTCGCCGAGCCTCGGATCGAACTGCTCGACCTGGTCGCAGAATTCAAACTCTCCCTTGCGCATGATGACCGTTACTCCTTAGTGATCTTCTTTCCGAAGTTGGGTGAAGAAGTGTTCCAGCGGCCGCCGGCGCCGCCTATTCCAGGTAAACAAACTCGTTCATGTTGATGAGGATGAGACAGAGATCCGCCAGCGAGCCTGCCTCTCCCCTTGCATTGTCGGTGTGCCCCGGCCCTCCATTCTGCACCAGGGAGACCTGTTTCAATGAAAGGTGCTCCCCGTGCTCGGGCGCCGCGCCGGATCCCGTCAGGAAGGCCAAGCTCCGCGTCTTTTCCTCGGGCGAGGGATCCCGCTGGAATGCCAGTTGGAAGGCCCTGACCACCTGCTTGAGCGGGTCCGTCCCCACCTCGGCCCGGATGCGCTCCGCCATGGCCTGGCTCTGCCGGTGGGGGAAGTTGCCGTTGAACAGCGAAAAGACCTGGGGCGTCACGGTGGTGTTCCCCCGGACCACGCAGCTCTCGTCCAGGTTGGGTCCGTCGAAGACCTTGATCAACGGGATCGGATAGGAGCGGCTCTGGATCATGTAGACGGTGCGCCGGTTGACCTCCTGCTGACCGGAGGAAATCCACCAGGTTCCGGCCCGGGCCATCTGCTCCAGGTCTTCCTCCGGGAAGAAGGGCGGACCGCCCATGGCCGCCTCCAGCTTGCCGCTGACCGCCAGGATGGTGTCGCGCAGCGATTCCGCCGGGATGCGGAACGCGTCTCGGACCCACAGGTAGCGGTTGTTCGGATCCACCTTCTCGAATTCCTCGGACCGGGGATGAACCATCGATAGCGCATAGACGTTCGAGTCCAGGATCAGCCGGTGGATCTCCTTGATGCTCCATCCGCTCTCCATGAACTCCCAGGCCAGCCAGTCGATCAGGTCCTGGTGGACGGTTCCGCTGCCGTTGGCGCCGAAATCGCTGGGGGTGGACACCAGGCCCTTGCCGAAGTGGTACTGCCAGATGCGGTTGACCATCACCCGGGCCGTCAGGGGATTTTCCCGGCTGGCGATCCACTTGGCCAACAGTTGCCGACGGCTGCCCACCAGGCCGTCCATGTCTACCGGGTCGGAGTTGCCCGTAACGGCGCTCAGGAATCCGGGCTGCACCTGCTCGGCCCGCAGTCTCCAGTTGCCCCCGGTCAGGACGTAGGTGGCGACGCTGTGCTGGAGGGGCGAGTCCCTCACCACGTACGCCTTGGGGTCGTAGTAGCCGTCGACGTTGGGGTTGGCGAAGCGGCCGGTCATCAGTGAGATCTTGCGGGACCGTTCCTTCTCTTCCGCGGTGCGCAAGGTGTCCTTGGGGAAGGGGATCTTCTTCTGACCGGCGTGGGCCCAGTCCTTGAGGTCCTGGGGGTTGACCAGCAACTGGTGCTCGATCTCCCGTTTGGACAATTCCTCACCGAAAGCCTTGGCGTTGGCCTTGATCTTTTCGAGGTGCTCCTTCCAGGCCTTCTTGCGTGCTTCCCACCGCTCCGCGTCCTGCAACGGCATCTCGTACTGGTGGAAGGCCATATCCTGTTTATCGAAATTCACCGGTGAGAAGAAGGCTTCGATCCGGAAGTAGTCCGCTTGAGGAAGGGGATCGTACTTGTGGTCGTGGCACTGGGCGCATCCCAGAGTCAGGCCCATGAACACCGAGCCGGTGGTGTTGACCACGTCCGTGATGTAATCCCGGCGCCGCTGCTCCCCGTCGGCTTCCACGGCTACCCAGAGCCCCAGAAAGCCCAGCCCCAGCTTTCCCTCGTCCCCGAAGGCCCGGAAGGCGTCTCCCGCCAGTTGCTCCTTGATGAAGCGGTCATAGGGACGGTCCTGGTTGAAGGCCCGGATGACGTAGTCCCGGTACCGCCACAGATGGGGTTGAGGATCGTCGATGGCGCCGCCGCGAGTGTCGGAATAGCGCGCCAGGTCCAGCCAGTGCCGGCCCCAGTGCTCTCCGTAGCGGGAATCGGCCAGCAGCCTTTCCACCTCCTGCCTGTAGGCCTCCGGAGAAGGATCGGCCAGGAACCGCTCCATCGCTTCCGGCGCGGGAGGAAGTCCGATCAGACCGAAGTAGAGGCGCCGCAGCAGGCCGCGGGGAGAGACCGGCCCGGCCGGTTCGAGCTGCTGTTTTTCCAGCTTGGCCAGCAGGAAGGCGTCGATGGGGTTTCTCACCCATTCCTTGTTGCTGACCGCGGGGACCTCGGGTTGGGTGACGGGAGTCCAGGGCCAACCCGACTTGGTGGAATCCTTTGCGGCCTCGGCCGCCAGGGCGGGATCCAGTTGATCGATCCAGCCGGCGATGCGCTCGATCTGCTCTTCGGAAAGAGGCTGCCCGTTCATGGGCATGCGGGGGGAGCGGGTGCCGCGCAGGCGCTGGATCAGCGGGCTTTCCCGGCTGTTGCCGGCAACGATGGCCGGTCCCTGGATGGCGCCGCCCTTCAGAAGAGCCGTCACCGTCTCAACCACCAGGCCGCTTTGGTGAGCCTGGGAGCCGTGGCAGGCCTGGCAGTTCTGCTCCAGCAGCGGCTTTACGTGGGTCTCGAAATCATGGGAGGAAGCGGTCTGGGTGGCCTCGTCCTGCGTTGCCGGAGACGCCATCTGGTCGATCCACCTGGCGATCAGGGCGATCTGAGCTTCCGGAAGCGGGTCGCCTCCCACCGGCATTTGGGGCTCCAGTTCTCCCCGGAGGTGCTGGACCAGGGGGCTTCCGGCGCTGTCTCCGGCCAGGATCGAGGGTCCGGATTTCTCGCCCCCCTCGAGCATGGCCTCGATCGACTCCATGACCAGGCCGCTCTGGGGCGCGGCGGTGGTGTGGCAGGCAAGGCACTTTTCCTCAAGAATGGGCTGGACGTCTCTCTCAAAGTCGACCGGGGACTCTCCCAGGATGTGGCTTCCGGCCAAAATGGCCAGGATCGACCCCAGTGAAACCGCAACCGCTCGCCAATTCATCGAGCACACTCCTCCCATGGATATATCAGTACACCCTAACCCTATCTCACGCGATCGCCGCGTGTCAACCAAATGCCCCCTCGAAAATTAACCGAAAAAGAGGATTCATGTGCCGCCGTCAGGAACGCTTTCGGCACGCCGCGTTTGCCCCCCACCGCCTCGACCGCGGGCGGGGACCTTACCTGAAACAAAAGAAAAAAAGAGTTATCCACGAAGACACACGAAGGACCACGAAGGGACACGAAGAAAAACTGAAAGGAATCTTTCCCTATTCGTGTTCATTCGTGTCCATTTGTGGTTCGTCTTTAAAAGAGATCGGTAGTTTCTTCCTCGAATGATCTGTCCGGCAGGGCAGGGGCGGTGCTTGTCTGCAACAACCTCCTTGCCCAATGTCCGGGCGGGAGTAGGGGACGTTGTCCCATGGACTGACGCCCACGGCTACGTGTTGTCGCCGCGTTCGCGGCTGTTAAGGAAGCTGGCTCATGCAGCGTTTTTGCAGATGAGTAACGGGTTTGCGCTTGAGTTTGGTTTGCCGGTGTTTGCTGCCGCCGCCTTCGCGGCTCAACTCCCCTATGTGACGTTTTCCGATGGCTCCCCCCGGGCTCTTACCCGGGGCACTGTTCTAAATAGAAAAGCAGGTTTCCTCTTGCAGCGTTGTAGGTTAGGTGAGAGCTGCGAAGCTGCGGTTGGCGTGGGTTACCTGGCGAGACGCCACCTACGGGCCATCCTTATAGAGCTGCGAAGCTGCGGCTCAGGGTAGCCCCGGGTGTCAACCCGGGGTCGTTGCGATTCCGCGCCAACCCAGCCGCGAACGCGGCGAATAGGAAGCACCCGTTCGGGAACGCATTGCTTCCCCAAAGAAACACCGTCCCACGTCACGTCTTGCCGCTGTCGTTGCTTCGGCGACGCGTTGGTTGCACCCGTTGGACGACGCACAACCTTTCCGGATTGACGCCCAACTCAACCCGGGGTCGTATCGATTCCGCGCCAACCCAGCCGCGAATGCGGCGAATAGGAAGCACCCCTTCGCGCGCCCAGCCCTGTGGCAGGGAATGAAGGCCTACCTGGACCCGCTCAGGAATCCTTCTTCACCGGCGTGTAGATGGTGGTGGGCAACTGGTGGATCTTCCCCTCCCGGTCGGACAGCTCGTGAATCTTGCCGGCGCCTCTTTTCTCCACTTCGTCGATGCGGATTACCGAGTGGAGAGGAATGTAGGTCCGCCGCACCCCCTCGAATGCGGTGCGCAGCGTTTCCTCGGAGGGATCCACCACCACGGAGGTCTTCTGACCGAAGAGCAGTTCCTCGACTTCCACGAAGCCGAACAGCCCGCCCTGGCTCACCCGCTTGGCGTAGATCTCGTAGACCTTGCCTTCGTTCAGAAATGAAATCTTGTAGACCTGCTTGTTTTCGCTCATGTCCCCGAAAGAGTCTAACCGATTTCGGCGAGTCCGTTCCAATGGGGCCGGAGACCCGGCGGCGCTGCGGGACAGCTAGCCGCGGGTGAGTTCCCGGCGGCTGGGCCGCAGATTGCCGAAATCCGCGCCGGAGATGATGTAGTACCAGTCGGCGAAGCGATGGCGCAGCTCACGCTCCAGCGTCCGCCCCTCTTCGCCCGGAGTTTCCCCGTCGGCGTACTTTCGGGCCCGGGCGGCGCTGTAGTCGACGGTGATGAACAGATAGCGGCGCTCTTCGGCCCCCCCGGCCCCGGGTGGCACCCGGCCCACCGGATCGGGCAGTCGGGTTTTACAAAGACACAGCGCCCCCCAACAAAGAGAAGTACGGAGTGGGGGGTGGGGATTGTAAAAA
>VXMN01000078.1 GCA_009841055.1 Acidobacteriota bacterium
ATTTGAATCCGTTTTTTTTGGTCAGGCCTCCGGATCCCAATGATTGGCCGGCGTTATGAGCGAATGGTCAACGCGTAGCGCCGACCCGGTCTTCCGACCCCCGGCCGCTTGAATTCGATCGCGGTCATCCTGAAACATTCGGGACAAACCTCGTGCCGTCGAGACCGCTCCCTCAGCCGTTCGCTTCACTCCTTCCAGGAAGAAGCCAAGCCACGCCTCCCAGTCACCAGTGCGGCGCACGTGGTTCAGCAAGTCGTAGTAGTCACCGCGGTGTTGCTTGAAATACAGGCTCAGATAAAGGAGCGGCTGGCTTAGTAAACCGGCATCGCACAGCAGCAGCGTTATGAGCAACCGGCCAACGCGGCCGTTGCCGTCGAGGAAGGGGTGAATGGTCTCGAACTGCACGTGTTGTACACTAAACCACTCTGCTTTTGTCTGCTTCCCCGCCCCTCTCACCCCGCAAAAACCTCCTCCAGCGCGGCGCGCATGACCGGACTGTCGGGGTCCTGGCCGGTCCAGTAGCGGAAGCTGATGACGCCCTGGTTGACCAGCATGCCCAGGCCGTCCAGAGTGGTGCAGCCTCGGGCGGCGGCGTCCTGCAGCAGGCGGGTTTGAGGGGGGTTGGCGATGACGTCGGCCACCACCATGCCAGGCGTGAGGGTGTCGGTGCGGAGGGGGATTCTGGCGCCGGCATCGGGGTGCATGCCGATGGAGGTGGCGTTGATGAGGATCTCGGTGTCCTCGGACACCGCGTGGTCTCCCTTCCAGGGAAGGAAGTGGGCCTCCGCCTCGGTTCGGGTCTGAAGGAGCTCCACAAGTTCCTTTCCCCGTTGGGGGCTGCGGTTGACGATGGTAATGCGGGAGGCTCCGGCCAGGGCGGTCTCGACCGCGATTGCCCGGGCGGCTCCGCCCGCGCCCAGGATGGTCACCCGCTTGCCCACCGGTTCGGTTACTTCGCGTAGCGACTGCAGGAATCCCTTGCCGTCGGTGTTCTCGCCTACCAACTCCTCGCCGTCCACGACCACGCAGTTGACGGCCTCCATGACACCGGCGGATTGGCCCAGGCGGTCCAGGTAGGGGATGACGGTGACCTTGCAGGGCATGGTGCAGTTGCCGCCGCGGAAGCCCAGCACCCGTACCGCCCGCACGGCCTCGGCCAGCCGCTCGTTGCCCAGCTCGAAGTTGACGTAGCGCCAGTTCAGGCCGTGATGGCGAAAGGCCTTCTCGAGCATGTACTGGGTGGGATTGTCGGCCAGGTGGTGGCCGAAGCAGAACACCAGTTCCTGTCTGAAGTTCCACCGCCGGGCCATGGGTTCCTCCGTTTGCTCAAGCGTCTGGATTGAGACTGGGCAGGCATTCTAATGGGGAAGCCGGACAGCGTCAATTTGGGCTTGACCTCCCGGCAGGGATGGGGATTAACTCTAGGGGTTCCGATTTTCCAAGCGTTTCGAACCGTGAGACGGGACCGGATGGTTAAAGGCCGAGGAGGTTCCCGAATGCGATCCTGCCTGTGGAAGCTTTCAGCCCTGGCGATGCTGGTATTGCTGGCGGGGTGCCGTGCGGACGAGGGCGGCAAGACCCCGGGCGACGGACCCCCTTCCCGGGGGACCATCGGCCTGTCTGTGATGACTCTGACCAATCCCTTCTTCAAGGTGATCGCCGACACGCTCACCGATGAAGCCCGCAAGTACGGCTACGAGGTGGTGGTGACCAGCGGCGAGTTCGACGTGGCCCGCCAGCGCAACCAGGTCAAGGACTTCATCGTGCGCAAGGTCAGCGCCATCGTGCTCTGCCCCACCGATTCCAAGGCCATCGGAACCGCCATCCAGGAGGCCAACCAGGCCGGAATCCCCGTCTTCACCGCCGACCTGGCCTGCCTGGCCCCGGGCGCCAAGGTGGTCTCCCACATCGCCACCGACAACTACGCCGGGGGCAAGGAAGCCGGCAAGGCCATGATCGAGGCCCTGGGCGAAGCCGGGGGCAAGATCGTGGTGCTCCATTATGAGCAGGCCGAATCCTGCCTGCTGCGGATCCAGGGGTTTAACGAGATCATCGACGAATACAATGGCGATCGCCGGGCGGGCAGAATCGACATCGTGGCCGTGCTGCCGGGCGGAGGGGCCAAGGACGGCGGCTACAAGGCCGCCGAGGACGCCATCCAGGCCCATCCCGACCTGGTTGGGATCTTCGCCATCAACGACCCTTCGGCGCTGGGGGCCAGGGCGGCGCTGGAGAAGGCCGGCAAGGCCGACCAGGTCAAAATCATCGGCTTTGACGGCCAACCCGAGGGCAAACAGGCCATCAAGGACGGGCTGATCTACGCCGACCCCGTCCAGTTTCCGGACCGCATCGGCCGGCAGACCATGCAGACCATCGCCAGGCACTTCGAGGGAGAAGAAGTGCCGCCGGAGATCCTGATCCCCACCGCCCTCTACCGCAAGGCCGATGCCGACAAGGATCCGACCCTTCAATAACCCGCATTTCTCACCAGGGGGCGTGATCCTGGCGCAGGCATTTTCCCCTCAGCGC
>VXMN01000085.1 GCA_009841055.1 Acidobacteriota bacterium
TGACCCAACTGCGGACTCTAGACCCGGAAGGAAGCATGGATTTGAGCTTCGTGGGTCCGCTGGCGGAGACGCCGGACAACCGCATCCCCTGGTTTTCGTTTCCAGGCCGGCGCAACAGCTCCGCCACCATTGTTTTCGGGCATTGGGCCGCCCTGGGCCTGTACCAGGCGCCCGGAATCGCAGCTCTCGACAGCAACTGCGTCCGGGGAGGCCGGTTGACCGCCATGCGATTGGAGGACGGCCGGATATTTCAGCAGGAATTTGCGGATTAGCTCCGTTTGAACTCTCCCAGCACGGCGTTCAGGCTGCTCTTGGCGTCTCCGAAGAGCATGCGGGTGTTGTCCTTGTAGAAGAGGGGGTTTTCGATTCCTGCAAATCCGGCTGCCATCGACCGCTTCAACACGATCACCACCCTGGCCCGGTCAACCTCGATGATGGGCATTCCGTAAATGGAACTCTCGGCGTCGTCCCTGGCGGCGGGGTTGACCACGTCGTTGGCTCCAATCACCACACACACATCCACCGTCTCCATGTTGGGATTGACGTCGTCAATCTCGACCAGGAGGTCGTAGGACACGTTGGCCTCCGCCAGCAGCACGTTCATATGTCCCGGCATGCGGCCGGCCACCGGATGCACCGCATAGCGGACCTCGCAGCCATTGTCCTCCAGGAGCTCCCCCAGCTCCATCACCGCGTGTTGTGCCTGGGCGACCGCCAGGCCGTAGCCCGGCACGAAAACCACCGAACGGGCCGCTTCCAGGATGAAGTAGGCGTCCTCGGCCGAGATGGGACGAGGATCGCCACCGGTTCCCTTGCGCGATTTCCGGGCAACGGCTCCGAACCCGCTGAACAGCACGTTGGTGAGAGACCGGTTCATGGCCTTGCACATGATGTTGGTCAGTATCAGACCGCTGGCTCCCACCAGCGCACCGGCGACGATCAGGATGTTGTTGAAGATCACAAAGCCCGCCGCGCAGGCTGCCAGCCCGGAATAGCTGTTGAGAAGCGAGATGACCACCGGCATGTCGGCCCCGCCGATGGGGACCACCACCACGATGCCAAGCAGAAAGGCCAGGGCCAACAGGACCAGGAACAGGGTCTGGCTTTCAGGGGAATCGAGACCGTAGAGCACGCCGCCCAGGCAGAGAAGCGCCAGCAACAGGAAATTGATCGCCTGCTGACCGGGGAAAAGCAACGGTCTGCTGAGGCGAAAGGAACCCCAACCGATCTCCTTCAGCTTGCCCCAGGCCACCAGGCTGCCGCTGAAGGTGACCCCGCCGATCACGACCGCCAGCAGGATGGTCACCGCACCCAACGGGTCCTGGAGGGGCTGGCGATGGTAGGCCTCCCAACCCACCAGCAGGCTGGCTCCCCCGCCAAAGCCGTTGAAGAGGGCCACCAGTTCCGGCATCTCGGTGAGCTGCAGGCGGGTCGCCGCCAGGGATCCTATGGCTGAACCGATGAGGACCCCCACCAGGATCCACTGGTATTCCACCACCTCCGTATGCAGGAGGGTGACAACCACCGTCAGAAGCATGGCGCAGGCAGAGGCCAGGTTCCCCCAGCGAGCCGTCTCGGGGGAACTCATCAGCTTCAGACCCAGGGCAAACAGGAAGGCTGCCAGCAGGTAAGCCAGTTGGATGGTCACGCTCACTTGCGGTCACCGCGTTTCTTCTTGAACATGGACAGCATCCGCTGAGTCACCAGGTAACCCCCGACCACGTTGATGGTGGCCAGCGTAACCGCGGCCGTTCCCAGAGCGATGCTGAGAGGGGTGCTGTCGCCGGCCCCGGCGGCCAGCAGGGCTCCGACCAGCGTAATCCCGGAAATGGCGTTGGACCCCGACATCAGCGGAGTGTGCAGGGTCGCCGGCACCTTGGAAATCAGCTCGAGCCCCAGGAAGACGGCAAGCATCAGGATAAACATCAAGAAGATCAGGTCCCCGGACATGAACTCTCCTCAGCGACTGACGGACGGGTTGATTCCCTCATACACAATGCGACCCCGGTGGGTCACCAGGCAGGGGCCAAGCACCTCGTGATCCGGGTCCAGGTCGATGCCGCGCTCGCCTTGGCGCAAGCATTCCTCGACGAGGTGGAACACGTTGCTGGAATACATCTGACTGGCATGGGCGGCGACACGGCCGGGCAGGTTGGCCAGGCCGACAATCCTCACTCCACCCGTCTCGACGATTCGATCCACCGCCGAACCTTCCACGTTGCCCCCGCGTTCCACGGCCAGGTCCACCACCACGCTGCCGGGTCTCATCCGGCTCAGGGTCTGCGCCGTAATCAACCTGGGGGCCTGGCGGCCGAAAACCTGGGCGGTGGTGATCACCACGTCCGCCTGAGCGCAGACAGCCGCCAGCGCCTCCTGTTGCAGGCCCAACTGCTCCCTGGAGAGAGCCCGCGCGTAGCCTTGCCTGGTCTCTCCCGTGCTGCCCAGATCGATCTTCACAAAGCGGGCTCCCAGCGACTTGACCTGCTCCTCCACCACGGGCCGCGTGTCGTAAGCCTCGACCCGCGCCCCCAGCCGCTTGGCCGTGGCGATGGCCTGAAGGCCCGCCACTCCCGCGCCGAGCACGAAAACCCGCGCCGGGAAGATGGTGCCGGCCGGGGTGGTCATCATGGGGAAAATCTTGTCCAGGGCCTCGGCCGCCAGGATCACCGCCACATACCCTGCCAGGCTGGCCTGGGAACTCAAGGCATCCATTTTCTGGGCCCGGGTGGATCTTGGAATCAACTCCATGCTGACGGCGCTGATCCCTCGACTTCTCAGAAGCTCGATCAACTCGGAAGAATGGAAAGGATCCAGGAAACTGATGGAAAAACAACCGTCCCGAAGCCGGACTACATCCTCCGCGGGAAGGCAGCGGACGCCGGCAACCAGGTCGGCAGCCGCCAGCATTTCCTCCCGCCGGGACGAGACCTCGGCCCCGGCGGATCGATAGTCCTCGTCCGGACAGCCGGCGCCCGACCCCGCCGAGGCTTCCACCGCAACCTGAATTCCCTTATGGACCAATTGCTCCACGTGGTCGGGAATCAACGCTACCCGATGCTCCCCCTGATCGCGTTCCCTTGGTACTACCATTTTCATGGACAGAATCCTCCGAGCGGCCGGAACCGGTCCGGTGGACAGCAGCTCGCTGCCATCGGGCCGGGGGAAATAGCTTCAAGGAAGCACCCGGTTACCCCGAACCGCCCTGCATCTTCAGGTTCGCATTTTCGAATGCCCGGGGCTAGAAAAAACGGTGCCGCTCCAGCCGACTTATCGACTCGAGGGTTGGGACCCGGATCCGGCGCCAAAAAGACCCTGCCTTCGGCCTCGACCCGGAATCGGCCATCATACCCCAAGGCAATCCGGCGACTGATGAAAATCTTGAGCCGGGTGAACTTGGAAGTGAACTTGGAAGACCCTGGAAGGACTCGCCGATTTTTGCGACAATGCGGGCCACGCCGACCAGCGGCTGTACCCGATCAAATAGCTGCCGATCGATTGTTCGGCAGCATCCAAATTGCGCTTGCCGGTCCGAGGAGAAGATTTGTCACTGAAATTCATCCACATCACCGACTCCCACGTCGGCGAAACAGTCGACACCCTGTTGTATCTCTATGCATCCGGTCGCGCCCTCAGCGCCGCCCTGGCCCACATTGCCCGCCACGATCGCCACGGGGCCGCCTTCATCGCCCACACGGGCGACATGATCTGCACCTCCTCGCGCCCGGAATCCTATGAGGGCGCCCGCGCCATCTATGGGCTGGAGGGCGAGGCTCCGGCGCCGGGCCCGCTCGTTTCTCGCGCCCATGGCCTGGACCTGCCCTGGTACTACATTCCGGGCAACGCCGACGACCGCGACGCCTGCAGGGCCAGGATCTTCCCCCGGGGTCCCCGCCACGGCCTGTTCAACTATAGCTGGGAGGTCGGGGGTATCCGTTTCCTCAGCCTGGACTGGGGAGCGTGGAAGACCGACGTCTACACGCTGGAGCCGAGCGCCTTTGCCTGGCTGGAAACGCAACTGCAGCAATCGGTTCCCACCATCATCCTCACCCACCACCCGCCGGTCCACGTGGGGGTGGAATTGTTCGACAGGATGACGCCGGAGGATCTACCGCGTTTGCAGAACCTGATTCGCGACTCGTCGGTCAAGGCGGTGTTTCACGGACATACCCACTACCCCTGGGAAACCCGCATCGGACAGGTTCCCGTCTTCGGCACAGGGTCCATCACCTATCGGTTGAGCTATGACGAGGGGCCTCCGCACTTGAAGCTCTTTCCGCCACAGTACCGAGTGGTTACCGTGCAGGATGACGGATCGGTAAGCACCAAGGTGTGGGAACTGGAGTCCCCTGTCTAACAGCAGGAACTGCCGGGGGTACGGCAGTCGTCCTCGAGCAGGAGCAGTCCCTGTCCCTGCCCCAGAATGAGGAACGAACCCCGGTAGGGAGGGCGGCTGAGCTTTTCGGCCGTATCGGCGGAAACCTCAACCGGTTCATTGCGCGGGAAGAGGTGTCCTTCCTCGTCCATGACGGCCTTCAGAGGTCCGAGGTAGACGGCCTGCTGCCCTGCCAAGCGGCGATCGGCGGTCTTTTCGAACTTGAATCCCCGCAGGGTGACGGAGTAGAAGGTGCACCCCTCGACCGTCTTCCAGTAGTCCCTCTTCAGAATCTGGAGCCCGTGGAATCCCGCCTGTTCCAGGTAGGTCATGAATTCCTCTTCGGTCAGCGCTCCCGACAGGCACTCACCCCATAGTCTCGGATTGACCCGCAGGCGGTCGGGCACGGATTCCCGGCTGACGATGTCGCTCACCACGATGCGGCCATGATCCTTCAACACCCGCCACATTTCGCGAAAGACCGCTTTCTTGTCGGGTGAGAGGTTGATGACGCAGTTGGAGGTGATCAGGTCAATGGACTTGCTCTCGACCGGAATCTGTTCCAGAAAGCCCCGCCGGAACTCAATGACGTCGTAGCCCAGCTTTTCGGCCACGGAGGTCCGGTTCCGATTGGCCACGGCCAGCATCTCTTCGGTCATGTCCACGCCGATGACCCTTCCCGAGGGGCCTACCTTCCGGGCGGCGATGAAGCAATCGATGCCGCCTCCCGATCCCAGGTCCAGGGTGGTTTCTCCGGAAACCGGTTGGGCCAGGGCAACCGGAGAACCACATCCATAGGAGCGGTCCATCACTTCCTTGGGGATATGGCCCACCTCGTCCGAATCGAGATCCAGGGAACAGCAGAGTTCCGCCTGCGGCTTCTCGGCGGCCTTGGCGTAGAACTCCCGCACCACCCGGCGGGACCCTTCGATATCGAAGGCCAGCACGCAGTTGGAGTGAAGGGTGGCGACGGCGGTCCGGTCGCCCACATCGATTGGTTCCGTGTCGGCGCCGCAGGCCACGGCGCCTTCGCCCATCGAATGGTAGACCGCCGGGGCGTCAAGGCTTGAACTGCCGTTCAGGCTGCGCTGCTTCTCCTGAGCCAACTCGACCATGATGTCCCGGGCCAGTGCCCGGTAGACCTCGTAGTAGGGGTCGGGGGCATTCAGATCCCCTGCCCCGGCCCCGTCGGCGCTGAAGAAATAACTGTGCTCGATGTCTCCACCGCCCAGGATGAATCGGAAAGGGTCTTCCCGGAGCCAGGACTTGTTCGCAACCGATGCCTCACGAAAACGCCGGGCCACCGGAGAATCCTGCCAGATCTGCCGCAAATTCCCGTTGTCGACCACGCCGGCGGCCAGAGGCCTGTGGTTGGCGCAAGCCGCCGAAGGATAGACGGTGCCGTCGGAATAGACGCACAGGGAATCCCAGAACTGGTTCCCCAGGTCATGCTTGATCCCGGGCCGCCCGTTGACCCGAAGCTTCAACGATTCCAGGTTGTCCAGCCCGACCCCCAGCCTTGCGGCCTCTCGAGCGGTGGCCCGGGCAGCTCCTATGAGCTCCTCGCAGGAGGGGAATGCGTCCTGCTCGGTTTCCAGGACCCGCCCCCGCCGGTGCATCCACATCAAGTGTTGGGACTGCGCTCCCCAGTCCTTGACGATGCGCGTGATCAGCGGCAGCTCCTCCAGGTTTTCGCGCGTGACCACGGTGGTCAGGGAAACCGGGAATCCCAACGCGGCCACCGCACGGGTCCCTTCGGCAATCCTGTCGAAGGTACCGCGGCCACGGTAGCGATCGTTGGTTTCGGCCACGGCGCCGTCCAGTGAAATCTGAAGACGCAGCCGTTCCCGCCCGAATCGAGCGAGCCGGTCCAGCCGCTTGCCCTGGAACAGCAGCCCGTTGGTCAGAATAATGAGCTCGGCGTGTTTCTTTTCGGTGACAGCCTCAATCAGCTCGAAGATATCGGGACGCGCGAAGGGCTCTCCTCCGGTGAAGTAGAAGCGTTCCACGCCGCACTCGCAGGCCTGGTCGATGATGTGGAGCAGTTGGTCGGTGGGGAGCCCCGGATCGGCCGCCGGAGAGGAGCTGACCAGGCAGTGGGTGCAGGAGAGATTGCAGGAGTTGTTGGTGTAGATCCAGACCTCGGAGAGCTTGTCCACGCTCAGATGGGCCGAGCGTCCGGCATAGGGAGCGCGCTCGAAGGGCGTGAAAGACAGCATGCCCGTTCGGAGACAGTCACGGACAAAGGAATGCACGTGCAGCCAGGACCTGGCGGCATCCAGTTGGAGCCATTCCGCGTAACGCCGGCTCAGGGCGCCGACCGTCAGCGGCTCTCGCAACCATTCCAGCAGCCTGGCTCCCCTGCGGCCGGTAGCCAGCCAGTTGGGCTCCTCGCCATCGATAAAGACCTGCAGGCCCTCCGCGTCCAGGCGGGACAGGTCCGGCAGATAGAGACGCTGGTCTTGCTTGAGCTCCAACATCATGGTCTCCTCAGGCCTTGGGTTTGCCTCTTGTGAGGCGCCTCGCCGCATGGGACGGCGGCGCGACCAGGAGAAAAGTGATTAGTGGCCAGTGGTTAGTGGTTAGTTATTGAATCGACACGTTCAGCAACTGAAGCAAACCTGTTTCAGTCTCGTATGATCCGCCCGCCAGGGCGGAGGCACGGCTAATCACTGACCACTGATCACTGACCACTATTGCCGTTCCACAGCCGCATCACCCAGTCCACCACCCTGGGCTTGCCCAATACCACATCGTAGCAGCCGCCCTTGCGGCACGCCTCATCCCGACGCAACCAGTGGAAGCTGCAACCGGCCTCGCGGGCCAACACCGGCGTGGCCGCCACGTCCCAAAGGCGCAGATCGGGATCGATCATGGCTCCCACCGAGCCTTCCAGGGCCAGGCAGTGACCGAAGCAGTCGCAGTAGGTCCGGACGCTGGGATGGGCCCGATAGAGTTGTTCCAGCACGTCGGCCTTGCCTGCCTGGTGAAACTGGGACCTCTCTCCAACCGAGAGAATCTCCTGCTCGAGAGGAACGTCCGGTGCGAGATCGGCGACCTGCAGTCTGCGCCCGTTGCACCAGGCTCCCAAGCCCAGGGCGCCGCTGTAACACCGATCCAGGCCCGGCAGGTCGATCACTCCCAATACCGGATGGCCGCGAAAGTGCAGAGCCAGGACGGTCCCAAACAGCGGCACTCGATGGCGCAGGCTGCGGGTTCCGTCAATGGGGTCGATAATCCACTGGTAGTCCGCTTCCGGATTGCGGGGGTCGAATTCCTCGCCCAGGATGCCGTGGGAGGGGAACCAACCGCTCAAGGCCGAGCGGACATGCTCTTCCACGGCCAGGTCCACCTCGGTCACAAAGGTGCTGTCCGCCTTCAAACGGTGGCTGATCCCTCGAGCCAGGGCCTGGTCGATCAGACTCCTGGTTTGGGCCGAAAGTTGCCGCGCCTTCTCCAACAGTCCGGCCAGCTCCTCGCTCGCGGGCAGCGCCTCACTTCCCGACGTTTCTTCGCTCGCCTGGCTCATGGCTCACCCGCCGGCAACTGCCGGGACGAACAGCACCTCGCTCTTCGGAGGGACTTCGTACTCCAGAGCCTCCCGCCGCACCATCCCGTCCACGAAGATCGCCAGACCCGACCGGAGATGACCGTTCTCCACCAGGCGGTCCCGAATCCCCGGGTAGAGCAGCTCCAGTTGGTCGATCAGGTCTCCCACCGTCCGCCCCTCGACTTCCAGTTTCCTGACATCGCCGGTCAGGGAGTGCAGCAAAGCCGGGATGTGGACAATAGCCATGATGTCGCCTCTCTATATTCGCCGCCCGGTTCCAGTCAAAAAAAGGGCTCGAAGCCGCTTCTTCGGCCTCGAGCCCTATTGCTTCGTCTGAAGATCACATCCCCTCAACTCTTGGCCGCAAGCGCCTTCACCACTGTTTGGGGAGACATCGGAAGATCGCCCAGGCGCACCCCGACTGCCCGAGCGATGGCGTTGGAGATGGCTGCCTGGGGCGGTACGATAGGCACCTCGCCCACTCCCCGCACACCGTAGGGATGTCCCGGATTGGGCACTTCCACGATGATGGTCTCGATCATGGGCAGATCCAGGCTGGTGGGCATGCGGTAATCCAGGAAGCTGGCGTTCATCAAGTTCCCTTCCTCGTTGTAGAAATACTCCTCGTTGAGGGCCCAGCCAATGCCCTGAACCACCCCGCCCTGCATCTGGCCTTCCACGTAGCTGGGGTGAATGGCTCTCCCGGCGTCCTGAACGGCCGTGTACCGCAGGATGGTGACCTTTCCGGTATCGGGATCGACCTCAACGTCCACCACATGGGTGGCGTAGGCTCCTCCGTGATTCTGGGGAGTGACCGTCTCACGGCTTCCCACGTCGATGCCCTTCTGGCTGAGGTTGGCCGCCAACTCCTTGATGGTCATGGACCTGGAGTCGCCATTGGTGGTTGTAATCACTCCGTCGGCCAGGGTCACCTGGTCCTTGTCGACCTTCCAGACTTCAGCAGCCTGCTCGATGAGCTGGCTCTTGATGGCCTGGCCGGCGTTGTAGGCCGCCCATCCCGTGGCGAAGGTGACCCGGCTTCCTCCCGTGACCTCGGTATAGCCCACCGAGTCGGTATCGACCACCGAAGGAACGACATCCTCCACCGGGATTCCCAGGACCTCGGCCAACTGCATGGCGATGGAGGTCCGGGTGCCTCCGATATCGGTGGAACCCTCCTGCAGGGTGACGGTGCCGTCGCCATTGAGCCGCGCAGTGACGCTCGAGGTCAGTCCGGCATTGACCCAATAGCCTGAAGCCACCCCGCGGCCCCGATTGGGCCCCTCCAGCGGGGTCTGGTAGTGCTCGCAGTCCCTGGCCGCCTCGGTGGTCTCGATACACCCTATCCGCGGATGAGGAATCCCGTGGGACTGGATGTCGCCCTCCTTGGCTCCGTTCTTCAGCCGAATCTCCATGGGATCCATGTCCAGGATCTGACAGAACTCGTCGAGCATGCACTCGACGGCGAATTCCGAATTGGGAGCGCCCGGCGCCCGATAGGCAGCCGTCTTGGGCTTGTTGACCACCACGTCGTACATGTCGATGGTGGTGTGATCGATGTTGTAGGGGGCAAACATGCAGATCCCCCCCAGGGCCACGATGGAGCCGGGGTAGCCGCCCGCCTCGTAGGCCAGCATGGTCTCGGCCGCAGTGATGCGCCCCTCGTTGGTGACGCCCATCTTCAGCTTGACGTAGGATCCTGAGGTAGGTCCGGTTGCCAGAAAGACTTCGGTCCGATCCATCACCACCTTGACCGGGCGCCTGGCCTTTCGAGAGAGCACCGCGGCCACCGGCTCCCCGTATACCGGGATCTTGCCACCGAAACCGCCCCCGATTTCGGTGGGAATGACCTTGAGCCGGGAAACCGGGATGTCCAGAATCTGGTGCACGGCGGTTCGAACCGCAAACGCGCCCTGGGTGGTCACCCACATCGTCAGATAGCCGTCGGGGTTCCACATGGCCGTGGCCGCGTGAGGCTCGATATAGCCCTGGTGGACGGTGGCGCAGCGATACTCCCGTTCCAATACGTGGTCGGCTTCCGCAAATCCCTGGCTGACATCGCCCTTGACATGCCGGGAATGAGAGGCCACGTTGCTGGGCCTGGAGCTCTTCTCTCCCAGCTCGTCGGTGTAGAGATCCTCATGCAGCAGGGGGGAATCCTCATCCATGGCCTTGACCACGTCCAAGACCGGCGGCAGCACCTCGTACTCGACTTCAATCAGCTTGAGAGCCTCCTCGGCAATGTGCGGGCTGGTCGCCGCCACCGCCGCCACGGCGTGGCCATGATAGACCGCCTTGTCGGAGGCCATCACGTTGTCGCACATCGGCTTCAGGGGGACTTCGCCCAATTCCCCCAGGTTGGCGGTGCGACTCCCCGCGTCGGGGAAATCGGCTGCCGTCATGACCGCCTTCACACCGTACAGAGCTTCGGCCTTTTCGGTGTTGATGGACTTGATCAGGGCATGGGCGTGAGGGCTGCGGAGCACCTTTCCATGGAGCATGCCCGGCAATTGGACGTCGGCGCCATAGACAGCCCTTCCCGTGACCTTGTCCACGCCGTCATGGCGTATGGGCCTGGTGCCTATGACCTTGTACTTCTTTTTGACTTCCGTTTTTGCTGGTTCCATTACCTCGGTGGGGTTCATTTCTTCACCTCCAGTTGGGGTTCGGCATCCAGGATGGCACGTACAATCTTGTCATAGCCGGTGCAGCGACAGAGGTTTCCGGCACACCAGTGACGGATGTCTCCCTCGCTCGCTTGAGGATTCTTTTCCAGCAGGGACTTGCCGGCCATAATGAAGCCCGGCGTGCAGATGCCGCACTGCAGCGCGGCGTTTTCCAGAAACGTCTGCTGTAGCGGATGCAGACCCTCCGAATCCATCAGGCCCTCGATGGTTTCCACCGAGCATCCGTCGATCTCCGCGCCCAGCACGATACAGGCATCCACCAGCAATCCGTCCAGGATGACGCTGCAGGCTCCGCAGTTTCCGTTGTTGCATCCCTCCTTGCTGCCGGTCAACTTCAACTCGTCCCGCAAGACCTCCAACAAGCTCTGCCTGGGCTCGCACAGGAACTCGACCGGTTCTCCATTAATGGTCGCTGTCACATGAACTTTCGCCGCCATTCTCAATCCTCCTTGGCCCGTTCTAACGATTTCTCGAGTGCGCGCCGCGTCAACACTCCCGCCAGGTGCACCCGATATTCCTCGGTGCCCCTCATGTCCGTGATGGGTCGGGCCGCCGCCCGCGCGGCAGCCGCAGCCTGCTCGATGGCACTGTCATCCAGTTCCCTGCCCTCCAGCGCGGCAGCCGCCTCCGCAACCAGCAGCGGCGTGGGAGCCACCGCTCCCAGGGAGACTCGCGCTTTCTTGACGGTGCGAAGATCGGATTCCATCTCCAGCGAAGCCCCGCAGCCGACCACGGCGATGTCCATTTCGTTTCGCGGAATGAAGCGCAGGTAGTGGGCGCCGAAGTTCCTGGGGGGAGGAGGGACGTGAAAGGAAACCAGCAACTCCTTGGGCCCCAGCACGTTCCTTCCCGGAGCGGTGCAGAAGTCTTCCACCGCCACGGTGTGGGTGCCGCCCGATCCGGCAATCAGGCAGACGGCCGAATGGGCGATCAGGGCGGGAATGGAGTCGGCCGCCGGCGAGGAGTTGCACAGATTGCCGCCGAAGGAAGCCCGGTTCTGGATCTGAGTGCCTCCAATCAGCTGGGCGGCGTCGTTCAGGCCGGGATAAAGCTGTGAAATTTGGGCGTCTTCGTAAAAGCGGACACAGGGAACACAAGCACCCAGGGTCAGTCCCGATTGGGGATCGAAAGACAGCTCCATGAGCTCGGCAATCTTCTTGCCGTCCACGATGAGATCCACATCGCGCCTGTTCTCCCGCACCTGGACGATCAGATCGGTGCCTCCGCTCAAGACGCGGGCCCGCTCCCCCTTCTGCTCCAACAAGCTCACCGCTTCCGATAAACTCTTGGGCGCAACATAGTCAAAAGCTTGCAATAGGGTCCCTCACTTTCTCAACACTCTCAACTCGAACTCTTCGAGGATAACCAATCAATTGGACAGCGCTATTTTACGGATCGAAAGGCCCGCATGCAATCGACTTTATGGCGAAGTTGACCCCTCCCGCCAAAAATGTAACATTGCCAACGGAAGATCACCATGTGCGGACGATTCACCCAGCAAATGACCTGGCAGCAGCTCCACCACCTCTACTCGCTGTCCGGACAGGCCCCCCAGCTCAACCTCCGCGCCCGTTACAACGGCGCCCCCACCCAGGACTTCGCCGTCTGTCGTCTCGACGAAACGGGTGGCCGCACCATGGCCCGGCTACGCTGGGGATTGGTGCCCTCCTGGGCCAAGGACGTCAGGATGGGCGCCCGCCTCATCAACGCCCGGGCCGAGACCGTTCACTTCAAACCCTCCTTCAGCGCCGCTTTCCGCTTCCGGCGCTGCCTGGTGCCGGCCAACGGCTGGTTCGAATGGAAGCGGGCCGGTTCCGCCAGGGAGCCCTGGTTCGTGACCCTGGCGGAGGGATCGCCCCTTTCCTTCGCCGCGCTTTGGGAGCGCTGGAACAGGGCGGAGGAACCGGTCGAGTCCTTCACCATCATTACCACCGCCGCCACGCCCGACCTGGCCGGCATCCACGTGCGGCAGCCGGCCATCATCCCTCCCGGCCGCTTCGACCAGTGGCTCGATCCCGCCTCGCCCTTGCCGCAACTGCTCGACCTGGTGAGGGAGCCCTGTGCCGGCCCCTTTGAGCCGCGGGCCGTCAGCACCCGGGTGAACCGCGTCGCCAATGACGATCCGGGGATCCTGGATCCTCTTGTCTCCTGAAATGGACATGTCCGTTGGGCGTCGTTTTGGACAGGTAGTGCGTATCGCGACGATGCGACTAAATCGCCGCCTACGCGGCTGCGGCAGCGCGGGGTTCACACGACCCCGGGCTTCCGCCCGGGGCTACCCTGAGCCGCAGCTACGCTGCTCTATAAGGAAGACCCGTAAGAAACGTCACGTCGACTAACCTGCCTCAACCGCGGCTTCACCGCTCTCCCCTAACCCAAGACACTGCCGGCGAAAAGGATTTTTTATAATTTCCTGTGGGACCTGCGCGGCGTTTCAGTGAACGGCCAAGTGGTGTCTGCTTCTAGCTTGGGAGTAAGCAGAAGCATAGGCCCATCGGATAGTAACAATCACACCTTGAAGATCACGATGACGGTGATTCCCAGGAAGAAGAGGCCGCAGCAGACCAGGCCGATCCTGCTGATCCAGCCGGGACGCAGTTGGGGCGGCAGCAGCGAGTGGTTGACGTAGAGGACGTGCAGCGAGCTGGCTCCCAGGGCCACGTTCATCAGCACCGTTCCGACCTTGGCGATCTGGAGGGGATTGAACAGGGAGAGGGCGAACAGGCCCCAGATCCCATAGACCAGCAGGATGCCGTAGTAGATGTACTTGACCTGGTTTCCTCCCAGGGTCCTTGCCCGGCGGCTCACCGTCCAGATGATGTCGGTCCAGCGCCGGGCGATGTTGTCCCCCGAGTGGATCTGGTTGGGAGCCAGAACCAGGAAGCTGATCAGCAGGGTCAGCGGCCACAGGATATAGCCGAAGTCGGGGTAGCGGGAGGCCAGACCGTCGGCCACCATGGCGCCCACCCGGTTTCCCGAAATGGGAGCGTTGCGGATGAATTCCAGCGACAGCATGCAGGGGAGGGCCATGCCCAGAAAGCTGCCGATCACCCAGATGGCCTGGTCCCGGCGAATCTGGCGAAGCCAGCCCCTCCACCGCTGGAGGGATTCCCGGCTGATGGAAAAGACCTCACCCACGTGGGAGAGGCTGATGGTCATTCCTCCCACGGCGCTGGGGATGGCCCCGACCCGGGCCCCCATGCCCCAGCCCTTGTCGCGGGTATAGTTGGAGAAGAGGCTGTTGGAGAGGCCGCCGGCCCCGGCAATGGCCGCCAGCCCGGCCAGCATGGCCCACTCCAGGTAAGGCAGCCGTCCATGTTCCCGGGCGTACCCGATCAGACTCACCAGCTCCAGACCCTGGCGGTCCACCAGTTCGCCCAGGCGGCGGGCAAAGGCCGGAGGAAGCTCCTCCAGGTTCTCGAAGCGTTCCACCAGTCCGTTCCGCTTCACAAAGAAGGCGGCGGGACGCCAGGATCGATCCTCGGCGATACTGCCTTCGGCCGACAAGACGGCCGCCCCTTCTACAACCTCGACGTAGAACCCTCCTTTTCGAGCCAGCCTTCCAGCCTGTTCCAGCATGCGCCTGCGCCGATTTTCGAGTCCGGGGGGAATCGGATCTCCGATTCCGAAGGTCTGCAGGTTCCCTTCCCGGTCCACCGCAAATGACAAGGGCACCGGCCTGCCGTTTTCCATGGTTCCACGGATGGTATAGGCGACCCCGGCTTCCCGGGTGCTCAGGGTGAAATGACCGTCGGCGATGACTGTCGCGGCCCGCAACGGCGCCGACCCGACCCGGAAGAAACCGCTGAAGACCTCCCCGACGTTGCGCCCCGAAACCATGAACAGCGAGGTGAAGGTGAGGAAAGCCAGCACGATGACCATTTTGGCGGTCATGAGACGTTCGATCAGGCGGTATACCGTTCCCCCAAAGATCAGGGGCACAAAGGCCAGGATGAAGATGAGGTAGCCCAGCACTTTGACCAGACCCGCTTCCGACATGTCGAAGCCCAACCAACTGGTCATTCCGGCGCCGGGCAAATGGCCCAGCATGGCGGCCGCCAGGGGCACGGCCGCGTTGGAGGCCATGAAGGGCCAGATACTGGAAAACTCCAGGACCGCGTAGAAGGGGATCCAGAAACGGCGGCCGGGCCAGGATCGGCAAAACCCCACGTGCACCGGCTCTCCGCAGTAGAGCGTGTAGCGCATCACCTCCAGGTTGTAGAACAACTGCATGAGGATGCTCAAACCACCAAGCCAGAGGAGCGTCCCGCCATACTGGGCCGTCACGGCCGGACCGAAGAGCCACTCTCCGGCCCCGATCGACACCCCTACCATGACGATCCCCGGACCGATGAGAGATGTGATCTGGCGCCATCCGAAACGGGGGGATGGAGGAAGGTCGCCGCGGCTCCAGGAAGGGATGCCGGGGTCCATGGATGGATTGGGTTGGGGAGCCTTGTTCATAAGCGGTGTTACGGCCGGAAGAGAATCCGCCCGCTGCTTTGGCGCCTGACCTTTTTCCTCATTCCTCTACCGACTCGGAGGTTGCCCGTTGCCACCAGCCGCGCCGGAACTGGAAGACCAGGTCGGAGCGGTCTGTCTTCTGGCCGCCCAGCAACGCGCTGACGGCCTGCCCGGCCAGCACCGTGACCAACGCCCCGATGGGGCCGAACCAGAGAAAGGAAACGCTGTTGTCCAGGATGCACCAGGCCGTGACCACCGTGCCCGCCAGCAGGCCCCAGAAGGCTCCGCGCCACTCGGTCTTGCGGGTCATCATTCCCAGAACGAATATCCCCAGCATGGGTCCGGCAAAACTGTTCACCAGCTTGTTGGCGATCTCGATGATGGTGCCCAGAGCCCCCACGAAGCAGGCCAGCACGGTGACGACGACGCCCAGCGCCATGGTCAGGGCTCGGGAGATTTTCAACTCCCGCCGGGCCACTTCACCCTGGGAAGCCGAACCTCCCCGAGTCAGCCAGCCGAAGCGCTTGAAGAAATCGGTGATCAGCGCCGTGACCGAGGAGTTGAGCCCGGAGTCGATCGAAGACATGGCGGCCGCCAGGATGGCGGCGATCATCATGCCCCGCAAGCCCAGCGGCATCTCGGTAGCAATGAAATAGGGGAAGACCTTGTCTCCGCCGATGGTGGCCGGCAGGTTCCCGGGATGCAGGGCATAGAAGGCGTAGAGTCCCAGACCGATCCCGATCATGAGGAACCCCATGGCCCAACCGCCCACCGTGTTGAGAATGAAAGACTTCTGCATGCCCTTGAGCGACTTGGCCGCAAGATAGCGCTGCACACTGACCTGGTCGGCCCCGTACATTCCCAGGTTGGCGACCAGGCTGCCGATCAGAGCTCCCCAGGAAGTGACCCGCGTGGTGAGGTCCGGGGTCCAATCGAAAATCCGGGTCCTGCCTCCCTGCTCCGCCACGGACCAGATGCCCTCAAGCCCCCCGACGTGTGCGCCCACCACCCAGAGGGCCAGCACCGAACCCGCCGAGAGCACGAAGAACTGGGCCACGTCGGTCCAGATCACCGCCCGCATGCCTCCGACCACCGTGTAGAGCGTGGCCACCACGCCGACCAGCAGGATCATGGGAATCAGGGGAAATCCGGTGATGGTGTGCAGAACCAGGGAGGGAACATACACGGCGGTCCCCATCCACAGAATCCTCCAGATGACGAACACGGCGCTGGCCAGGGCGCGAACGGTCACGTTGAACCGCTTTTCCAGGTACTCGTAGGCGGTGTAGACCTGCAGCCGGTGAAAGAAGGGCATGAAGACCAGCATGACCACCAGGGCCGTGGGGATCATGGAGAATATGCCCACGGTGAGGCGCAAATCGTAGCTGCGATACTCGGAGGGCCCCCCCATGTAGCTGATGGCGCTGTAGAGGCTGGCGATGGTGGAGATCCCGATGGGGAACCAGCCCATGGAGCGGCCCGCCAGGAAGTATTCCTTGGTGGAGCGCTGCCCGCGGCCGACCCAGACTCCCACCCCCACCACCAGCAGGATGTAGGCCAGCATGAGGAAATAGTCGAGGGAGGAAAAAAGCGGCTGATCCATTGGGGTCCTCAACAGGGGACTTCAGGCTTGGAACGGGTGCAAGCGGCGACTCGGGCTCGGATTCTACACGAATTCGAATAGGGCTCCTAGTGGAAGGCGAGAGCCAGGAGAGGGAGCCCACCCGGGAGCGCGGGCGTCCCGCCCGCACAACACTGGCAAGGCCTTTCCCATCTCCACCACCCGGGTAGACCGGCAACGGGGGCAGGGTTGCCGGGTGCTACATTCCAGGGGACCTGAGCGGCACGTAACGGCAGCGCATGCGGGCGAGACGCCCGCGTTCCCGGGGGGCGCCTCTCCCATCCCTCTTGCCCCTCAAGGGGGCGCGTACCGGCTTGCCGGGCCGCAGCCCGTTCCACTGCGACAGAGCCGTCGCACTTCGTGTCCCTTCGTGGTCCTTCGTGTTGCTTCGTGGATAGCTCTTTTCCCCGTGCTCGGAAACTCGGGACGCAGGCATGGCATAATAGGGCGATTTTGGTGGTTTCTCAGAAACCGGAGGCGTGGATGCGCAAGCGACTCACAGAGCTGGTGTCCTGCGCGGGTTGAGCTTCCAAGCTCGCCCCACAGGCGCTCATTCAAGTGTTGAGTGAGCTACCCCGACAACCCCGGAATCCCGATCTCCTGGTCGGCTTCGACACCGCCGACGACGCGGGAGTATTTCGTCTCAAGGACGATCTGGCCCTGGTTCAGACGCTGGATTTCTTTACTCCGATCGTCGACGATCCCTTCGACTACGGGCGCATTGCCGCTCTGAACTCGCTCAGCGACGTCTGGGCGATGGCCGGGACACCGTTGACGGCGCTATCGGTGACCTGTTTTCCCAAGAAGGGGGTGGACTGGGCCATTTTGTCCGAGGTGATGCGGGGGGGACTGGAAGTCCTGTCGCAGCACAAGGTGACCCTCCTGGGCGGCCATAGCGTGGACAATGAACAGATCATGTTCGGCTATTCCGTGACCGGCATCATCCATCCGGACCAGGTGGCCACCAACAGCGCTGCCCGCCCCGGGGAGCTCCTGGTCCTGACAAAGCCCATCGGAACCGGTGTGATCTCGACCGGGATCAAGTTTCAAACCGCAGAAGCTTCAGTTGCCGGAGCCGCGGTGGGCGCCATGCTGCTGCCGGGAGAGGCGGCAGCCCGAGCCATGCGCGACTTTCACATTCGTTGCGGGACCGATATCACCGGCTTCGGGCTGTTGGGGCACCTTTGGGAAGTGGCTCAAGCCAGCCGGGTGAGTCTTGAAATCGATTCGGCAAGGGTCCCGCTGCTGGAGGGGGCTCTGGAGTTGGCGGGGAGAAAGATGCTGACCAGCGGGGACAAGACCAACCGGGAATTCGTAGGGTCAGGGATTGCCGTCAGGGAAGGCATCGCGTCCGAGCTGATCAGCCTGCTCTTCGATCCCCAAACGGCAGGGGGCATCCTGATGTCGGTTCCCCAACAGAAAGTGGAGCCCCTGCTGGCTCGACTGCGACGAACCTACCCGAGCGCCGGCGTGGTCGGACGGGTGGCCGGATGGGGAAACCCTGCGATCCTTGTCCATTGATCCGGTTTGCGGACCGGCCGCGTGTGGCGGTGCCGGGGGTGAACGGAGGCGATGACTCATGATGCAGCGCAAGTACCGCATCGCCCGACTGGTTTACGCCCTGGTGGAAACGGCAGTCACGGTAGTCTCGTTCCTGCTGGCCTATGGGATTCGAGACCACCTGCCCCTGGCCTATTTCGGAGAGTTGTTCCCCTTCCGCGACTACGTGGGACTCCTGTTGGTGGTGGTCCTGCTGTGGAACGGGTTGGCCCTGCTGATTCAGCGGCAGCCCGCCCTCTCGGCCGGCGACAGGCTGGATATGGTCAAGGAAACGGCGCTGCTGGTATTCCTGGGCGGCGTCCTCATCAGCGCGGCCATCTTCCTGCTGAAATACCACTACATCAGCCGCCCCTTCATCCTGATTTTCGTCCTGGTCAACTTCCTTCTCCGGCTGGCGTTCCGCCTGTTTGCCGCCAGGGGAGTCACCCGGTTCGGCCGACTGGTGTCGGGCGACCGGAATCTCCTGATCGTGGGCAGTGGTGATCGTGCCGCACGGGTCGCGGCCGTTCTGGAGGAGGCCGGGTCCTGGGGGTACCACCTGGTCGGCATCGTGCCGGAATCTCCCGAGGCCGTGCCCGATTCCCGGCTGGAAGACTATCCCAGGATTCCACTCTCCAGAATCGGAGAGGCCATCAAGAAACACACCGTCGATGAAGTCATTTTCGTGGTCTCCAAGGATGCGCTGGCAGGGCTGGAGGAGATTTTTCTCCTGTGCGAGGAAGAGGGCGTCAAGACCCGGGTCATGCTCAGCTTCTTTCCCCACGTGACTTCCAAGGTCTACCTGGAGGCCCTGCAGGACCTGCCTCTGCTGACATTCACCACCACCCCCCAAAACGACTACCTGCTCCTGGTCAAGAACGGCATCGACCTGGTCCTGGCCTGCGTGCTCCTGGTGTTGACGGCGCCTCTGTTGGCCTTGATCGCGCTCTTGGTCAAGACCACCTCAAAAGGGCCGATAGTCTTCAAACAGATCCGCTGCGGGTTGGGAGGGCGGGAGTTTGTCTTCTACAAGTTCCGGTCCATGGTCGAAAACGCCGAAGCCACCCGGAGCCGTCTGCAACATCTCAATGAGATGTCGGGGCCGGTCTTCAAGATCGGCAAGGATCCCCGCTGCACGCCGGTGGGTCGCTTCCTGCGCAAGTTCAGCCTGGATGAGCTGCCCCAGCTCATTAACATCCTGAAGGGGGACATGTCCTTCGTGGGCCCGCGCCCGCCGCTTCCGGGAGAGGTGGAAAACTACCAGCGCTGGCAGCGTCGACGACTTCGGATGAAGCCGGGACTCACCTGCTTGTGGCAGGTTCGCGGCAGAAACGAGATCGATTTCGACGAGTGGATGAAGCTGGACCTGCAGTATATCGATAACTGGTCCCTGCTGCTGGACGTCAAGATCGCCTTGAAGACCATTCCGATTGTGCTGCTGGGGAAGGGGACCTGACCGGCTCAGTTCGAATCCGCGCGATCCGCCCCTTCGGATTCCGGCCAGATGTCCAGTCCGGTCCTCCGGTGGTAGCCGGTCCTGTCTTTCACCCCCGCCTTGGCGAAGGCGCGCCGGCGTTCGGCGCACTTGTTGCAACCTCCGCAGTGTTCTTCCCCGACCGGACGGATGCAGGAGAAGGTCAATTCCAGGGGAAGAGCCTTGCCCAGATGGATCACCTCTGTTTTGGAGAGGCTTCTGAACGGGGTTACGATCTCGAGTGGATGGGATAGAGCGTCGCCGGCCAGGCCCGCCATATCGTGAAGAAAGGCCGGGGTGGCATCGGGGAAGGGATTCCCCTTCAACAGCCCCAAGGCAATGACGCCGATTCGGTTCAGCGAACAGTAGATCGCCGCCTTGGAGAGGAGAAGGAGGTTCCGTCCCGGTAGATAGACGGCGCTGTCTTCGGTTTGAGCCCCGGGGACAGCTTTGCCGGTGGTGCTCCAGTGGGATTGATAGATGTCTTCGACGGGAAGACTGAGGCGCCTGAGAGGTTTCAGTCCGGGATGGTTCAGGCGGGCCAGAAACCTGCGGAGCCATATCAGCTCGACCCTCTCCCATACCAGGCCGGCCTGGACATAGAGGGGAGTGAGTTCCCGGCCCTGTTCGGCAAGATGGGCCAGCAGAACGCAGCTATCCAGCCCTCCGCTGATCAGCACGCATGCCCGGCGATTCTTCACAAGGTCAATCCTTGAACAAATTGTCAAAGGCCGACCTGGCGTCGGGGGCGGCGGTTCCGGGAGAGGCGTCGGTTCTTGCCTCGGAGGGAGCAAAGTAGTCGCAGAAGTTTGCCCGCTCCCTGTCGCTTATCCACTCGGCCTGGGTTTCCCGACACTGGTTGTGGACCGTCGGATCGTGGAATCTGCAGTTCTTGCAGACATGCAGGTCGCTGTGGCAATGCTCGCAGCTGTCGTTTCTCGAGATCCTGGCACGAGGATCAAGACCAACGGACGCGCCGCACTTCCAGCACTGCATGGCACCGCCTCCCGGGTGGCTGCCAATTACTCTCGACGGCTTCAGTCTCCGAACGACTCGAGGCAGTTCTACTCCTTGGCGGCTGCAGCAAAGTCACCTGCCTTGACGATGGTCATCTTGTCAGGATCCAGGTGGCGTCTCAGGGCGGAAACAATCTGGTCTGCGGTGAGAGCATCGATCTTCCGCTCGAAGTCCTCGTCCCAGGCCAGCGTCCGGCCCTGAAAAAGGCGACTGGTCATGGTGCCGGCCAGGCGGCTGTCCTGAGATCGGCTGACCTGCCGCGACTGCAAGTATCCCGACTTGGCCGCCGCAATTTCCTTGTCGGTAAAACCGTCCTTGAGGGCGAGCTCAATCTCTTCCCGGAATGCCGCTTCCACTTTCTCGATGTTTTGCGGCGCCGCAATGGCCCAGGTGGAAAAGGAGCCGTGCTTGTCCTTGGCGCTCGCTTCCAGATAGGCTCGCACTCCGTAGCTGAGTCCCTCTTTCTGGCGAATGCGCACCGCCAGGCGCGAGTTGAGAAATCCGCCGCCCAACATGTAGTTGCCCAGCACCAGCGCCGGGTAGTCCGGGTGGCTGTCGCCGACGGCAAGAGGCATTCCGGCGATGAAGACCGCGTTTGCCTTGTCGGGGGTCTCTACCGAGCGGTTGGCCGGGGCAATGTCCTGATAGGGGTTTTCAACTCTCTTGTAAGCGCCGGGGCTGTTCCAATCCGGAAAGACTTCTTTCAGGACCTCAACGATGCTGTCGATTTCGAAGTCGCCCGATATGGCCACTTCTCCGTTCGAGGCGCCGTAGAAATCCCGGTGGAATCCTTTCACATCCTCCAGGGTCGCAGACTTGATGGCGGCGATTCGCTCGTCAAAGGTGGGCGAGTAGTGGACGTGCCCCTTGGGATAAGAATTGCCGTGGCGCGCAAAGGTGCTTGCGGCTATCGCCTGGGGATTGCTCATCTGCTGCTCTATGGCGGCCAGTCGTTCCTCCTTGAGGGTGTTGAACTCCCCTTCAGGAAAGGAAGCCTGGCGAAGCACCTCCCCGATCAGACGCAGGACTTCGGGAAGATTTTCCTTGACGGTCTCCATCGATGCGGAGGCGCCGGTCGCCCCTCCCGAGACGCCGCCTGTCGCCTTGAGCCGGTCCAGCGCATCCTGGATCTCCTGCCTGGTTCTCTCCGACGTACCTCGCATAAGCATCGATCCGGTCAAACCCGCGATGGTGTTCTTATGCATCAGGCTCTTCTCGTCGCCGAAATGAAGTCTTAGATTGGCGACAACCGTGCTGCCGCGCGTTTTCTTGGGGAGCAGCGCCAGCTTCAGGTTGGGTCCGATCGTCAGTCGTTGCACTCGAGACTCGATGTTGCCGGGAGATGGGTCGAATGCCTCACCCGCGGCGACAGCGGCGTCCCCCTTGTAGTCCTTGAGCATGGCTGCGATGTCGGGGCGTTTGGGGATTTCAGCTCTCTCCGGGTCCTCGGTGGGGATGAACTGCCCCAGGGTTCGGTTGGATGATTTCAGGTAAGTGGACGCCACCCGGTGCACATCTTCAGGAGTCACCTTTCTGATGCGGTCCCGATGGAGGAAAAAAAGGCGCCAGTCACCCATGGCGACCCATTCACTCAGGTTCAAGCCCACTCGATTCACGTCGTTGAGAGCCAGGTCGATGTTTTTCAGCAACTGCGTCCTCGCCCGCTCCACCTCCTCCGCTTTGGGCGGCTCCCGACGGATGCCCTCGATGGTGCTCAGGTAGGCCTGCCGGGCCTCCTCCAGTGAATCCTCCTTGCGTACTTCCGCGCCCAGCATGGCAACCCCGGGGTCGTGCAATTGGAAGTTGTAGCCGTAGACTCGGCTGGCCTTCTTGGTTTCGACCAGAGCCTTGTGCAGCCGCCCCGAGGGTGTATCGCCCAGGATATGGGTCATGAGGTCAAGGGCGGCAAAGTCGGGATGGGATCCCGCGGGAATGTGGTAGGCGGCCATCAGCAACTGCACGTCTCCCACGCGCCGCAGCGTGACCGCGCGTTCACCATCCTGGGTGGGCTCGGAAGTATAGGGTTTCTGAAGCCTTCGGGTCGGGCGGGGAATGGGCCCGAATTTCTTGGCAATCAAGGCCAGGGTGCTGGCGACCTCGAACTTTCCGGCCACCAGGAGGACGGCATTGTCGGGCTGGTAGTACTTGCGATAAAAAGCCTTCAAACGGTCAATGGAGACATTTTCGATGTCGGAGCGGGCGCCGATGGTGGATTTGCCGTAGTTGTGCCAGAGAAAAGCAGAGGCCAGGGAGCGCTGCATGAGGATGCGAAAGGGATTGTTCTCCCCGCGCTCAAACTCGTTGCGCACCACCGTCATTTCACTATCCAGGTCTTTCTTGGCGATGAAGGAATTGATCATCCGGTCGGCTTCCAGGTCCAGGGCCCAGTCCAGGTTCTTGTCGGTAGCTCTGAAGGTTTCGAAGTAGTTGGTCCGGTCGAACCAGGTGGTGCCGTTGGGGCGGGCTCCATGCTCGGTCAGTTCCTGGGGGATGTTGGGGTGTCTTGGCGTTCCCTTGAAGACCAGGTGCTCCAGCAGGTGCGCCATCCCGGTCTCACCGTAGCTCTCGTGCAGGGATCCCACCAGGTAGGTGATATTCACGGTAATGGTGGGCTTGGAGGGGTCCGGAAAGAGCAGCACCCGAAGTCCGTTGTCGAGGCGGTACTCGGTGATGCCTTCCACCGAAGTCACCCGCTCCATTCCCTCCGGCAGGCCGGAGTCATCCGGCTGCACGGGAACCGGCGCGGCGACAGCGGGGGATCCGGCCCATAAGACCAGGGCGGACAAGACCACCCCGGCCAGAAACAGGGCAATGGGTCCGGAAGAGAAGGAGATTTTTCTGGGAGACTTCATGGTTTCTATCCTCGATTTCATTGGTGCGGCATCAATGCTTGACCGGCGGTGCAAACGGCTCTGCCACGGCAGCCTGGTCACGACTTGTCCCCGGCAATTCGCCGCCGGCCGATGCTTTGCGGCAATAGCGGGCCCTGGCGGGCGGAAGATTCCACCACACCTGGCGGCAGTCGAACTGGTGCTTTCGGACGAACACGCCAATTCTGTAATTGACCTTCCGGAGCCG
This sequence comes from Acidobacteriota bacterium, assembly GCA_009841055.1. Taxonomy (GTDB): domain Bacteria; phylum Acidobacteriota; class Terriglobia; order Versatilivoradales; family Versatilivoraceae; genus Versatilivorator. The sequence goes on from VXMN01000085.1 coordinate 23,803, forward strand.
GTCGCGGTCGGCGGCCTTGAGAAAACTGCTCCTGACAGCGGGGGACAGGGAGTATTCGAAATAGGCAAACACACCCGTGGCGGCCAGGTGGCGCATCAGGATCTCCAGGATTTCATCGACTGTCTGCACATCGAAGCTGTTGAAGGGAAGCCCGCAGACGATGAAGTCGAAAGGCCGTGCCTGCTTCAATTGACGCACGTCGGCATTGTGGAGGTTGCATCGAACGCCCCGGAGCTGCGGGTCCTGGTCCTGGAGGAAGCGACTCAAGTACCGGCAGAACCTGGGATTCGACTCGTAAACATCCAGTTGATCGCCCGGGCCCAGGAACTTGAGAATACGGGAGGTGAAGACGCCGGTCCCCGCACCCACTTCCAGGACTGAAATGGGGCGTTCCGGCCGGTTTCGAAGAGGACGGACAATCGCTTTGGCCAGAAGTGGCGAGCTGGGAGCGATGGCCCCCACTGTGCCGAAGTTGGTCAGGACCTGGGAAAGAAAAACCAGTTTCTGGTCCCAAAACGGTCGGATCCTCTCCATGGCCTGTTGCAAGGGACTGCGGTTGGAAGCGCTTTCTGTCAAATGGCGCCCCGACGTATCTGGGAAACGACGTCTCAACCCCGCTGTGGCGCGGGTTCGGAGCTTGAAGCATACCCGATCTCGGACCACGCGCCAAGTGCACCACTCAGCCGCGAGGAGGCTCCGGTCGGCCCGAATGTTGGGTTCATGGTCCGGCCCGGGGACTCCGGAACGAGGTGGTTCACCCTCTCGAGATCGACTGTCACTTTTTCTTGAGCCAAGATTTGATTCCGGCAGACACCGGCAGCCCTGTATCATAGTGGCGCCGGTACCGGCACCGGCGGAATCCCGGTTTAGCCCGGGATTGCGGCAAGCTCCTCCCCGAAAACCGACCGGTGCGGCGTTATCGAATCTCGTGTTGCGGGCAGGCCGCAGGCTGCATCGGCCATCCGTCAAATCGGGTCCTTTTAAATGCTGACCGTGAAGGCTGCCAGAGAAATTGTTCTGGACCATTGCCGCTCGATCCGGCCCGACCGGCTGGCCGCCGAAGTGGTGCCTTTGCCGGCCTCGCAGGGTCGGGTCCTGGCCGAGCCGGTGCACCTCGACACGGACCAGCCGCCTTTCGACCGCAGCATGCGAGACGGATATGCCGTCAAGGCCCGGGACCTCGATCCGCTGCCGGCCCGGCTGCGATGTGTGGGTGAGATCAAGGCGGGGGAGGTCCCGACGCGGGTTCTGAAATCGGGAGAGGCCATTCAAATCATGACAGGAGCGCCGGCGCCAAAGGGCGCGGACGCCGTCGTCATGGTCGAGCATACGGAATGGCTGCCGGAGAACGTAGTTGGGGTGCTTCGAGCGGTCACTTCGGGAGCCAACATCGCTCCCAGAGGCTCGGAGCGCAAGTGCGGCGAGCTCCTGATGCCCACCTCGACCCGCCTGGGTGTCCTGGAGGTAGGAGGCCTGGCGGCGGTGGGAAAGGCGCGGGTTCAGGTTTTCCGGCGCCCGGAGGTCGCCATATTGGCCACCGGGGACGAACTGGTCGACGTCGATCAGCAGCCGGGTCCGGGGCAGATCCGCAACTCGAACGCCTACTCTCTATCCGCCCAGGTCGTGAGCCATGGTGGCGTGCCTCGCGTTCTGGCTACCGCCGGAGACACCATGGAACAGCTCCGGCGGCAAATTCGCCTGGGCCTGGAGAACGATCTTCTACTGGTGAGCGGCGGCGTTTCGGCAGGGAAATACGATCTGGTCGAGGAGGTTTTCGAGGAGCTCGGCATTCAAGTCCTCTTCGAAGCAGTGAGCATGCGGCCCGGCAAACCCACGGTCTTTGCGAGGCGGGAACAGCAGTTCGTTTTCGGTCTTCCCGGCAACCCCGTTTCAACCTTTGTGGCCTTCGAGCTGTTTGTGGCGCCGGTGCTGCAGGCCTTGCAAGGATTGCCGGCCGGATCCTTGAAGGTAGTGCGGGGGCGGCTTCAGGAGACAATTCTGGAGAAATCGGGACGCACGGCCTTGCTG
>VXMN01000276.1 GCA_009841055.1 Acidobacteriota bacterium
ATTCGTGGTTCGTCTTCAAAAGAGATCGGCAGTTTCACCCTCGAATGATCCGCCCCGTCATCTGGGGCGGGGGCGGGGCTATCCACTAACCACTAATCACTGACCACTGTCTGAAACCGGAGTGTTTCAGACACGGTTTCCCCTCCTTGACCGCAAACGCGCGGCTGTGTCAAACTCTTCGTAATCCCGTCACTGAAGGAGGAGACCGGACCACCCGGCATGATGAAGAAGAGTGTCGCCCTCGGCCATGGGGCGGAGACGATCTTCGGAACCCTCGACGAAAACCTGGCCTTTGTCGAAAACGTTTTCGATGTCCGACTCTCCTTAGCGTCTGACACCCTGGTCATTGAAGGGAAGGCAGGAGACGTTGAAATCGTCGAAAGGGCAGTACGGGACTTCAATCAGGTCCGGGAGCAGGGATTTCAATTCAACAACGGGGACTTCAAGTCCATCCTGAAGATCATTTCCGAAGACCCCGGGGTTCGCCTGAAAGACTGTGTTCTCATTCCTCCGAGGCGCCTTTCGGGCCGAAAACAGATCACTCCCCGCAGCCTCAACCAGCACCTCTACCTCCAGTCCATCGAAAAGTTCGACATGGTCTTCGGTATCGGCCCGGCCGGCACCGGGAAGACCTACCTGGCCGTAGCCATGGCCGTGGCTGCCTTGCTGGCTCGGCAGGTCAACCGGATCATCCTGGCCCGACCTGCCGTGGAGGCCGGCGAGCGCCTGGGTTTCCTGCCGGGCAGTCTGCAGGACAAGGTGGACCCCTACCTGCGCCCCCTCTACGATGCGCTCTACGAAATGCTGGACATCGACAAGGTGGATCGCTACCTGGAACGGGGCACCATCGAGATCGCGCCGATCGCCTTCATGCGAGGCCGGACCCTCAATGATTCCTTTGTGATTCTGGACGAGGCGCAAAATACCACTTCAGAACAGATGAAGATGTTTCTGACCCGCATCGGCTTTCATTCCAAGGCGGTGATCACGGGAGACATCACCCAGATCGATCTGCCACCCGGCAAGGTCTCCGGTTTGGTGGAGGCCAGCCGCATCGTTTCCGAGGTCAAGGGAATCGATATGGTCTACTTTCACGAAGGCGACGTCGTCCGTCATCCCCTGGTGCAACGGATCGTTCGCGCCTACGATGCCTACGAGTCGGAAAAGCCGGCCGCCACGTCTGCGCCCGACGGCATTCCGGGCTCCGACCCGGCCTCTGAGCCGGATTCGAAATAGCCGTCCACACGCCGATGACTGAGCCAGGTCGCCATTGATGCCCGAGGTCCTTGTTCTCAACCGCCAGCGCCGGCATGCGGTCCCGCTGAAACGGCTCCGCCAATTCGCCCTGGGGCTTGCCGGCCGGGCCAAGGCGGACGCCGTCGACTTCAGCGTTATTCTGACCTCTGACCGGACCATTCGCCGCTACAATCGCCGCTTTCGGGAAAAGGACGAACCCACCGACGTTCTCTCTTTTCCGGCGCAGGTTGCCCAGCCGGCCGGCGTTGACAATCGCTACCTGGGTGATATGATGATTTCCATTGAAACCGCCTATCGACAAGCCCTCAAGCGCAATCACTCCCTGGAGCGGGAGATCTGCACGCTCATGATTCACGGCTGGCTCCACCTGCTGGGCTTCGACCATGAGCTCGACCAGGGGCAGATGCGCCGCAAGGAGCTGAGGCTACAGAGAGAACTCCTATGATCACGGCTGGGGTGCTGCTGGCAGCCCTCCTCTTCCTGCTGGTTTTGACGCTGCTGTCGATCCTTGAAATGAGCCTCAGCCGCACCAACAAAGTGGCCATGCGGCGAATGGTGGAAAAGCTTTCGCCGGAGTCCGCCGGACAGATCAGGCAGTTGATGGACAGCCGCCTGGAGAGCCAGGTTGACATCTACGTGGGGATCCAGGTCTGCAGCGCTTCCATTGCCATCGTCCTGACGGGGTACCTGCACTCGCAATTCGACAGCTACCTCGCCACCCTGCCGGCGGCTCTCGGTCTCATGTTTCTGGTGGTGGTGATCTTCAGGCAGTTGATCCCCAGGATCTGCACCTTCCACAAGCCCGAAAGGGCGGTCCTCACCCTGCTGCCCAGCTATCGGTTGCTGCGACCGTTCTTGAAGGTTCTGGCCTATCCGCTTGCGTCCAGCTTGCGGCTGTTCCGGCGCTTCAATGCTCCCGAGGTCGAGGAGGAAAAGACGGAGCAGCACACTGAAGAGGAAATTCAGGCCTTTATCGACGTGGGCCAGGAAGAGGGAATCCTGAAGAAGGGAGAAGAGGATCTCATACAGTCGGTGGTCGAATTCGGGGAGACGGTGACCGGGGACATCATGGTTCCCCGAACCCATATGGTGACCATCAACGTCAATGCCACCCCGGAGATGCTCAAGCAACTGATTACCTCTACCAAGCACTCACGGGTTCCGGTGTACCGGGATCATGTTGAGAACATCGAGGGATTTGTCTATCTGAAAGACCTGATCGACATTTGGGACACTCCGGTGACCCACGACAACCTGGAGAGCCTGGTGAGGCCCATCCAGTTCGTTCCCGAGACCAAAAGGGTTGCCGAGTTGCTGGCGGAATTGCAGCGGCAGTCCTCCCACATGGCCATTGTGGTTGACGAGCATGGAGGCGTGGCCGGGTTGGTGACTATCGAGGATATCCTGGAGGAGATCGCAGGCGAAATCCATGACGAAGACGAGGTCGCGGAGAATTCGCCGCTGGCCAGGGACGCCAATGGTTCCTATCTGATTCCGGGGAATACGGCCATCGAGGAGGTAGAGGACCTGTTTCACATCAGGCTGCACAGTGAGGAGACCACCACCGTGGCCGGATTCCTCACCTCGGTGTTTGGCAGGGTTCCCCTCACAGGCGAGAAGTACGACACTCAGGGGGTTCGGTTTGAGGTTCAGGAAGCCGACCACCGCAGAATCAGCAAGTTGCGTGCCCGGCAAACCGTCCCGCCGCAGCTCGGGCGGTGAGGAGCGCCGGCTGAAAACCCATGACAGCCAACGAAGACTCTCCGGTTCAGGTGCTGTCTTCCGGAGATTCGCTCGCCGAGACGGGGAATGCCGCGTTCAAATCGGGGTTCGTCACCTTGATCGGGCGCCCCAATTCGGGAAAATCCACCCTGCTCAACCACCTCTTGGGCGAAAAGATATCCATCGTCTCGGACAAGCCCCAAACCACGCGGCACAAAATTCTGGGCATCCACACCCAGGCGGAAGGACAAATCGTCTTTGCCGATACTCCCGGAGTGCACAAGCCGGGATATGAGCTGAACCGCCGCATGATGCGGGCGGTTTACGATGCCCTGGAGGGCATAGATCTGCTGCTGGCCATGGTGGACGCCACCGCCGCCTTCGGTTCCGGCGACCGCTATCTTCTGGAGTTGATCAAGCAGCGCGGCTTGCCTACGCTGATGCTGCTCAACAAGATCGACCTGCTGGCCAAGGCCAGGCTGCTTCCCCTCATCGATTTCTATTCCAGGCAGTTCCGGTTCGCCGAGATTATCCCCGTGTCGGCCCTGAAGGGGGACAACCTGGACGTGCTGCTGGAACAGATCCTGAAATACCTTCCGACGGGACCGGCCTATTTCCCCGACTCACAGTTCACCGATTCGCCGGAACGTTTTCTGGCGGCCGAAATGGTTCGGGAGAAGGTGGTCAGGCATACCGAGCAGGAACTTCCCTATTCGACCATCGTCGTTCTGAAGCGGTTCGAAGAAGAGGAAGAGGCGCCAACGGTTCGGATTTATTGCGACATTTGCGTGGAAAGGGAATCCCAGAGGAAGATCGTCATCGGACGCCAGGGACAGAAGCTGAAGACCATCGGCGCCGCTGCCCGCAGAGACATTGAACGCCTGCTGGGGAAGCCGGTCTATCTGGAGCTGTTCGTCAAGGTGAGACCCAAGTGGCGTGACGATCCTCGGTTTCTGGACAGCGAGCTGGAGGTTCGCTAGAGGCAAATCCCCTGCTTGTCTGAAACAAACGCCAGCGCTTGGTGGCTGGAAACCGGTTCAAGGTAACGCAGGGGTAAATGGTTTATTCACATCGATGCACAGGATGTACAGGATGCACAGGAATTTTTTTGGAGACGGTTGGCCGGTGTTCCCGGGCATCCGTGTTGGTTCAGGTAAAGCCATTGAATTCGAGCGTGGGTTTGCCGAAATAGACAAGCAGTTGCACCTGAAATCCGGATGCGATCATCGTCTGAGCTGGCTTCTGGTGCAGGAAGCTCTCGTCCTGTAAATCCTGTAAATCCTGTGCATCGATGTTAAATAATCTTATTCCCGACAGGCCTTGAACCTCCCTTGTTTCACTCCCGCATGATCCGCCTGGAATGAAAGTCAACGAGATCTATCGCAGCATCCAGGGAGAGTCCTCCTTTGCCGGGTTGCCTTGCGTATTCGTGAGGTTGACCTACTGCAACCTGCGGTGTTCCTGGTGCGACACCGAGTACGCGTTTTACGAGGGCAAGGACTACACCGTTGAGGAGGTCTTGCGGGAGGTGAAGTCTTTCGACTGTCCCCTGGTCGAACTCACCGGGGGGGAACCCCTGCTGCAGGAGGACGTCTTTCCGCTCATGGACGAACTGGTCGGCGGAGGTTACACGGTCCTGCTGGAGACCGGCGGCAGCCTGGATGTCGGCCGGGTCAATCCCGGGGTCATCAAGATTCTGGATTTGAAGTGTCCCGGCAGCGGAGAATCTCAACGCAACCTGTACGGCAATCTGGCCAAGCTTCAATCCCGGGACGAAGTCAAGTTCGTGATCGGCGATCGAACCGACTACCTGTGGGCCAGAAAGGCCTTGCAGGAGCACCGGCTCACCGAACGCTGTTCGGTCCTGTTCTCGACCGTGTTCGGGAAGCTGCCCCCCCGACAACTGGCCGAATGGCTCCTGGAGGACAACCTGAAGGTACGCCTGCAGCTACAGATGCACAAGTACATCTGGGACCCGGAGGTCACAGGGGTCTGAGGGTGGACGGGAAACGATCTAGTAGGAGGGAACGGCGTAGTATCCCTTGCGGCTCTTGACCGTGAGGTTCTTGATTCGATTGCTCTCCACGTATACCCGGATTCTGCGGAAGGAGACCGTATCGGGCAAGGTGTTGGGAATGTAACCCAACACGTACTGGTTCCTGGCGGACCGGGTGATGATCGGATAGGTCCTGGCCAGGCGGTCGGACTTGAACGGAAACAGCATTTCTCCCCCGGTGGCGTTGGCATACTTGGCGACAGCGCCCCCCGTCAGAACCGATCTCACCGGAGTGATCCCGTAGACCACGATTTCAGCCCTCAGCAATGCCTCCAGGGTGTCCTCGTAGGAGTTGCGGTTTCCGGGGGCATTCCGGCCCTCCGAAATAATGAGGATCATCTTTCGCCGTTCACGCGACCGCCGGCGCCGCAAGGCCTGGACCGCCGCAAACACGGCGTCGTGAATATGAGTGTTCCAGGTCTTGGGCGGTTGCACCGTGCCCCGGGCGTTGTCCAGCTCGATGCCTCCCAGGGTCGTTTTCCGGGAAAAGGGGCCGCTGGTCATTGCCGGTGAATGGGGGTCCCAGTTGATCCGGTTCCGCAAAGCCTCCAGAACCTTCCTCTTGTCCAGGGTGAAGTCCAGGAGTTGGTTCGGGGTGTGGTCGAACTTGATGACGGCTATTTCGTCAAAGGCGCTGAAGGACTCGATCAGGGCCAGTAGCGTGGCCTCCAGCCGCGACTGGGCCTGGGAATTGAGCGTGCGGTCGATCAGCAGCACCGCCGACAACGGAAGCGGGTCCGAAGAGAAATAGGTGAGCCTCTGCAGCACGTCCTCCTCAAACACTCTAAAGTCCTCCCTCTCCAGGCCGTAGAGCGGTTGATCGTTGCTGTCCCGGACGGAAACCGGCACCAGCACCAGGTTGACCGGGATTCTCAAAGTGAAGGAGTCCTGCTCGGTGTCTCCGCCCGCGGGCGACTGGGCCGGCAGTGGCAGACCCGTCGACAGGCTGAGGGCAATCAAGCAACCCAGAATCAGAGGCCCTCGAAGATGGGTTTGCGGCTTCAGCATGGAGCAAGTGCCCTTACCTGCAACAAACGCGAGTGAACCACAAAGGCCAAAAAAAGAAATCCACGAAGACACACGAAGAACGACGAAGGGCCACGAAGAAAATCGGCAAGAGGTTTATCCCTATTCGTGTCCATTTGTGTCCATTTGTGGTTCGTCTTCAAATTCGATCGACAGTTTCTTCCTCGAATGATCTGCCCGGCAGAGCGGGGGCGAGGCTAACTGGTGGGCGCGTAGTAGCCCTTCCGGTACTGCAGCTTGACCTTTTTGCCCTTTACGTTGATCTTGATTCGACGGAAAGCACCATCGCGGCTGGAGTTGCTGGAGCGGTAGGCCACCGAGTACTGGCTGCGCAGTTCCTCGGAAATTCGATAGAAGCTCATGGCCAGGTCGTCGATCTTGGGAGGGAAGTAGGCTCTGCCTCCGGTGGCCTCGGCCAGGCGCTTCAGGAGCTTGTCCTGCTTGGGCTGGGCCATCCCGAAGAATCCACTGTTGTTGGTGCTGATGGTGTAAACGGATACTTCGGATCGCTGAGCGACGGCCGTAGCCGAGTCGAAGGTTTCATAGCTCATGTTGTCGTCGCCGTCGCCGATGAGCACCAGGATGCGTCTCGGTCCGGTCAGCCCCGCCAGTTTCTCCTGACAGGCGACCTGAATGGCGTCGTACATCTTGGTCCCGCCCCCGATTCTCACCGACTTGACGGCCTTGGACAGCCTGTCGGGATCGTCCACGAAGTCCTGCAGCACGTCGACGGTGGAGTCAAAGGTCATCAGCATGCCTTTGTCCCGTTTGCGCTTGATGGTGTTGTGGAAGAAATCGATGGCGGCTTCCTGCTGCACCTTGAGGCTGGCCCTGGCGCTGGAGCTGCTATCCATCAGCAGGACGACAGCCAACGGCTGATTCGACTCCCGGGAAAAGTTGGTGATGGTCTGCAGCCGGCCGTCTTCGAAGACCCTGACACGGTCTCGAGTCAGGTTTGGAACCAGGTTCCCTTTCTTGTCCCGGGCCGTGAAGAGGACGTTGACGAGGTGGACGTCGACCTGAATCCTTTCCTTCGGGCTCTTGGTGACTCCCACGCCGCCACTGCTCCCGCTTTGGGCCTCGACCCGGGAGCAGGGTACTGTCAGCCCTCCCGACAGGATCAAGCCGGCCAGGACCGCCCTGCACAAGAATCTCCGGGGTCGACTGCGCAAACCGTTCATGGGAAAAGTATAGAGGGGAGGTCTGTGGTCGTCAACCGTCCCGCAAGTGCTCCAGGAAGCCTTGCAGTTCCTCGGGCAGAGGGGAGGAAAACTCCAGGGGGGTCAGGTGCCGGGGGTGGTGGAATCGCAGGTTGGCGGCGTGCAGGAAGTTCCGTCCCAGGCGGGGCAGGGGACGCCCCGAATCACCGGCGAGAACACGGGCAGGGGCTCCATAGAGGGTGTCGCCGACCACGGGGTGATTTTCCGAGCTGAGATGGACCCGGATCTGGTGAGTGCGGCCGGTCTTGAGGTTCAGTTCCAGCAGGGTGAGCCCGGGAAATCTCTCCAGCACCCGATAGGCGGTGTGGGCCGGACGGGCCTGCCTGCTCCGGGTAGTCATCCGGATGCGTCGGACCCGGTCCCGCCCGATGGCGCTCCGGATCTCGCCCCTTTCCCGTTGGACCGCGCCGTGCACCAGCGCGATATATTTCTTGGTCACTTGCCGGGACTGGAACTGCCGCGCCAGCCGGTGATGGCTGAGGTCGTTCCTGGCAATGACCATCAAGCCCGAGGTCTGCTTGTCGAGACGGTGCACGATGCCGGGTCGCTCTCCGCCCCCTGCCTCGGAAAGGGTGCGAAACCGGTGGAGCAGGGCGTTGACCAGGGTGCCGGTCCGCACTCCGGCTCCCTGGTGGACGACCATACCGGCTCGTTTGTCGACCACGGCCAGGTCGTCATCCTCGTAGACGATTTCCAGGGGAATGGGTTCCGCCTCCAATCGGGCGGGACCGGGGGAAACGAGACGGATGCGAATGTCCTCCCCGCCCTTGATTCGGTAACTGGCCTTGCAGGCGCTCCCTTCGATCCGGACATGGCCGGCTTGAATCAGCGCCTGAATCCGGGCCCGGCTCCGGTCGGGAAGATGATCCTGCAGGAATCGATCCAGGCGGTTTCCGTGGTCGCCGGCCTGGGGGAGAAGCTTCAGCTCCGGGGTGGAATCGGGTGGGCGGTTCATGCGGTTTGCCTCACCGGCTGCAGGCGGTCGCGGCAGCGGTCTAACTGGCCGAGGCTGCACGATGGCGCTGTCTCAGCACCAGAAATAGCACAGCCGCCGCAGGGAACAGGAGCAGACCGATGAACTGGGAGGTGGACAGCACCCCGCCGAATACGAAGCCACGGCCGGCGTCTCCCCGGAAGAACTCGATCAGAAAGCGGGAAGCCGCGTATCCCACCAGGTAGAGGATGAACACCTGGCCGTCGAATCGTTTTCGGCTCAAACTGAACCACAACAGGCCGAACAGCGCCAGGTTGGCGGCGGCCTGGTACAGTTGGACGGGATGCAGCGAAACGTCCAGGGGAACCCCAACGACCTGGTGGCTGTAGGGATCGCTGAAGAAGATTCCCCAGGGCTGGGAGGTGGGCTTGCCGTAGCAGCACCCTGCCGAGAAACATCCGAGTCTGCCAATGGCCTGTCCCAGGGCGATGCCTGGAGAGCAGAGGTCGGCCACCTTCCAAACCGGCAGACCCTTTCGCCGGCTCATCCAGATTCCGGCGATGGCCGCCAGGATGAACCCCCCGTAGTAGACCCCTCCGGAACGCAGGGTAGCCAGAGAGAGGATTTCGTCCGGATGGGAGGCGTAGAAACGAAACTCGGTAACCAGGAAGAGGAGCTTGGCGCCAAGCAGCGCAGAGACGGCGATATAGACCCCGAGATCGTAGACGGCCCCCTTGTCGATGCCTTCCCGTCCGGCGGCCCGGGCCGTGAACCAGAGCGCGCTCAGAAAGGCCAATGCCAGCAGGAATCCATAGGTGTGGAGCGGAAAGTAACCGAAGTCCAGCAGAATGGGAAACAATGGAGGTCCTCTCAGGATCCCGCCAAGGGGCCACCGGCCTCCGGGTCGAATTCCCGGGTCAGAATCTCAATCAGGAACAGGCCGATCCCGACGGTGATGGCCGAGTCGGCCAGGTTGAAGGTCGGCCAATGGTAGCTCCCGTAGAACACATCGATAAAGTCGGTCACATAGCCGTAGGCGAGACGGTCATGGAGGTTGCCGGCGGCGCCCCCGAGAATCAGCATCAGCCCCCACTGCAGCCGGCCGCGGCTGACCGGGTTGCGCAGGGCGAATCCCAGGATGAGCAGAAAGGCCAGAGTGGAGACGATCGCCAGCACAACGGGGACCCAGGGCGAAGCCGAGCTGCTGAGGATGCCGAAGGCCATGCCCGTGTTTCGGGTATGGGTGAGCTCGAGAAACCCGGGGATGACGGTCTTGAACTCATAGAGCCCCAGATCCTCTTCAATCAGCCACTTGGTCAGGCGGTCGCTCAGAAACACGGCGAGGGCAATCAGGAAGTAAAGAAGCCGTTTCATGGGGCGGAGTTACCGATTGAGCTGTAGTCGAGACGGGTTGACCCAATTGGCCGCCGGCGGTCGGTCAGGGTGCTGCCGTGCCCGGGTCCAGTTGGTCGGGCGTGACACCGAGTTCCTTGAGGGTGGAGGCACACCTCGTGCAGACTCCCGGGAAATCGGGATCGCTTCCGACATCGGTGGAGTACATCCAGCAGCGCTCGCATTTTTTCCCCTCGGCCCGGCTCACCGAGGCCCGGAGTCCATCCGCTTCCCCGAAAAAGGGTGTCTCTCCGGATGCGGCGCCCAACTCTACCTGCGACACGATGAGCAGCGCCGGCAGCATCGCTTCGTAGCTCTTCAGGATCGGAGCGAAGCCATCGTCCCCGGCCAGGGTGACCTTGGCTTCCAGGGAATTCCCGATGAACCTGGCCTGGCGAGCCTCCTCCAGGACCTTCAGCACGGTGGAGCGTACCCGGATAAGCAGATCCCAATTGTCCAGCCGCTTCATCGTTTGGGAGGACAGTCCTTCGACCAGGCTTTTGGCGGGTACAAAGCGCGCTATGTGCACGCTTGCCGGTCTGTCGGCCTTGGATGAGAGGTGCTCCCAGATCTCCTCGCAGGTAAAGCTGTAGATTGGAGCCAGCGCCCGGGTCAAGGCTTCCAGGATGAGGTAGAGCACGGTCTGCGCCGAGCGCCGCGGATGCGCATCGGGCGCGGCCGTGTAGAGTCGATCCTTGAGGACGTCGAAGTAGAAGGAGCTGAGGTCAACCGTCACGAAATCGTAGACTCGATGGTAAATCCGATGAAACTCGTAAGCTTCGTACCAATCGTAAACCTTCTCGAGAAGCCGGCTGGTCCGCACCAGGGCCCACTGGTCCAGCTCCTCCAGTTCGGGAGTTGCCACGGAGTGCTCGGCGGGAGAGAAATCCGAGAGGTTGCCCAGCATGAAACGAGCCGTGTTGCGGAACTTGCGGTAGCCGTCGGAAAGGCGGCGAATCAGATCGGGAGAGATCCGAATGTCCTCCCTGCAGTTGCTGGCCGCCACCCAGAGCCGCAGGATTTCGGCGCCGTCTCTCCTGATGATTTTCTGCGGCTCGATCACATTGCCCCGCGACTTGGACATGGCGTGTCCCTCGGAATCCAGCGTCCAGCCGTGGGTGAGGACCTGCCGGTAGGGTGCTCCCTGGCGGGTAGCCACACCAATCAGCAGGGAACTGTGAAACCAGCCCCGGTACTGGTCGCTGCCCTCCAGGTACATGTCGGCCGGCCAGGGGAGATCGGGGTGGTGGCCCAACACTGCCGCCTGGCTGGCCCCCGAGTCGAACCAGACGTCCAGAATGTCGGATTCCTTGCGAAACCGGTCCGCCCCGCACCCTCGGCAGCGGATGCCCCGGGGCAAGAAATCATCGACGGGACGGCTGAACCAGGCATCCGCCCCTTCCTCCTCGAAGATGGCAACCACGCGGTCGATGGCTTCGGGCTCCAGCAACGGCTCCTCGCAGCCTTCGCAATAGAAGGCGGTAATGGGAACCCCCCAGACCCGTTGCCGCGAGACGCACCAGTCGGGGCGGTTGGCAATCATGCCGGAGATGCGCTCCCGCCCCCATTCCGGGAGCCAGCGGACGCCCTGGATGGCCTCCAGGGATTTGCCCCTGAGGTCGTGGTGTTCCATGGAGATGAACCACTGGGGCGTGGCCCGGAAGATGACCGGCTTGTGACAGCGCCAGCAGTGCGGGTAGGAGTGAGAAATGGTCTCGGACGCCAGCAAGGCCTCACGATCGCGGAGCAGTTCCAGGACCGTTCCGTTGGCATCGAAGATGCGCATGCCCTCGACGTGCGGAGTGCCGGCCACGAACCTCCCTCCGCCGTCTACCGGGCAGTAGATATCCAGACCGTGGGCCTTGCCCAGGGCATAGTCTTCGTGGCCGTGTCCGGGAGCCGTGTGCACGCATCCGGTACCCTGCTCCAGGGTGACATGCTCGCCCGGCAGACCCGGCGAGCTGCGGTCCAGGAAGGGGTGTCGGGCCACGAGGTTGGCCAGCCTCCTGCCCTCCATTGTGGCCAGGGTCCTTCCGGGCTTGAATCCGCATCCCTCTGCCGTGGCTGCCACCAGTTCGGAGGCGATCAGGTAGACCTCGTCTCCGACCTCCACCGCCGAATACTCCAGATTGGCGTTGAAGGCGATGGCCAGGTTGGCGGGCAGCGTCCAGGGGGTGGTCGTCCAGATCACCACCGACACCCTCCTGCCTCCGAGAGCCGGATCCAACAGGGTGGGATCCGACGTCAAGGGAAACTTGACGTAGATGGAAGGACTGGTGTGGTCCTCGTATTCGACCTCTGCTTCCGCCAGAGCCGTGCGGCAGGAGCAGCACCAGTGCACGGGTTTCAGTCCCTTGTAGACATATCCCTCGCTCACGAACTGGCCGAAGGTGCGGGCGATGGCGGCCTCGTAGCGGTGGCTCATGGTGAGGTAGGGTGCGTCCCAATCCCCGAGGATGCCCAGTCGAATGAACTCCCGTTTCTGCAACTCCACGAACTTGCCGGCGTACTTTCGGCATTCGCGGCGAACCTGGACACGGGTCATGCCGGCCTTTTTCCTGCCGAGCACCTGGTCGACCTTGATCTCGATCGGCAGTCCGTGACAGTCCCATCCGGGGATGTAGGGCGCGTTGAAACCCGCCATGGTCTTCGACTTGACGATGAAGTCCTTGAGAATCTTGTTTTCGGCATGTCCGATATGGATGTTGCCGTTGGCATAGGGAGGTCCGTCGTGCAGGAGGAACGCCGGACTTCCGGCTCTGAGGTCGCGGATCTTCCGGTACAGTTGCAACTGGTCCCACCGTTGCAGTATGCGCGGTTCCAGGTTGGGAAGGCTGGCCTTCATCGGAAAGCCGGTTCGGGGCAGATTGATGGTGTCCTTCAGTTTCATGACGATGAATCCGGAGGGGGAACTCCTGCGGCGGGGCTCGGCAGCCCGCATTTCTCACCAGGGGGCATGATCATGGCGCAGGAATTTTCCCTTCAGCGCGTGCTCGCGACCGAAGAGCGTAGCGGTCACTACGGTCGAGGGAGCATGTGCGCGCTGAAGGGAAAAGGACAAGCCAGGGCGTGCCCAGCGCCTTCTGTTACCTGCAAGCCCTTTACATGGAGCCAATCAAGGTTACTGAAGATAAACTACTTTTGTTCTGCCTCCAGCGACCTGGTGAGAAGTGCGGGCTAATGCCAACAAAAACGCGGAATTATAGACAAAATCCCCCGGTTTTGTCCATGGAACCGAACAGGGCTCGCATGGGAGGGGAGAAACAGTCCCGGCCATCGGCCGGCGGTCAAATTTGGCGTGACTGGACGAGGGATTATGATAATATTTTTCTGAGGGCTTGGCCCCGGAGGCGGCCCCGGGAACCGGAATCGGGCCATCGCAAGCGCGTTTGGGCCGCCGAATGCGGATCTCATTCGTTCGCGTCGTCAGACACCGGGTGGCGAAGATCCGTCCGCCAGGAATGAAAGAGCAACCATGAATCCACTCGAGGAACAAAAGGGCTTGGTCGAGTTTCTGGAAGCTGCCTTGGAGGAGGCCAGGGGGCAATCGCCCCTTGACCCGCAGCAGATCCAGCGCCTGGAAGCTGAATTGACCCAGGCTCGAAGCGATTTGTCGCGCCTGTCGGCCGCAAGTGCGGGTTCGGAGGGGCAGGCGCCGGTTGTGGCGGCTCCCTTCAAGATGGCGACAACCTCGCAGCCCGGGTACCGGACTTTTTTCAGCAACCTGGCTTCGCTGTTTGTGCATGAGGAAAAACAGTACGACATCACCGCCCGCCCGGTGGAAGCCAACCTGATGGTCGAAGACCGGTCCCTGCTTTCCGATTTCTGGTCCAACCTCAAATCCTGTTTCGGCAAGGAAGAAAAGGACTATCGCATCACTGCGCAGCCGGTGGCCACCCACCTTCTGGTAGAGGAAATTCCCTGGTACCGCGCCATTTTTTCGGGAATCAAGGGGATATTCGTCAAGGAAGAGCGGCGGGAAATCGAGGTGACCGCGCAGCCGGTCGAGGTTCAGGAACTCTTTCAGGACTACAAGATCCGCTCCACCTCGTTCATGCTTTCGGTTGTGGTGCAGTGTCTCTTCGTGGCAGCCATTCTTTTCGTGCCGCTCTTGCTGATCAAGGACGCCCCCCTGGCGGCCAACGAGACCGAGCTTTACTTCATGCCCACCACCAGGCTGATCGCCCCGAGGCTTGGGCCCTCCGGCGGTGGGGGCGGAGGCGGGTTGAAAGCTCCCAAGCCTCCTTCCAAGGGACGTCTCCCCAAGCCGTCCGACAAGCAGTTGACTCCGCCGACGCCCGTAGTTCGCAATCCCAGGCCCCTGTTGCCTGTGGAACCGACCGTAATCGTTCCTCAACTGGCCCAGTTGCCGGCCATCAACCTGCCTGACTACGGAGACCCGCTGGGCATTCCGGGCCCGCCTTCGCCGGGGCCGGGAAGCGGCGGCGGCATCGGCACCGGCACCGGGACGGGTGTCGGGCCGGGAGATGGCGCCGGGGTGGGACCGGGCACCGGCGGCGGCATCGGCGGTGGCGTCTATCGCGTCGGTGGCGGTGTGACTCCGCCCACCGTGCTGAGCCGAATCGAGCCTGTCTACTCCGAAGAGGCCAGAAAGGCCAAGTACCAGGGTGTGGTGGTTCTGTCGGCCATCGTTCGCAAGGATGGAAGCATCGAGATCCTGAAGGTGATCCGCAGCCTGGGACTGGGCCTGGACGAGAATGCCATCCGGGCTCTCAAGGCGTGGAGGTTCCGCCCCGGCATGAAAGGCGGAAAACCGGTCGACGTGGCCTTGAATATCGAGGTCAATTTTTCTCTGCGCTGATCAGGTCAGTCCTGCCGTTTCCTCAGTAACCCCACGAAGACGATCAATCCAATCCCCGAAGCCGCCAGCACCGCCGCCGGAACGGGTCCCTTTCCGACCAGCCAGGACACCGAAGCGGCGGCTTGCCAACTGGACAGAGCCACGGCGCAGGCGTTGACGGTGAAATGAGCCAGGATGGCCGGCGCCAGGCTCCGGCTGCGCAGGACCATGACCGCTAACAGGATGCCCGCCAGGCCGGCCGGGAGGATCAGCAGCAGATGCCGGTGAAAAATGCCGAACAACACCGCCGAAACCAGAATGGCCCTTGCGCGGGTTTCGGGTCCGAGGAGTTGATTGAGAACGAAACCGCGAAAGAGCAGCTCCTCGCAGACGGCTGGAACCAGGGCCATCGTCAGCAGAATCCAGGCCGGGTGCGACCCCTGTAGCCAGCTTTGGACCCTTTGCTGGAGTTGTGCCGTCTCGCCGCCCAGATGTCCCTGAAAATAATGAACCGCTTCCAGCCATGGAACCAGGCACAGTCCCAACAGAATGGCGAGCCCTGCCTGGTAAGGGGAAACCGGCCTCAGCTTGAAGAGGGCTTCCAAACGGAAGCCGGCCAGTCTCGCGAACAGCATCGGCGTCCCGGCGACGATCAGGACCTGCAAGGCCACCGCCTGGATTCTGGCAGCGTCGGAAGGCTCCCGGGGAGCCAGCCAGGCTGAGACTATCAATACCCACAGAAATACCAACCCGACGCGCACCTCGGCGGGAGCCGATTGTAGTCGCCAAATTCGTAACACTCCTGCTTCACCCCGTATCAGCAGCCCAGTCGCTTGAGACGGCGTCCCAGCTAGGCAAAAAGTGGATAGTGATCGCTTGGCCCCCGCCTTGCCGTACGGATCATTTGAGACTAAACGCCTAATCGTCAATAAAGACGAACCACGAATGAACACGAATAAACACGAATCAGGTCGACCTACTTCCAACGATAGACGGGACCAAAACGCTTCTGCAACTCTGTTACGTCGGTATGGCTTCGTGTCCTTTTCAGACAACTCCTCGCTATCGGTTGTCACACCCTTCAATCAATGACTCATCATAAGTTTTTGCAATATTCGTAGCGGGGCAGGTCATTTTGCCGACCAACCTGAGGTTCTGCCTTTCTCAATATCGCGTGCGACCTGGTGAAAATGCCGGCTAACCACAAAAAGCACAAAAGTCACAAATTGTGTTTTTGTGCCTATTGTGGCCATTCCCGACAAACCTCCCGCTGGCGAATTTTGCAAACGGCTCATCAATCATTTTATTGGTGTTCATTCGTGTCCATTCGTGGTTCGTCGTTCTCCTTCGTGGACCACACTCTTCCCCTTTACAGATACTTTAGCGCCATGGGTACAGATCCATTCTCCCTTCCCGACCTTTGGAGAATCTCCCTTGAGCATTCTCCAACCCCTTGTATCTACGAGAGAAACCGTTGGATTCGGGCTAGGGCTGCCCTGACGGCGTGGGAGAGTTCTTTTTTTCTCGGAACAGGTCCGGGTCTATGGACTTGCCCAGGCTGGCGCCCGTAACGGTGATTTGTGAGGTGACTCCGGTCTTTCGTGAGAGAACTTTCCTGGGGGACTGGAGTCCGTGGATCTCGGCGTATTCCAGGTAGCGCACCTCTCCCCGGAAGATCCCCGTGCCGTTCCTGGTTGCCCGCTCTGTCTCGTATTGGTACTTTTCGATCAGCCCGGTATCCAGGTTGATGGAGAGTCTGCCCCGAATGTACTCACCGTCCACCAATCCGGTGACCTCCAGTTGTTCCAGGGATCGTCCCTCCTCCGTGGTGCGAGTGCTGTAGCGGTACCTCGAGAAGATCAGCAGCAGCAGATCGGGGCGCAGCAGGGAGAGGGTCTCGTTCCTGAGAGGCGACAACTGCTTGACAGGTCGGGACAGCATGGTTCCGGCCACCTCGACCCAACCGCGGTTCCCGCTGAGGACCGTCACCACCTTCAGGTCGCCGTCCTGGACCTCGGATCGGAACCGGTCGGAATCGTTGAAGTAGACCTTGGCGGACAGGGGTTTGGAGTTCGGCCGAGACGGGGACTCTATGCGGTATGCGAAAACGAAAGAGTTCAGAGAGAGAATCCTGGCTTCACCACCATAGGCCCTCAGGGATCTTTCGACCAGGGCCTGGCCCGGGCTGACTGCCGGCGCCGTCCTTTCGCGGTCTTCGGCTGAGAGGGTTGTTGGCTGAAAAGGAGGGGCTGCGACCAGAATCAAGCCGATCAGAAGCACCGGTACCGGAAGACTGCGGGCCGCTCCCGGCAAGGTAGCGGCAGGTCGTGAGGGGCCGGACCTAGCTGGACCGCGCATAGTATCCCCTTCTGGCCTTGACCCTTAAGCCTTTCTTATTGTGCAGTTTCACCTTGATGGAGCGATAGCTGCCATCCCGCTTTCCGTTGGAAGACTGGTAGCTCAGCAGGTACTGGCTGCGCAGCTCCGTCTCGATGGCCTGGAAGGCCCTTCTGAACTTCTGTGGTCTGTTGGGGAAGAATGCCGTTCCGCCGGTCGTGCGGGCGTACCTCTTCAGGGCTCCGGAGTTGCCGTAGGCCCTTCTGTAGAATCCGCCGATCCGGTTGGAGATGGCGTAGATCACCGTGTCGGCCCGCTGCGCGGACTCGATGGCCTCACGGATTTTCAGCTTGCTGGTGGTGTCTCCTCCATCGCTGATCAGCACGATCGCCTTTCGGCCCGACTCGTGCCTCAGCTTCTCGTCGCAGGCCAGAAAGACGGCATCGTGCAGGGAAGTGCCCCCGCTGATGGCCAGCAGGCCGACCGCCTTTTCCAGCAAGCTCAGGCTGTTGGTGAAGTCCTGAATCAGGGAAACGCTACGATCGAAGTTGATGATCATGGCCAGGTCGTTCTTCTTCAGGACCGTCCTCAGAAACTCGATGGCCGCTCGCTGCTCCAGGGGCAGGATGTCCTGGACGCTGGGACTGGTGTCGATGAGAATGCCCAGGGTAAGGGGCAGGGTGACCTCCCTGGCAAAATGGGTGACGGACTGAGTCACGCCATCTTCTTCGATCCTGAAATCCTGTCGCTTCAGATCGGTCACGAACCGGCCCTGCCTGGTTTGAACCGTGCACAGGACGTTGACCAGGTCGACGTCGACTCGCAGGGTGGTCTGGTCCTGCTGCGGATTGGGCTCCGCGCTGGAGAGAGCCAGTGTCCCAAGGAGTGCCGGGACCAGGACCACCGCCAACACATACGAATGGGATCGTCGATTCATTTTTTGCCGATTTCCGTTGATGTCTTCATGTCTGGAATTATAGGGGAGAGCCGCCTCTGGGGTAAACTTGGCAGCCGGAATGAATGGCATCGGCCGCCCGGTTCTCCCGGCGAGCGGACACCGGACGATCCGACGCTCGCCATCCAAGCCGGTCATCCCCATTTCGTGCATTTTCCAGGAAACCGTCCATGAGAACACAGCCTTGTCGCCGGGTAGGCATCGCGGGAGCCGGAACCATGGGGCGGGGAATCGCCCAGGTTTTTGCCCAACGGGGTTGGCAGGTGGTTCTGAGCGACCCGGTGCAATCCCAGTTGTCCTCCGCCATGGATGCAATCTCCCGGGGGCTGGATCGAGAAGTCGGAAAGGCCCGGCTGACGCACGGCCGGAAGATGGAGGCGCTGGGCAGGGTTGAGCCGGCTTCGGACCTGAGCCCGATGGCTTCGGTGGAACTGGCGGTTGAAGCCGTCAGCGAGAGCCTCCCGGTCAAGCGGGAGGTCTTTGGCCAACTCCACCGGATCTGCCGCCCCGGCGCCATCCTGGCCTCCAACACCTCTTCCATCTCCATCGCCCGGCTGGCGGTCGCCTCCGGCCGCCCCGGGGAGACCGTGGGGATGCATTTCATGAATCCCGTGCCGGTGATGGAGCTGGTGGAGGTCGTTCGCGGGCCCGAGACTTCCGGGGCGACCCTTTCGGCTGTCCACCGGATCGTGAAGGGGCTGGGCAAGACGCCGGTAGAGGTGAGCGATTCTCCGGGCTTCGTTTCCAATCGTGTCCTGATGCCCATGATCAATGAAGCCGTCTTCTGTCTCCACGAGGGTGTGGGGACGGCGGAGAACGTGGATGCGATCATGAAGTTGGGGATGAACCATCCCATGGGACCGCTGGCTCTGGCCGACCTGATTGGGCTTGATGTTTGCCTGGATATCATGGAAACTCTCTTCGACGGCTTCAGGGACGCCAAGTATCGACCTTGTCCCTTGCTGAAAAGCATGGTGGCGGCTGGAAACCTGGGGCGCAAGACGGGACGGGGGTTCTATCGCTATGGCCGGCGAGTCCCGGTGGACTCGTGAGCCCTCCTGGCCATTGCGGGAGCTAAATCATTGATATGGTTGGATAAAAATGGCAAACAGGAGGGAATCCATGAGTGACGCAAGCGGAGAGCGGAGCAAGGCCATCGATCTGGCGCTGTCTCAGATCGAAAAGCAATTCGGCAAGGGATCCATCATGCGCCTGGGCAGCCGCGCGACCGTCGCCAACATCGGCGTGATCGCCACCGGTTCCTTGTCCTTCGACGCCGCACTGGGCGTCGGCGGCATGCCCCGGGGACGGGTGATTGAGATCTTCGGTCCCGAATCCAGCGGCAAGACAACGCTGGCCCTTCACGTGATCGCCGAGGCTCAGAAGAATGGGGGTATGGCCGCGTTCGTGGATGCCGAGCATGCCCTGGACGCGGCCTATTCCCGCAAGCTTGGCGTGGACGTGGAAAACCTGCTGGTATCCCAGCCGGATACCGGAGAACAGGCGCTCGAAATCGCTGAAATGCTGGTGCGCAGTGGTGGGCTGGATGTTTGCGTGGTCGATTCGGTGGCTGCCCTGGTGCCCAGAGCCGAGTTGTCCGGTGAAATGGGAGACTCCCACATGGGGCTGCAGGCCAGGCTCATGTCCCAGGCTCTGCGCAAGTTGACCGGCATTGTCGCCAAGTCCAAGACCTGCCTGATTTTCATCAACCAGATTCGGGAGAAGATCGGGGTCATGTTCGGCAATCCGGAAACCACCACCGGCGGGAGGGCCCTGAAGTTCTATGCCTCGGTTCGGGTGGATGTGCGGCGGATCGGCGCCATTCGGGACGGTGACACCGTCAAGGGCAATCGAACCAAGGTCAAGGTCGTCAAGAACAAGGTGGCTCCTCCGTTTCGGGATGCCGAGTTCGATATCATCTACGGTCTGGGCATTTCCAAGGAAGGAGACCTGCTGGACCTGGGCGTGAAACAGGGGCTCATCGAAAAAAGCGGCGCCTGGTACTCGATCCAGGGGGAACGCATGGGCCAGGGCCGCGACAACGCGCGCCAGTTCCTGAAAGACCACGGCGATATCCGAACCCAGCTTGAAGAGGCGCTCCGCCAGGCGCTGCACATCCCCGCGGCTTCCTCAGCCGGGAACGGCCAGCCCGCCGCGGCGGAGCAGACGCCTTCGGGGTCGACGCCGGGTCGGAAATGAGTCCCGCCTTTCTGCGAAACCACGTTCCCATTGCCGTAGGGTTGCTGATCGGTTCCGGACTGCTGGCCCAGCTCACTGCCTGCCTGCGGGTCAAGGAGGCCGGTGAGCATTCCCGTCACCTGCTCCTGGACGACCGGGTGGTGGCTCAAGGGCAGAACGTTCGCCTGGAGATCGGAACGGTCCGGAAACATGAGGCCAATCCTCTGATGAAGGAGGACAAGCCTTGGGAACCCCGCTTCGACAACCTCTATCCCAACATCGTCTATGACCCGGACAGCAGGCTCTACCGCTGCTGGTACAATCCCTTCATCGCCGACCCGCTGGTCACCGAGACCCCCCGTGACCGGAGGGACCTGAACCCCTTTGCCCCCGAGGATTCCCCCGACCGGAAGGGCAAGGTGCCCTACCTCCCCTATGACCGGGAGTTCGGCCTCTGCTACGCCACCAGCGAGGACGGGCTGACATGGACCAAGCCCGAGTTGAACCTGGTGGAGTTTCAGGGCAGCAAGGCCAACAACCTGCTCCTGCGCGGGTCGCATGGCGGCGGCATCCTGATCGACCCTCACGATCCGCGAGCGGAGCGGCGTTACAAGATGTTCGAGGGAGGCATGTGGATCAAGGAGTGGCAATCACGCCCGGCGGTGCGGTTTTCCGCGGACGGCCTGCGCTGGAGCGAGTCCTTCCCCGTCCCCGAGATCGAGGCCCATGCCGACACCCATAACAGCACCCGTTGGGTCCCCGAACTGAAGAAGTACGTAACCATGACCCGCATTCACCGCGGCGAGCCCTTTTTCCGCCACCCCTCGGGCCAGCGGGCGGTGGGCCGAACCGAGAGCTCCGATTTCATGAAGTGGAGCAAGGCGGTGGAGGTCCTGCGCGGCGATCCCGAGAATCAAACCTATGCCATGCCCTTCTTTCGCTACAAGGATGTCTATCTGGGCCTGCTCATGATCATTCGATTGAGCGAGGAGCGGGTCCATTGCGAGCTGGCCTGGAGCCCCGACAGCATCCGTTGGGAGCGGATCGACCCGGGAACTCCCTTCATCCCCAATGCCACCGTGAAGGGACGGTACGACTGGGGGTGCGTGTATGCCGCCGACGCACCCGTGGTGATGAAGGACCGAATCCGCATCTACTATGCCGGCTCCAACGGACATCATCGCTATTGGCGGGATGGTTTTCTCTGCCTGGCCACCCTGCGGCCGGACGGATGGGCGGGTTATGTTCCCGTCGACCCCAATCGGAAGGGAGTGGTGGTCACCAGCCCGCTGACCTGGCGCGGACGCTTGCACCTGACCGCGGACGCTGCCGGCGGCTCGGTTCAGGTAACCGTCCTGGACGACCAGGGCGAGATTCTGGCGGAGGCTCAGCCCCTGAGTGGAGAGATGACGGACGGGGAAGTGACGGCCGAGCCCTCCGGCTCCCTGGCCGACCTGGAAGGCCGGTCGGTGGCGCTGAAGTTCGAGCTGGACCAGGCCAAACTCTATTCCTTCGCCTTCAAGCAATAGCAGGGCAAGGCCTCAGACCGACAAACAACAGGGCTGTTTGCAGAATTCGTAGCGGGGCAGGGCATTTCGCCGGCAAACATAATGTCCTGCCTTTTTCGATATCGGGTGCGGCCTGGTCAATAATGCTGTCCAAACCACAAAAAGCACAAAAGGCACAAATTGTGTTTTTGTGCCTTTTGTGGCCATTCACGGCAAACGTCCCGATGCCGAATTTGCAAAAGGCTCAACAAAGAAGAGATATTCACGAAAGACCACGAAGGCACTGATTGGTGAGACGTTGACCTCTGAATTGCAATTCAATTTCCCCCGGCCCGCCGTCTGATAAATTTCCAGTAGATAACCGTGTCGTGGGTTAGAAGAGAGCTGCGAAGCTGCGGTTGACGTAGGTCAAATGGGATGACGCCTGTTACAAGCCATCCTTATAGAGCAGCGTAGCTGCGGCTCAGGGTCGCCTGCAGGGTAAGCTTGGAAAAACCTGAGAGAAGTCGCGTTTGGCAGCAAAGGCAGTGTCCTCCTGTCGGCGGAGGTGGAAGCCCGGGGTCGTTTGAATCCCGCGCTGCCGCAGCCGCGAAGCGGCGAATTTGTGGCGCCCTTCGGGAACGCACACCCTCTCCAGAACCACCCCACCCCCAACCCGCCATTCCAAAATCCCCAGCGAGAATTGCAGCTTCAGCCCACTTGTCTTCAGGGCGTTGGCACCAGCATGGAAATGGGGATGGGCGGAAAGGAGAGGATCAGGAAGAGGATGGCCAGCAGGCCCAAGGCAAAGCGGCGAGGTCCGATGGGCAGGTGCTCATCCATGGTCGGCGGATGTCGAAGGCGGGTGAGCAGATAGACCAGGACCAGGAAGAGAAGCCAGAGAGGCTGGACCAAGACGGCAAACAGGGTGAAGGCGAAAAAGACCACGTGGTAGATGAGGGAACTTCTGCGGTGGAACAGGGCGTAAATGATATGACCTCCGTCCAACTGACCCATGGGCAGCAGGTTGAGAGCGGTGACGAACAGTCCGGCCCAACCGGCCGTGGCCACCGGATGGAGCTGGAGGCCGCTGCCCGTCGCCAGCGGTCCGTGGATCCATTCGATCAGGAAAGCAAAGAGAAGCGACGGGCCCAGCAGCGTCTCTCCCGCGGGCATGGAATCGAGAGACGTTACGGTGGATCCCGCAATGCCCAGCATGGCCAGGGGAAGGGCCAGAACCAGACCCATGGCAGGTCCCATGATGGCGATGTCAAACAGGGCCTTGCGGTCGGGAATGCGTCCTCCCATCTTGATGACGGCTCCAAAGGTCCCGAAGGGCGGCAGCGGAACGGGGATGAAGTAGGGAAGGGAGGCCGGAACCCGGTAGTGGCGGGCCGTGAGGTAGTGGCCCATCTCGTGGCACAGCAGGATCAGAACCAGGCTGACGGAGTAGAGCACCCCTCCCGCAAGTCCGTACTCGAGCGCGCCCACGGCCGAGGTGGTCATCAGGGTCAGAACAAACAGGGTCGGGGGCAGCCACAGTCTCTTCCTGGCCGGAGTGTCGGACGGCGGAACCGTTTCCGGAGGAGAGGCGAGCGGGTTGGCTGGTGTATTTCCCATGGGACGAAAGCCCGGGCTAGAGTCGGGTCAGCAGGTCTCTCACCCGTGTTTCAATGAGGTCCCGAACCTCTCTGAACTCCTCGGGAGGCATTGACTTCGGGTCGGGAATTTCCCAGTCCTCCCGCTGCCTGGCGGCCAGCGCCGGACAGGAGTCGCCACAACCCATGGTCACCACCGCCGCGAATTCGATAGGAGGGATTTCGTCCAGGGATTGGGAACGGTGGCTGCTGAGGTCGTACCCCAACTCCGCCATGGATTGGATGGCCGCGGGGTTGATTCTGCCTGAGGCGCGCGACCCGGCGCTGTAGGCCTCCACCCTGCCGTGGCCGTGGATGCGGGCGAAGCCCTCGGCCATCTGGCTGCGATTGGAGTTCTCGACGCACACGAAGAGAACCCGCTTCACATCCGACCCTGCCGGCGCGGCGCTTGTCAACAGGCAGTCTCCTTGCGGGTCGGGCCGCAGCATCCCTCATCCTGCACACAGCGACAGGCGACGACCGCCGCCAGGGCTCCCAGGACCGGAGCCGTCAGGTAGATCCAGAGATGGCTCAGCTGTCCGGTCACCAGAGCCGGCGCCAGGGAGCGGGCCGGATTCATGGAGGCTCCCGAGATCGGACCGGCAAAGAGAGCTTCCAGGGCAATCACCGAGCCTATGGCCACACCGGCCATGAGTCCCTCCTCCTTGGAACCCGAGGACACGCTCAGGATCACGAACATCAGGAACCAGGCGAGGATGATCTCCAGAACGAAAGACTGAAGGACGGGTCCCGCAGGCCGGGTGGCGCCCAGGGTGAGGTGGCCGCTGAAGAGCAGGCGGAGGATTCCGCTGGCCAGCAGCCCTCCCAGGCACTGGCTCAGGATATAGGGCAGGACCCAGCCTCTTTCCAGGCGCCCGGCAAACCAGAAGCCCAGGGTCACCGCGGGATTGATGTGTGCGCCGGAGACGTTTCCGATGGCGTAGATGGTAGCCAGGACCACCAGTCCGAAGGTCAGGGCAACGCCCACGTGGGAGACCACTCCCCCGCTCACTTCATTGATGGTGATCGCCCCGGTTCCGGCAAACACCAGGGCAAAGGTTCCGAAGCATTCAGCCAGCAGTCGTCGCGCCATATTCCGCCCCGCATACCTGTTCTCGCGCACTCTAACGAAAATCCACGGATTCGGGAAGACCCTTTGCAGGGGAATCCGGGGGCTGGAAATCGCAGCGCCGCCCGACAACCGGGAAGTAACCTATAATGGCGTCGTGGCAGGCTTCAGGGGCATAGCGTCCCCGGCGCCTTGACCGGAACCTGACGGAGACCGCCGGTGAAATCGCACAACGTCGTCATCGTTGAGGACGAAGCCGACATCCGGGAGGTCATCGAATACAACCTCAAGCGGGAAGGGTATCGAACCGCGGCGGTTGCGGATGGGGAAAGGGCGCTTCAGTTGGTTCGAGAGAGTCTCCCGGACCTGGTCCTGCTGGATCTGATGCTGCCCGGACTGGATGGACTCGAAGTCTGTCAACGGCTCAAGGCCGACTCGGAAACTCGGCACGTCCGGGTCATCATGGTGACCGCCAAGGGAGAGGAGCGGGATATTCTGATGGGGCTCGACCTGGGGGCCGACGACTACCTGACCAAGCCCTTCAGCCCCAAGGAGTTGCTGGGTAGAATCCGGGCGGTGTTGCGCCGGGGCCCGCTTCAGGAGGGGCAGGCGTCCGCTCAACCATTGGTACGTGGGCCCATGCTCATCGACCGGGAGCGGCACCAGGTTCAGTTGGACCGGAGGCCGGTGGATCTGACGGCTACCGAGTTCCGGCTGCTCCATTTCCTGGCGAACAACCCCGGCAGGGTGTTCACTCGGGACCAGCTCCTGAGCCGGGTCATTGGAGAAAACGCCTCGGTGGTGGACCGCAACATCGACGTGCACGTGCGGGCCGTACGCAAGAAGCTGGGGGAGCACCGGGACCTCATTCACACCGTCAGGGGGGTCGGCTACTGCTTTCGAAACCCGGCGGCTTAGTCCCGGTTCCCCTGTCCTGCCGGTGTGGAGGCGAGGTCGGTCCGGAGCCTGACCCCGACGCGCCTCAGGCAAGAATGGGGCTTGCGAGCCTTATTTGCTTGTATACTTTACGAAGGAGATCGAGCCTCCATGTGCCCGCGAATTACAGGGTGGATTCCGGTTGGGCTTCTTCTGGCCTGCCTCCCGGGACTGCTTGAGGGCGGGGACCCTCGGATCGAGTCGGATGTCGCCGCCCTGCAGCGCAAGTATTCCGGGATGCGAGATCTCCGAATGGACTTCGTGCAGAGTTACGGTTGGCCCGGACGCCGGCCCAGGACGGAGTCGGGACAGGTGTTCCTGCGCCGGCCGGGACTGATGCGGTGGGAATATCGGGAGCCCTCCGGAAAGTTGTTTCTGTCCGATGGTGAGACCATTCACTTGTATCTTCCCGCCCGGAAGCAGGTCCAGAAAAGTCGCGTCGGCCGCAGCCCGGATCGGCGCCTCCCCTTTCTTTTCCTGCTGGGACGGGGGGATCTGAAGAAAGATTTTTCCAGGATCGAATGGGCCAGGGAAAAGCCCTTCTTCGCCGGCAACAGGGTCCTGGCCGCCACCCCGGGCAAAGCCGCCGGCCCGCTGGCGGAGGTGTTGATGGAATACGATCCGGGTCGACTGCAACTGCAGCGGGTGGCCCTTATCGAACGGGGCGGCGCCAGGTACGACTTCATCT
>VXMN01000220.1 GCA_009841055.1 Acidobacteriota bacterium
ATCTACCCGCGTCAGCTCGGCGGCAGCGTCAGAGGTTTCTAATAGACCGTATCGAGGGCGACCGCTCGCACGCGGTCAACGCCAGTCTCCGCTCTCTGCTGAGCGACGCCCTTTCAAACGAGCTGCGCCTGCAGGGGGCGCGGGAAGACCGGCCGCGCTGGTATCGGGGACCGCTGCTTCCCGGCGCCCGCCTGCCCGGTCCGCCCCAGTTCGCCGAGCTGGGCGGACGGCCCTTTCCCGACATCGCCATGGACTTCGAGGACGCCTTCCGCATCGGGCTGCCCTTCTTCCTGCCGATCGATCCCGCGTTCGACACGCGATTTCAGTTGGTGGACAACCTCTCCTTCGCCACGGGCTCCCACCTGGTCAAGGCCGGGGTGGAGTACAACCGGACCAGCGTTGAGCAGCAGTTCATCGGTATGGCGAACGGCCGCTACGTCTTCGATTCGGTCGAGGGCTTCATCGGCTTCGTCACCCACGGCGACCGCTACGTCACCTGCTCAGACGGATCGACCGGCCTGCTCGGGGTCTGTCCGCCCGGCTCCGCCGTCGCCGGGCCGGTGCTGCTCTACCTGCAGTCGGCCACCGTGCCGGGCGTCCCCGCGGAGCGGCTCGGGCGACAGCAGTTCCCGATGCACGAACTGGGCCTGTTCGTTCAGGATACCTGGCATCCCCATGACCGGGTGACCCTGGACCTGGGGCTGCGCTGGGACGGCGCCTGGCACCCGGACGTCTTCGTCGAGCCGGCCGACACCTTCTTCGCTCCCTACCTGGACGATCCGATGTTCCCGTCCGATGGCCGGATCCCGAATGACCTGGACAACCTGCAGCCCCGGCTCGGGCTGGCCTGGGACCTGGGCGGCGACGGCCGCACCGTGCTGCGCGCCAATGCCGGGTCCTACGTCGCCCGCATCCCCATGCTCGTCTTCGCCCAGTACCGGACGACCAACGGCGCATTCCAGCAGATCCTCTTCCGCAGCAGCAGCGCGCCCGGGCTCGGTCCGGTTCCCGCCGTCGACCGACAGATCGACGCCTCGTCTTCGCCGCCGTTTCTGCCGGACATCCACGTGGCGGACCGCGATCTGGAGCTGCCGCGCACCTGGTCGTTCAGCAGTGGCGTCGACCAGGACCTGGGGCGAGGGGTTGCGGCCAGCATCGGGTACATCCACGCGCGCACCGACAACCTCTTCCGCTTCGTCAACCGCAATGATGCGGTCCTGGGGGCGCCCTTCGGGATCGGGACCCACCCGGGCGGCGGAGGCATCAACACGCTGACCGTCACCGAGAGCAGCGCCCGCTCCCGCTATCACGCGCTCACCGCGGGGCTGCGCGGGCGCAGCGGTCTGGGCGGCTGGCCCATCACCTTCGAGACCCACTACACACTGGCCTTCGATCGCTCCGACGACGACAACGAACGGGATCCGTTCGTCCTTCGCTACGCCTATGCAGCCGACTTGGCGCCGGAATACGGCTGGTCGGATCGCGACCGTCGCCACCAGGTGAGCGGGTACGTCCTGGCCACCCTGCCGGGGGAAGTGCAGTTGAGCCAGGTCGTGCGGGTTCTCTCCGCCTCTCCGGTCTCCGAGCAGTGCGGAAACCGGGGCGCGCGGGCCACCCAGCCGGCCGACCGGATCTGCGCCGATGGCTCCATCCTCACGCGCAACACGCTACGACGGCAGAACGGGTTCTTTTCCTGGGACCTGCGGGTGTCGCGGCGTTTCGCGCTCGGCGACGCCGCCCTGGAGCCGATCTTCGAGATCTTCAACCTGACCAACACCGACAACTACCTCGACCCCGCCGTCGGCTCTCTTCTCTTCAACTTCGACGGCACGCTCCGCAGCGGGCTCGGCGACACCCGGCGGGCGCAGGTGGGGCTGAGCCTGCGCTTCTGAGTGGATTGATTTCTACGGCCGGCGGGTGGGGTTCGAAGGCAATGCCCTGCGAACGTCTCTCTCGAGGGCCTCGGCATCGTACTCTGCCGGCACCTCCAGCAAGCGGACGCCGGCCTTTCTGAGAGCTTCCCGTTTCACGGCATCGCGCATGAAGGTTGTGTCACTGAAGTGTCCATGCCCCTGATACTCGACCGCCAGAACGGGCATGCCGTAAGCGTCAATCATCAGAAAGTCCAGGCGCTTGCTGTTGATGGAGCGAAAGGCCAGGTCGCGTGCCTCTTGCGAAGCGGAGGCCGGTTGGGGCGCCAGCACTTCACCCAAGCTGGTCTGGGCCATGACGCGAAGGCCGCCGGGGGTCTCTTGGGCGACCGCCTCGAGAATCCGGAGAATCGTGTATTCCGGCTTACTGAGAAGGGGGCGCGCCTCGAAATCGACTTTGGAGATGAACTCCATTTGCGCGGTTGGATCCCCCAGGCGGTTGGAGGGATCAGGCTTTGGAGATGGCGCTTCTTCGGCCGTGGCGCCTTCTGGTTGCTTCGGGTCCTGTCAGTTATTCACATCTGACGCTGCACACGATCTTAC
>VXMN01000159.1 GCA_009841055.1 Acidobacteriota bacterium
GGTCCCGCTGACCACGGTGGCGGCAGTTCACGGAGTCGTGTTCGGGGGAGGGTTCGAGCTGGCGCTGACCTGCGATATGATTGTGGCCGACCGAACCGCCCGGTTCTGCTTTCCCGAACTGAGGCTGGGGCTGATCCCCGGGTTCGGCGGAATTCCTCGACTCAAGCGGGATCTGGGCAACGCTCTGGTCCGTGACCTGCTGCTGACCGGCAGGAGCATCAACGCCGCCAAGGCGGCCGCGTCAGGGCTGGTCAGCCAACTGGTGGCGCCGGGTCATGCCTTGAGGGCAGCCCGGGGGATCGCCGTCCAGGCAACAAAGTTCGATTCGCGCGCGGCTCGCGAGGCCAAGCGCTTCATCAAGCCGATCCCTCACCTGGAGCTCGAACGGGAAATCGAAACCTTCTGCGCTCTCTTCGATCGGCCCGAGGTGGAGACGGCCCTTCTCAAATTCGTGGAGAGCAACCAGGTTCAACCCTATTTGCCCTGAGCCAAGGAGACGCTTTCATGCCCGCGCAAGAAGAAACCCTGAACCGGATCCTTCAGTTGGCTGCCGAGCGGTTTCAAATTCCCCTCGGCCAACTGAGTGGAGATGACGACTTTTTTGAAAAGCTGGGGATCAACAGCCTGCAGGCCCTGGATCTGTTGACCCAACTGGAAAATCACTTTAGCATCGAGCTTCCCGACTACGAGCTCCAGGGGGTTACCGACTTTCGAACCCTGGCGGAGCGCGTGGATTCACGACTCTGATGAAGATTGCCGCCCCCGACCTGACCCCGTACCGTTCGCTGGGCGAGGCCCTGCGCGCCTCCACCTCCAAGTGGGCGGATCACCTGGCGTTGATTGAAGCCGACCGCGAACGGGAGAACTGCCGCCTGTCCTACCGGGACTTCAGCCAGGCCGCCCGTCCCATTGCCGCCGCCCTGCAGGCCTCCGGGTTCGTTTCCGGGGACCGGGCCAGCATCCTGATGTCCAATCAGTCCAGGTGGCTCATCGCCGCCTACGCGGTTTTCCACAGTGGCGGGGTGCTGGTGCCCCTGGACTACAAGCTGGGCCCTTCGGAACATCTTGCCCTGCTGGCTCACGCCAAGGCCAGGGTCCTGATCGTCGAGTACCCGATCTGGCGGGCCCTGGCCAAGGAAATCAAGCCGGAGGACTTCAGGCCCGAAACCATCCTGGTCAGCGAAGCCCCGCCCGAGGCGGAACTGTCGGGCGCTCAGCGCTGGGAGGACTGCCGGCCGGACCCCGCGCCGGAGTTCGTCCCCCGCGACCGCTTGGACCTGGCCTGCATCGTCTACTCCTCCGGAACCGGCGGACGGCCCAAGGGATGCATGCTGACCCATGAAAACTACCTGAAGCAGTGCGAGTCGCTGATGACCTGGTACCCGTTCTGGCCGGGGCTGCGCTATCTCAGCATCCTGCCCACCAACCATGCCATCGACTTCATGGTGGGTTTCATCGGACCCTTCATCTGCGGAGCCACCGTCATTCATCTGAGGACGCTCCGCCCCGAATTCCTCAAGGCGGCCTTCCCGCGCTACCGCATCAACTACGTCAGCGTGGTTCCCATGGTGCTGAAAGCCATGGAAACCGGCATGAAGGCCAAGTTCGCCGAGCTCCCACCCTTTCGACGCTGGGTCCTGAACCGCCTGATCGGGATCAACCGCCTGCTGACAGCCGGCAAGCCGAGACCCGCCCTGAGCCGGCGGCTGTTGCCGCAGATCCATCAGGCCCTGGGTGGTGAGCTGATTGCCTTTATCACCGGCGGGGCCTTTGCCGACCCCGAAACCCTGCAGTTCTTCTATGACCTGGGACTTCCCGTCGCCAACGGCTACGGCCTCACCGAAGCCGGGACGGCGGTCACCGTAAACGATCTCGATCCCTTTCGCCCCGACACGGTGGGCAAGCCACTGCCGGGAGTGGAGATCCGGGTGCTCGACCCGGACGCGGACGGCGTGGGCGAGATCGCCGTCAGGAGCGAGACACTGATGCGAGGCTATCTGGACGAGCCGGAGCTGACCGCCGAGACCTTCAAGGACGGCTGGCTTCTGACCGGGGACCTGGGCCGCATGGATTCCGGCGGGCACCTCCAACTGGTGGGCCGCCTCAAGAACATGGTGGTCACCGAGGGAGGCAAGAACATCTATCCCGAGGACATCGAGAACGCCTTCAGCGGCCTTGAAGTCAAGGAGCTTTGCATCTTTGCCGCCAACTTCGTCTGGAAGCGGCGTTCCCTCACCGGGGAACAGTTGATCCTGGCGTTCCACCTGGAGGCGGGCGCCTCCCCGGCTACCGAAGTGTTGGAGGAGCTGCGCCGCCGGAACCGAAGGCTGCCCGACTTCAAGCGGCTCTCGGGCTACCTGATTTGGCCGGAAGACTTTCCGCGGACGGCGTCGCTCAAGATCAAGCGCCAGGTGCTGGCCGATGCCATTGCGGCCCGCATGGGCCCGGAAGACGTCCGTTCCCTGTGAGGGGCACAGGCAAGTGGAGAGTGAATAGTGGAGAGCGGAGAGTTATTTGATCGGCACGTTACGCATTTTGTCGGTGTTGGCGCAGACCTTCAAGACATACAGCCGGGCCATCAGGTGTTTGCCAACTCCCGAACCCCTCCGCTGACTACTCTTCACTCTCCACTCTCCACTCTCCACTGACCATGAAACCCTACTTCGCCATCGTCAATCCGGCTGCCGGCGGAGGGCGCTGCGGGCGGCAGGCTCCGGCGGCCCTGGAGCGGCTTCGATCGCAAGGCGTGCCGGTGGAGTCGGTGGAAACCCGACGAGCCGAACATGCCACCAGTCTTTGCCGCGAAGCCTATCGGAGCGGTTACCGACGCTTTCTGGCCGTAGGGGGAGACGGAACCGGCTTCGAGGTGGTTAACGGCCTCTTTCCGCGGGAGGATGAATCGGAGCCTGTAACGCTGGGATTTCTGCCCCTGGGGACGGGGAATTCCTTTTTGAGGGACTTCAGCGACCGGGGACTGGAGCATGCCGTGGAAGCGCTGGTGGCCCGGCGTTCACGCCCCTGCGACGTGATGCGCCTGACCCATGCGGCAGGTGCGGTGCACTACATCAATCTTCTCAGCATCGGTTTTACGGCGGACGCCGGCGAGCTCACCAACCGCCGCTTCAAGGGCTGGGGAGAATTGGGCTACCTGATGGCCATCCTGAGATGCTGGATGGGGCTGGGCTATCCCACCTTTCCCTTCAGGTTGGAGGAGGGGGGAAAGACCCATCGCCAACCCTGTACCTACCTGACCTTCTCCAACAGCCGCTTTACCGGAGGAAAGATGATGATCGCCCCGCAAGCCGATATCGCGGACGGGTTGATCGAGATCACGCGGGTCGGCGCTATCGGACGCTGGGAGTTCGTGAAGACGTTCCCGCGAATTTTCTCCGGAACCCATATGTCTCACCCGCTGATCTGGCGAACCGCAGCCCCGCGGGTCGAGTTCGACCTTGAGGGGCCAACGCCGGTCATGATCGACGGCGAGGTGCTCGTCTGCCAACCGCGGTCCATCCAGGTCCTGCCCGGAGCTCTCCAGGTGGCGGCGTGAATCGAAGAGGCAGCCTGGCCCCGTCAAGCACGCCGGTTCCTGCGATCCCACCGAATCGAACACTTCCATGCGCCGACTCTATTTCACCCTGCGCTGCGGCCTAGTATGGGCAGTCAGCAGCCTGCACTTCTTCACCGTCTGCACTTTTCTGGTGGCGCTGGGCATCTTTGTGAACCCGCGCTGGAACGACTGGCCCCAGAGGGTCTTCTGCCGCAATATCGTAAGACTGGCGGGCGTCCGTTTCGGCAGGCGATGGGCCCCGGGTTTCGACCCCGACCGAACCAGCATCTTCATCTGCAACCACGTGAACATTTTCGACGCCTTCGTGGTCTACTGCGGGATTCCCCAGTTCGTCCGAGGACTGGAGCTGGAGTCCCACTTCAAGATCCCTGTCTACGGATGGATGATGGGCCGTTTCGGCAACATTCCGGTCAGCAGGGGCGGGGGACCCTCCCAGTTCAAGACCCTGTTGAACCGGGTTCGCTCCCACCTGCAGGATGGAATCAGCGTGGTCATATTTGCCGAGGGGTCGCGGACCCTGGACGGCCGGGTGGGGCCGTTTCACAAGGGAGCCTTCGTCATCGCCCAGCGGCTGGGGGCTCCCATCGTCCCCATGAGCATTTGCGGATCCTTCCAGTTCTGCCGCAAGGGAAGCGTCATGCTCTACCCTTCCCGAATCACCGTGCACCTGCATGACACCATCCAGACCAAGGGGCTGAGCCCGCGGGACATCCCTGCCCTGATGGAACGGGTGCGCCGTGTCATTGCCGAGCCGGTGGAGGAGAATCTGCGGAAGCACCCTTCAGGCCATGCCGGCAAGACGGCAGTGGTTGGTGGTTAGTGGTCAGTGGTTAGTGGTTAGTGGTCAGTGGTTAGTGGTCAGTGGTTAGTGGTCAGTGGTTAGTGGTCAGTGAATAGCAAACGGTCCCGGCGGCGAGCGCTCAGCTCGCGTCCGATCAGCGCCGGAACCAGGTCCCACTGCGAAGCCAGCAGCCGGCAGGGCTGCCTCCTGAAGTAGGCCAGGGCCGACCGCACCAGCGCCCTGGCCAGCCGAAGCGTCCCTCGGCCCGCGACATTGGGGAGCCAGGGGTCCTCCCAGGACAGCGGACCCAGCCCTTTCCTTCCCAGCGGCGCCGCCAGCACGACTTTTTCTATCCGGGATTCGTCCAGAGAGCGGAAATTGTGCACCCAACCCCGTCCGCTGGCCTGTCCGGGACCGGGGCCCCAGGGCAGAGTGGTGGCGTAGGCCACTCCGGGATAGCTGTTGATGGCCACCACCCCGTGCTTGAGGCCGCGAGCCAATTGCCGAACGGGCTCCGAGTTCGGAAACGGAGTAAACACCGAGGCGCCCAGGTCGCCCACCAGAGCCGGCTGATTGGCGCGAGAAAGCACCGACCGGCTGAAGTCGCTGTCGGGCAGGCCGGCCAGACCCACCACCGGACCGAAGGCTTCCTCGCGAAGGAATCGCATCTCTTCGGAGATCCCGCTCAAAAGCGTGACCGGGAAGCGGCGGCCCTCGGCCCTCTTCCCGAAAGAAGTCACCGAGGCTCCCAGACGGCGGGCGTCCTCGACCATGTCCGCCACCCGGGAGGATGCCGCCTCGTCGATCAACAGGCGATCAGGGCCGGCGGGGCCGCCTTGCCGAGAAACCAGCGCCATCTCCCTGGCCAGTGCCTGACCCAGAGCGCCCCGCAGGGATTCCGGGACCAGGACCACCTGGTAGCTGACGCAGTGCTGCCCGTTGTTGGCCAGGGCTCCAAAAACCACCTGCCGGGCCACCTGGCGCAAGAAACGTCCGTCCCGATTGACTTCGGGAAGAACGATGGCCGGGGTCACTCCTCCCAGCTCGCAGGTGACCTTGTCCTGCCCGGCGATGGCCTGCACCGCGGCAGCCGTCCGTGCACTGCCCGTCAGGTGGATCCGGTCGAACTCGGGACGCGCCGCCAGCCGCGCACCGGTGTCGGGGCCACCCTGCACAAAGGACAAGGCCCCGCAGGACACCAGGGGGGCGAACATCGTCTCAAGGTGGTCCTTGAGAAATGGTGCCTTCTCCGAGACTTTGGCCAGGACCCTCCTGGGGCCGAGACAAAGCAGATGCAAAATGTCCAGGGCGCCGATGCCAGCCAGATTGAAAGGCAGCAGACACAGGGCCAGTCCCTCGGTGGAGGGTTGCTTGGGCGGCGGGCTCACGGACGGGCGCAGCAGAACATGCCCGGAAAAGCCGGGCAAGAGCAGGCGTTGGAAAGGGTTGGCCGGAAGCAGCCGGAACGCCGACGACCCGGCGAAGACTTCGGTGGCTATCGGCTCCGAGGCAACAATCCCGCCCAGCGGGCCTTGCAGGGGTTTCAGAAACGAGGCGGTGGAAAGCAGGCCCCATACCGCGGGGAACAGGGACTCGAACCAGACCGAGGCCGGAGACACCCCCATGCGTTCCGCGGTCTCCAAGGCCAGGGCGTCTCCGCGGGCGTAAAAGGCTTCCGCCACCTCCAACAGCCGGTCGGCCAGCTCCGGTGCCGGAGTGCGAGCCCAGGGGCGGGACCGCTCGGCTTCCATGAGCACTTCCAATTTTTGCATGGCGGGAGCTTCAGAGGGGGCTGGCGGAGGCGTGTGGGAATCGAACCCACCCGTCCCGACATCGTCGCGACGCACAGGTTTTGAAGACCAGGAGAGTCACCAGACCCTTTTCGCCTCCACCCGGCAATATAGCATAGCCGCGGCTACGCCCCACACGACGGGGCGGGGCCGCGGCTAAGTGGAGGGTGAAGTTTGAAGTTTGAAGGGTGAAGTTTGAAGGGTGAAGTTTGAAGGGTGGAGGGTGATCTTGTCGATGCGTCAAACATAACTTCAAAACAAACGAAAAAAGAGTGACACGAAGTGCAACGAGGGGCCACCAGGCGTGACGGCTCTGCCTCTTCGGCAGGGCTGCGGCCCGGCAAGCCGACGCGTGCCTCCTCGAGGAGCAAGAGTGATGGGAGGAGGCCCACCCGGGAGCGCGGGCGTCCCGCCCGCATGCACTCCCGTTCCGTAACGCTCAGTTTCCCTGCGATGCGGCACCCGGGCACCCTGCCGGCGGGATCGGCATGGGCTCGGCCGAAGCAGAGTCCTGGCGCCGTTGCCGGTCGAGCCGGGTGGAGGAAATGGGCGAGGCCTTGCCAATGTTGTGCGGGCGGGACGCCCGCGTTCCCGGGTGGGCATCTGGCCGGCTTCCGTAGAATCCGGGAAGGCGAAATTCCGGGTTGCATTTCCCGGGTATCCTACCTAACCTCAATCCTGGGTTTCCTAGCGGGGAGAATCATGAAGGATGAAATGGTCCTGGGGGTCCCCAGCCGACTGCTGGAGACACTTCAGATCGGGCAGGGTTTCCAATCGGAGGTGGAGGCGCGGCTGGACGTGCTGCTCGACCCGCGAAATTCCCGTTTCCGACCCAGGTCCCAGGCCGAGCATGACCCGGAGTTCAAGCAACTGATTCCCTACGTGCTGATCCAAAAGGGAGACCGCTGGCTGCACTACGTCCGGGGGAAGGCCTCCGGAGAAAAACGCCTGGTCCACATGGGTTCGATCGGAATTGGCGGTCACATCAATCCTGAGGATGAAAGCCTGTTCCATCGCGGCCGGGAGTTTTACGAGGCAGCCTTGCAGCGGGAACTCTCGGAAGAAATCTCCCTGGATGGTGTTTTCGCAACCGAGCCGCTGGGGCTTCTCAACGACGATTCCACTCCGGTGGGGCGGGTCCATCTGGGGATCGTGCACCGCTGCCGGCTGGACCACCGGGAGGTCAGCAAGGGCGAGGGCTCCATCACCGACCTTCGCTTCCTTACCCTGAAGCAACTGGCGCGGCGGCGCCCTCAACTGGAAACCTGGTCCCAGATCTGCCTGGACTACCTGCTGAAGGTCGAACCCTCCCCTGCCGGTTCGGGGCGATCCGGGTGAGTCGTCCCGCGGTACGGCGATCTGCCGACCATTGCATTGGCAAAGGCTGTCGGCTTGCGACGCCGGCCGCTTGAAACGCCGGTTCCCCTGGCGCCAGGAGAAGCCACAATGCCTGCCCTTCCCGTAAATCGATTCCACCGGAACTTCCCCGGGCCGGAGGCTCCGCGGCGACTTCGCCGATCCGGAATCGCAAACCGCCCCCGAGGCCTGGTGGCAGTGCTGAGCGGACTTCTCCTCTGGACTCTCGGCACGGGGTGCGGCGACCAGCGACGGGCGGCAACATCGAAGGGGATCCACTACACCGCCGTGGCCGAGGGGGAAGTGTGGTTCCGCCACTCCTCCATTCAGATCCGCTTCGATCGGGAGCTCTACTGCAGTGTCTTCTTCCGGCAGGACGGTCGACTCTTGGCTCTCAGCCACAATCCGCCCGATCCCACCCTGGCCAAACCCACCCACTTCATTGCGGTCGAGGGACAGGAAGTCCTGGATTTCTACGTCGACTACCGCAACATCGGCCTCTCCGAGGTGAGAGGCCGCTTCGGCCCCGGCAAGCGCCTCAAGATCACCGGCCTCGGAGAAACCGAAGAGAACGTCCTGATCGAAAAGACCATGGTCGTCGAGCTCTTCGAGGCCTACCCGGACATCGCCATGATCTGGGCCGTCTACCGCAACCCGGACCTGGAACGCCCCATCCGCATCACCCGGATCACCAACCAGTTCTTCCGCATGGATGCTTCCCTGACCGATCCCCAGGCCCCCCGCCACGGTCTCCAGTGCTTCCACTACGATCAGCTCGTTCACGGAGAGGCCACCGCCCCCCTGCTCGACCTCGGCTTCGCCCGGATCGCGGCCACCGCCTCTCCCGGATTCGCCCGGGTGGCTTTCTGGAACAGCATCATGGGAATGACCGTGGCCAGCCGGCCTCCCGCGGCGGGCACACTCACCATTCCCGTGGAGACCGCCCGCGACCGGCGGGTCGAGGTCTCCTTCCGCTACGACCTCGATCGGATCCTGGAGCCCGGGGAGGAGTTCGTCTGCCCCAAGGGCTTTGTCATGGTCTACAGGGGAGATTACCGTGCAGGACTGGCCCGAGAGAAAGAGATGAGGGGAGGGGAAGGATAGACACAGGCCTCATAAAAATTTGTCACAAAAATTTGACAGGCTTCGTCGTTGTTGTGTCTACATTGTAATAACTTAACCGAAGGGGAGGCTTCCCGTGAAAGCTGCTCTGATAAGGATTGGCGACTCGCGTGGCATTCGCATACCGAAAGTGCTCCTGGAACAGTACCGTTTCAACGACGAAGTCGAACTGGAACCCCGCCAGGATCACCTGGTCATTCGTCCGGCTACGCCGGCCCGGACCGGGTGGAATGACGCCTTCCGCCAAATGTGCGAAAACGGGGTCGATTCGCTTCTTGGTGAAGATAATCTGCCTGCCACCCGATGGGACACCACGGAGTGGGAATGGTAGTTGCCCCGCACTTCTCATTCCCGGCCTGCACTCTTCTCTAGAGTGTAGGCCCCTGTGAGAAATACCTTCAGAACCCGCAGCGCAGGGAAACCCAGATCCCATGGCCCGACAGCTTTGCCCGGGTCTCGGCGAGGCTGAGTTCCAGTGGTTCGCGGCTCCCGTCGCGCCAAACAATCCGTCCCGTGGCTCTACCGGTTTCAGCAGTGCCGGAGTTCGTGTAGCGATAGGCGAGATCGAGTGCCACCGTCTCGGTCAGTTCTATCCCGACGCCCGCCGTCAGCATTCGGGCGAACCCGACCCGTTGTCCACCTGGAACAATAGTTGCTGTTTTGGGAAACTCCATGCGGGTTTCGCCGATGTGGATGCGAGAAACGCCGGCGCCACCCCCGAAAAACGGACTGAACGGGCCGAGCTTGCCCAGGCCCAACCGTGGGAGATCTACATAGCCGGCAATCATGCCGGAGAGGGAGGACAAGTCTGCAGAGACCGACTGTCTGGCAGTAGTCTGGACAAAATTGGCGCGGCCCTTGAAGGAAAAGCTCGGGCGATGTTGCAAGACGGCCTCCAGCCTCAAGGCAGGAGTCACCAAGCGGCCGACCCCGAGTTCGAAGCCGGCCATTGTGCCGAAATCGCCCAGCGTACTCTTGGGTGAGCCGTCGTTGCCTGTCCCGCAGCCGTACAAGGCTGCTGGAGTTGTGCTCGAACAGGATTTGTCCTTGAACCGCGTTTCCTCAGCCCTTTCGAGGCTGCCCCCGACTCGCAGGTAAAAGTCCTCCGCTCGCGCCGTGGACCCGGAGAGTATCCACCCTGCTACAACAAGAAGAATGGCTCTCACCCACCACTTCCTCATCGGGTTTTCCGTGATGGTATTCACCTGGCAGCCGGATTTCGGATCACCGGACATCAATCGGAAACGGAGGAACGCATGACCGGGTCAAAGACGCACCGTCCCTTGTCCCGATATAGGCAGGGGGCCGTCAACCCGGCGACTTGTCCGCTTTCCGGCACTGCCCCTTTTTCAACAGCGCGACGACTTCTTGCGGGTCCGTGATCTTTTCCCTCACCTTCCCCCGTTTTCGGCCTCGCTCCTGTTCCTCCGCGTCGATGCGTTGCCAGTCCCGGAAGTGAACGGGCCGGACTCCTCGCTCCCTGAGCAGACGTTCCGGAACCCCAGGGTTTCCCTCCGGAAGAGTCCTGGCCGCCCGGCCCTGAATATCCTTCATCATTTCTC
Organism: Acidobacteriota bacterium; assembly: GCA_009841055.1. GTDB lineage: Bacteria > Acidobacteriota > Terriglobia > Versatilivoradales > Versatilivoraceae > Versatilivorator. The sequence continues at coordinate 10,183 of VXMN01000159.1, forward strand.
GGACCGTTTCGGCCGAGTCCCGCTTGTTGGCTCCAATGAGACCGGAAGGGCCCCGCTTGATCCAGCCCACCACGTACTCGGTGGTCCCGGCTTCGCCGCCCCGGGGGCGAAGCACCCGCCCCGCCGCGTTGGGGATCAAACCCTTGCGTTCATCGAAGGGGACGTCGGGAATCGGGATTCCCCGATATCCCACCGACCGAAAAACCAGACCGACCTCGATGCTCTCGAACACTCCGGTGCCCACGCAACGGGATCGTCCCTGTTCATCCCAAACCAGGCGATTCCGTTCCATCCGGACGGAACCGACCCGACCCCGCTTCGCCTGGATTTCCATCGGCGAGGTGAAAAAGCGCAGACCCACGCGGCGACGTCCATGTCGGGCTCCCCGGCAGACCTGCCCTTTCAGGTACTCGAAATTCCGGCGGGCAAACCCTCCCTTCTCCAGTTGGGACCGGGCTAGCGAATCCAGTTCCAGATCCTGTGGTCTGACCGTCAGATCCACACCCGACAGGTCACCGATCTCACGGATCTCCTTGGGAGTGAACTTGGCCTGCACCGGTCCCCGGCGCCCCAACACCACCACCTCTTCGACCGAGCTCCTGCGAAGGGCTTGCAAAGCGTGCTCGGCGATGTCGGTCGAGGCCAGGCCTTCCGGATCCTGCACCAGGATTCGAGTGACGTCCATGGCCACGTTGCCGACGCCGACTACCGCCACTCGCCGAACGGATAGATCGAACCGGTCGTCTCGGTGATCGGGATGACCGTTGTACCAGGCCACAAACGCCGTCGCCGTGTGGCTGCCCGGCAGATCCTCTCCCGGGATGCTCAGCCGCCGATCCGACTCGCATCCGACGGCATAGACAATCTGATCGTAATGCTCCTGGAGTTCCTTCACCTGCAGATCGCGGCCCACCTGGACGTTGCCGAAAAACCGGAAGCGCGGGTCTCCGGCCGTGGCTTCATAGATGCGGATCACTTGCTTGGTTTTCTGGTGGTCCGGGGCCACACCGTAGCGCACCAGCCCGTAGGGCATGGCCATGCGCTCGAACATGTCCACGTTCAGGTGAAGATCCTTCTGTTTCAAAAGGGTGTCGGCAGTGTAGAACCCCGAAGGACCGGAGCCCACGATGGCCACCTGGAGTGGCCGCTCGCGACTGCCTAGGGGAAAACGTTTCCGGGTGATCATTCTGACCGTCCCGACGGGTTTCTGACAGGAATGATGAGCAATGTCCGGTTCGGGTTGCGCTCAACAGATTTCAGCAAGAGACAGTCGATGACGTGTTCCGCGGTTCCGCCATTTTCCATGGACCCGCCGCTCGACGCCTTTTCGGCACTCGTTCGCCAATCACGCACGGATCGCCTGAATTGTATCCCGGTCCATTGTCGTGCTCAACGCCTTACGGCATTCCTCCGAGGGTCGAGGGAGGAGAAAGAAGGGTGCTTCGCCGGATCCTGACCAAGTATGGTGCTCGGCGCCTCAGGCGTCGACCGACCTCCATATCCCGGAATTTTCCGGCAATTGGACCGCGTCTCCCGTTACCACCCGACAGTGGCCGGCGAAACTCTCGGTCCGTTGGAAGTTCCGGCGAGAGAATTCCTTTGGCACACAGCATGGTGCCACATATAAGATAGCCATGAAGACCATACAGATCACGATGGATGAAGAGTAATTGACCAGACTCGACAAGGCTGAAGAAGTACGGCAGATTGGACGATCCGCAGTTCTTCGCCGTGCTGCAGCCGAATTTCTCGCCCGTCAAAGCCGAGTCGAGATTGCCCAGTACCAAGAGGCCTATGGCGCCAATGCCGGCCTCGGGAAAGAACTCAAAGGGTGGGAGGGTGAAGCTGCATGGATGGAACGATAAGACGTGGTGAAATATGGCTATATTCCTTCTCTCGTCCGGATAAGCCTCGGCCGGTCCTGGTGCTGACGCGTCCCGAAGTCATCGAGTTGTTGCACACCGTGATGGTGGCGCCGGTTACATCCGTGATTCGGGGAGCGCCAAGTGAGGTTGTCGTGGGAGTGGAAGAAGGGTTGAAGAAGGATTCGGCCGTTAACCTGGACCACGTCCAGACAGTCGAAAAGACCTGCTTGAAGAAACTCGTCGGCACAGTCGGACCAGAAAAAATGAACGACGTGTGCCGGGCTCTTGCCGTTGCCACCGGCTGGAGCGATGGCTGAACTTTCAGGCGTTTCTCCCGCGCCTCAGCCCTTGACCTCGGCGGCCAGGATGATGGCTTCCGAAATTTCCCGCATCGACTTGCGCAGCTTCATGCTCTTTTGCTGAATGCGGCGGTAAGCGTCGGCTTCGGCCAGGCGCTCTTCCTTCAGCAGGATTCCCTTGGCCCGTTCAACGATCTTGCGAGTCTCCAGGGCCTCCTTCATGGCGATGGTCTCACTCATGAGCTTGGCGTTCTGAATGGCCACGGCCGCCTGGTTGGCCACCGAGGTCAACAACTGCATTTCCTCGCGGGAAAAGCTCCGTTCCTGGGAGCTGTAAAGATTGAACACGCCAATCACCAGATCCTTGATCATCAGCGGAACGGAAACCAGGGAGCGGAGTCCCTCCCGGCGAGCCAACTCCCGATAGGCATAGCCCCGCTCCTGGGTCACGTCGCGGATGACCAGAGGCTTTCGGCCCTTCACCACCCGGCCCAGCAGGCTGCGGTGGACCGAAATGTTGGGCTTGGAGGCATAGTCTTGACTGAGGCTGTGGGTGGCCTTGATTTCCAGCTCCTTGCCCTCGTCGTCCAGCAACATGATGGAGCAGATGGGAGAGTTCATGGTCTCCGCGATCATTCCCACGATGAACTGGAGCATCTCTTCCAGAAAGTGGTGGGAAGTGATGGTCTGGCTGACGTTGGAGAGGGTCTCCAACTGAAGAGCCTTCCGCCGAGCCTCCTCATAGAGGCGGGCGTTTTCAATGGCAGCGCCGACCTGGTTGGCGATGGTCATCAACAGGGTCTTCTCGCTGGAGGAATGGCGATGGGGGCGGCGATGCTGCACGTTTATGACCCCGATCACCTCGTTCTTGGTGATGACCGGAACCGAGAGAAAGGCCTGATACCGATCTTCCGGCAGGTTGTGGAACAGTTTGAAGCGGGGATCGTTGCTGGCGTCCTTCTGGATGGCGACCGGCTGTCGCTCCTGAGCCACCCAGCCGGTAATTCCCTCCCCCAGCCTCACCTTGATCCGGCCGATGATCCTTGGATGGGGGTTCTTGGAGGCCCGCAGCACCAGCTCTTCCCGGGTCTGATCCAAGAGGTACAGGAGACAGGAATCTCCCTTGGTCACGTGGGTTACCAGATCGACGATTTCGTGCAGGACGTCTTCCAGGTTCAGATTCCCGCTGATCGCCCGGCTGATCTGGTACAGGATGGCGACTTCCTGTTCCTTGAGCCTCAGGGCGGACCGCAGCCGGCTGGGGCTTTCGGCTGAAACGTTCCGGCTTCTCTGCTCCACGCTCTTCGACATCGGGATTCCCGTCAAATGGAGGGTTACGGAGAGTGGCCGAATCATAGCACAGCGCCCCACCGATACCTACCGTACAGGTGCGGCCGCGAACCGCCTTCAGGACCGGACCCGGGATCGCCGCCAACCCCGCTGACCAACCGCCATTTCAGGCAACCAGGGCACGGTGTCGAACCGCTGGGGAAAATTCGATTGACGATTCTGTAACTTCTTGTTGATGAGAGTGTTGGAGCGGTCTGCCTGGTGGGGAATCTCTGTCCGTTATCTATTCGGTCTCTTGCAAGTTTGGCTGTGAGCCAGGTTTGTCCGGTAACTCAACGAAGGTTCAGGTCTCATCATTCGAAGGGAAGCAGCCGTTGCTTCGGCCGTTTCCTGGGGAATGAAATGTAGTCAACGTTTCCCGTCCGCCAAGCCCGGTCGGGCCACCGCCGGCCCGGGCAGACATCCCATGGCAGTTGCTTAAGCCTTTCCAGGGGCAAGTCCCGGTTGCAACGGCTGCACCGGTAGACAGGCGGGTTGGACTGCTCCAGGACCCATGTGTGCTTCATTGGACAAATCCGATCTGTTCAGGCGTTCGCATCAATCAACCCTGCGCTATGCTCGACTCACTCCCTGTCGTCACCACCAAGGCCGATTCCCCTCCCTCCCGGAGACCGCGGGGCCCCTGTGAAGCTTGACCCGGCTCCAGGGGACAGACTCCCGCTGGGCCGTCGCTGCAGCGGCGGGTCTCCGCAATCTGCCGAGGTCTGTCAAGCGAACGGATTGAGGATTGTCAGACTCGCGATGCGCCGGCCTGGTTGCAGATCCTCCGTCAGCAGTACGTCGCATCCGGCTTCGAGCGCGGAGGCGACGATCAGAGCGTCGTAGAAGCCGAAGCCGTGGGACCGGGCCAGGACAACAGCCTCCGCGTGGGTTTCGATACCGATGGGACGGACCGGATCGAGCGCAGTTCTCAAATCGGCGATGGCGTCGTCGATGACGTCCCATTCAAGGCCGAACCTGCGGCGAAGGACGGAAGCAAACTCGCTCAGGACCTGCACGCTGATCACGCCACCCGCCAGGATGGTCTGTCGGGCAACCTCGCTCTTGGCCCCGGTGCCCTGGGCGTAGATCAGAATGTTGGTGTTGAGGAACGCGATCACCGGGAGTTGGCCTCTTCACGGTCGAATACATAATCGTCGGGAATGGACAATGCACGGGCGCGCATCCGGTCGACAGCCAGCGACCGGCGCTCATCTCTCGCGACAGCGATGCGATTCGGCGCCGCCGATACGACCTCCAACAGGTCTCCAGGCTTTAGACCAAGGTCCTCAACCAGCGCCTTGGGTAGTCGAACGGCGAGACTGTTGCCCCACCTGGAGACCTTCATAATATCCTCTAAGATATCCAGCCATTCAGTATATCATAAACGACGATCTTGATGGATGGCTGTCCTTGAACATGCCTGATCAAGGACAACTGCAGAGCTTGGGGGGGCAGAACCCTCCGAACCGGAATGCGCTGCCTTTTTTGCCGGAATTGCCGGACACGAACTGGGGGGAGCGCAAGAGGGCGATGAAGGGGAGGGGTCACGCCCTCTATGAGGCAGGCTGCTGCAGATTATCGGATCAGCACCCGGGGGCCCTGGTACCTGTAAGGCTCCTCGATGTGCTTCTGGGCGATCTGCTGGGCGCCCTGGGTGTTGTCGTTGGTGTCCAGGGCCTTCTGGTACTCGTTGAGGGCCCGGTCCCGTTGACCCGCCATATCGAAGATCTTGCCCAGGTTGACGTAGCACCAGACTTCAATCCACTGCGGGTCCAGATCGCCGTTGAGGGCCTCCCGGAAGGAATTGGCGGCGGATTGGGTGCTGCGCTGCTCCAGGAACACCTCTCCGATCCGGAAGAAGGCCAGCGAACTTCTCTTTTTCAACTCGATCGCCTGTTGGTACTGGGTGATGGCCGCAGTGTACTCACCCATCCTTCTGAGCTCGTCCCCCTTGGCGATGAGGGTGGCCAGCTGAATGTCATCGGAGACCCGCAGCAGGCGATGGTTGGGGTCGATGACCGCCTTGATCGGCTTTCCGAAGGTCGCGACCGAAAAGTACGACTCCGTGCCCATGACCTCGATCTGCTTGGTCTCGGGCTCACCCTCCGTCTCGATCGAGATTTCCATCGGCATCTTGAAAAGGTCCAGGTCCTGCGTGATGACCCCATCCACCCGAAACCCGTCCTTGATGCGGTAGGTGGTGAATTCGTACTGGAACTCGGGCACACCGGTCTGCTCAATCCACTGGGAGAAGAAATACCCCAGGTCCTTTTCCGAAATCTTCTCGGCCAGGGCCTTGAAGTCTCCTATGGACGCGGTCTTGTAACCGTAGTCGTAGACGAATTGCTTCATCAGCTCAAACCACTTCTCGTCCCCGATCACCGCCCGGAGCATGTGCAGCACGTAGGCTCCCTTGTTCTTGAGCACGGAGTTGTACTCGGGCGAGTAGAGGTCGAGAAGATTGGCGTTGAGAATGGAGGACTGATCTTCATAGAGCAGGGCCGCCACGGCGACTTCCCTGAGCTGTTCGGCAAACTCCTCCCGGCTGGAGACGCTTTCCTGATAGAGCAGGGCCGAATAGGAGGAAAATCCTTCCTTCAGCCACAGGTCCCGTTCGGTCCGGGGTGTGATCAGGGAACCCCACCACTGGTAGGCGATCTCCTTGGCCAGCAGGTTGACGTTCGGCTCGGGACCGAAGGCCCGGTCGGCCAAAAACTGGATGCCCGGCGAGGAAAACCCCAAGAGGGAATCGTTGTCGATCACCGCCACCCTGAAGGTCCGGGAGGGATAGGGAGCAAACTTGTCGGAGTAGAGATCCAGAAGCTCGCCGATCACCCGGGTATGGGCATCCAGGAAATCCCGCTTGTGGTCCATGACGTAGTACCGCACTTCCACCTGGCCCGCGCGGACCGGAATTTCGTTGAAGGGGGCCGCTGCCAGCGAGCCGGGGAAGTCCTGCTGCCGGTTCACGATGGTGAAAGTCTCCTGCTCCCCCTGCCGCTCCCGGGAGACGACCTCCCCGTCCATGGCAACCAGGTAGCCCCAGGGAACCGTCACCCGAAAGGTGGCCCTGGCCCGGTCCTGGCGGTGTCCGTGGGTGGGAAACCATCGACTGACGTCCAGCAGGTAACACAACTCCTCGCTTACCCGGGCGGTCGTGACGCCGTAAAGGGGAGAGTGCTCGGCGGATAAGAGCCTGCCCTCATATTCAATCACCAGGGAGGCGGTCTGACCCGAATCCAGCCGCCGGGGAAATTGGACTTCCAGGAGGTGTTGGTCGAAATCCTGCTGAAATACAAGCAGGCTGGGATCCTGTGCGGCTTGGTCTGGAGCGGTTGGCTCCGGAGCGGGAATTCCAGGGTTGGACGAAGGCTTGGGGGCCGGGGGGCGCCGTCGCGCCAGGTAGGGCACCCCTTCCTTCTCCCGGTCCGGGCCGGAGGCGAACTGCCTTTGGCCCGATGCGCGTGACAGGCTGCCGGGAGCCGGAGCCTGATCCCCAAAGTAGACCCGCTTCACGGACAGATTGCCGTTGAAATCCAGGAAAATACGGCCCAACCGGTCCTGGCTGGAGGAAAACTTGAGGGTGGCGGCGGCTTGCAACTCCTGCTGCGACGGTCGGAGCTCGACCGAGACGTCATACTCTTCAACATCGATGGAGGGGCCCTGGTCGATCTGCTGGGCCGGCAAGGGAACAGAGCAGGCCAGCAGCATCGCCGGGAAAGCCAGGAGCCATCGGCAAGATCTTTTGAACCATTCTGACATCAGCAATTCTCCAGTCGTTCCGGACAAGATCAAACTTCCAAACGGTTAGGACGAAAATCGGTCCGGTGCTGTTGTCTCCGCGAACCTGAAAATGCAGGCTACCGGACAGATCGACCCGGACCAGCCCGCATCATTCCCCTTTCGGCCCCGCTTCCATCCAGGAAGCAATGCGCTCGGCAGCCCTCGAGATGGCCCCTCCCTGACCCAGTCTTTCCCTGACTCCGGACAGCGCCATTCTAGCACGCGCCGAACGGCCGGATTCGGTGAGAAGCTTCCGGATCTCGGCATAGAGCCGGTCTTCGGTAAAGTCCTGCTGGTAGAGCTCGGAGATGATCTCGCGGCCGGCGATCAGGTTGACCAGGCTGTAGTAGGGCACATCGATCAGATACTGGCCCACAATCCAACTCGGAATCGAGATCCGGAACACCGCTATCAGGGGCGTCCCCAGAAGGGCGGCCTCCAGGGTGGCCGTGCCGCTGGAAACCACCGCCAGATCGGAATGGCCCACGGCGTCGTAGGTATCGTTCTCGACCAGCGCAACCGAGAGCCCCGGGGCCTCGTCCCGGATCAGACCGCGCACCAGCGGGGCATGAGAAGGAGAAGCCAGGGGAACCAGAAACTGAGCCGGCTGCTCCCGCTGCAGCCGCCGGGCCGTGCGGGCCATGGCCGGCAGATTGAACCGGATCTCCCTGGATCGGCTGCCTGGAAGCAGGCTGATGGTCAGGCGGTCCTCGGCCAAACCGAGTGAAGGCAGGAACTGAGCCCGCGAGCAGGAGGTCTTTACCCGGTCCACCAGCGGGTGGCCAACGTATTCCACCTGCATCCCGTATCGCCGGTAAAACTCCTCTTCGAAGGGCAGAATGACGATCATTCCGTCCACCCAACGTCGAAGGGCATGCACGCGGCGCTTGCGCCAGGCCCAGATCTGAGGGCTGATGAAATAGAAGACGCCGACACCCTGGCGCTTGAGCCTCCTGGCCAAGGGGAGGTTGAAGTCCGGGAAGTCGACCAGAATGGCCCAGCGGGGCTTTCTTTGCCTGGCGGCCGCCTCCAGTTGGCGCAGGGCGGCAAAAAACCGGCCCAGGTGGGAAACGGCCTCGAAGGGCCCCAGCACGCTCAGTTGCCGGTTGTCCACCAGTATCTCCATCCCCGCCTTCCGCAGAGCCGGGCCGCCGCACCCGAAGAAGGCGGGTCCGGAAGCGCTCATCCTGGTTCCGAGAGCCTGGACCAGCTCGGCGGCATACATGTCTCCGGAAGCCTCGCCCGCCACCACCAGAACGGGTGCTGCCGGCTCCTGTGAAACGGAGTTCATGGGAAACGTCCTCCCCCCACCTGATAAGGCGATGCCTCCCCCGGCGGGCGGGTCTTCCAGCGGCGGTGAACCCACAGCCATTGATCCGGGTGTTGCTTGACAAGGCTTTCCAGGATCTTGTTGAAGCGGGCCGTATTCGCCACGATGTCGGCGCGGGTGTCGCCCGTCCGCACGATCTCGACGGGTGGCTCAAAGTGGAGTCGATGGATCTTCCGGGCGCTGTCCCAGATGAGCACGCCCGGAATGACAGTGGCTCCCGTTCGCAAGGCCAAGGCGGCCAGGACCGTGGTGGTGCAGGCCGGCAGGCCGAAGAAATCCACAAAGACCCCCGCGTCGCGGGTGGTGTTCTGGTCTATCAGGATTCCGACCCCTTCGTTCCGTTTCAGGGTCCTGAGCATTTCCCTCAGCGAGTCTTTCTTCCGAATGACCTGATTGCCGGACGCGGTTCGGTAGGCGTTGACCAGGCGGTCTACGTAGGGATTGTCGATCGGCCGGATCACGAATTTCAGCGGGTGGCCATAGAGCGCATGGGCAAAGGGACACAACTCCCAGGCTCCGTAGTGTGCGGTCAGAAAAAGGGTGCCGTTTCCCCGGCGGAGAGATTCGGCATAATGGTCAAAGCCGTCATAGACCACCACCTTGGAAATGTTGTCACGGTTGAGCTTGGGCAGCCTTGCAAATTCGACCAACAGTCTTCCAAAGTTCTGGAAGACTCCCCGGACCACGGCCCGGGTCTGTTCCGAAGTCCAGTGCGGAAAGGCCAGGTTCAGGTTCCGGGTGGCAGTGCGGCGGAGATGGCCCAGGCTCCGACAGGCCAAGGCGGCAACTCCGCGGGCCAGACACAGGGAAACCCGCCGGGGGAGAGTGCCGAAGATTCCAAGCAGGAGCCGGGCCGCCAGATACTCTGCCCTCAGTCGAATCCGGACTGGCAGGGAGGGACGATTGTTGATGAGGTTGCTCCTTCGGAGTCGTCCGACGCCTCTCGAGATCGGCCAGCCGTTTCAGGAGGCCGCGGGCAGCGGGCGCCCCTCGCTCCCCCGGTGACCAGTGCGGGCTAACCCACCACCTCCAGGCTTCGGGTCTTGATCAGGCAGGTCACCTTGGAGCCCGTTTGGAGTCCGAGGTCCCGCACTGCAGCCGGGGTCACCTCGGCCCACAGGATCTGACCCACATCCACCGCCACGAAAATTCCGCCGGCCAACTCCAGCATACGGCTGACCACACCCCGAACATGGTTTCGGGTGCTGAGCCCCTGGACATCCTCAAGGCTCAGGGTCACATCCGAGGGCCGGAACTGGACAAAGAGGGGATTGGAGGAAGTGCCCTGCACGGCGGGAAGCTTCATTTCCTGCCCCCCCAGCCTTCCGACCCACTGGTCGCCGCGCAACATGGCTCCATCGATCCGGAGCAGATTGACCGGTCCGGCCGAATGGGTCCATCCCAGGGGGGTGGGCTGTCCCAGCGCCTCTTCCGGAGTGCCCTCCGCCACCGCCCTTCCTCTCTCCATCACCACCACCTGCTGCGCGAATCGGCGCACCTCGGCCTGTCCGTGGCTGACGAACAGGGTCGGGATGTTCCATTCCGTGACCACCCTTTCCAGATAGGCCAGGATTCGAAGCTTCAGCGCCTCGTCCAGAGCAGCCAGCGGCTCATCCATCAGGAGCAGCACGGGGTTGCTCAGCAGCGCTCGCCCCAAAGCCACCCGTTGGCGCTCACCCCCCGACAAGCTTCCCGGATAGCGACTCAACAGGTGCTCGAGCTCCAACACCTCCACCACCCTTTCGAAGCGAATGGGAGGACCGCTCCCCCGGCGCCGTTGCCCGTAGCCGAGATTGTCCCCGACGCTCATGTGCGGGAACAGCCAATGGTCCTGGAACACCATTCCAACCTGCCGGCGCTCAGTGGGTAGGTGGACTCCGGCCGGACTGTCATCGAGCCAGCGCGAGCCCAGCCGAATCCGGCCGAACTGCGGCGTCAACCAGCCGGCAATCATGCCGAGCACACTGGTCTTTCCGCTTCCCGAGGGGCCGAACAAGGCGGTCACCAGGCCAGTGGCCTCAAAAGCGAGGTCGACCTCGAACCCGCTCGGGAACCGGTGCCGGCAGTTGAAATCAAGCCGACTCATGCCGCAACCCCTTGCGTTCCAGGTATTCGCTGGCAACCAGCGCGCCGGCGGCCAGAAGCAGCGAAATCGCCACCAGCGGCCAGATGGAGGCCAGCCCGTCGGGCCGATCCTTCAAGGTGTAAATCAACAGCGGGAGGGTCCGGTTTCCCTCTCTCTGGCTGGCCAGCATGACGGTTGCCCCAAACTCCCCCAGGCTCCTGGCGTAGGCCAGAACGCAACCGGCAATGACACCGTTGCGGGCCAGAGGCAGGCTGACGGTGAAAAAAGTCCTCCACCACCCGGCTCCCAGGGTCCTGGCGGCGGTCTCCAGGTTCGGATCCACCGACTGAAAACCGAGCCGGATGGCTCGGACCATCAAGGGGAAACTCATCACGGCGGCCGCGACCACCAGTCCCGGAAACTCGAAAGCCACCCTGAGTCCCAGCGCCCGGTCCAGGAAACCGCCCACCGGAGCCGCCGGCTTGAAGACCTGCAGCAGCAGGTAACCGGTCACCACCGGTGGAACCACCAACGCCAGGTTGACGGCAACCTCCACCAGCCACTTGCCCGGGAACCGATGTCTGGCCAGCACATAGCCCAGGCATATCCCCGGGGGCAGGCTCACCAGCACGACCAGGAGGCCGACCCTGAGGCTATTGTGAATCGCAGACCACTCGGTGGCGCTGAATTCCATGGAGACCGTTCCGGGTGACGATCCAAGAGTCTGTCGACCCATGCGTCCCGAATTCACGAGCTAATCCGGCCTGGTTTCGTACAGGCGGGCGAAGCCGTGATTCCGGAACAGGGTGGCTGCCTCGGCGCCCTGCAGGTACTCGAACAGATCGCGGGCGGCGGCGGAATGCGCGCCACGGCTCAGCAGCAACAACGGATATCGAATCTCCGGGTGCAACCGGGGAGCGATCTCGAGGGCCAGGTCGACCTGGGTGCTGGCCATTGCGTCGGTTCGGTAGACGATCCCGGCCGGCACACTGCCGGTCTCCACGTAGGCCAGCGCTGTCCGGACGTTGTCCCCATAAACCATCCTGGACCGCAGTGACTCCCACAGGCCGAGTCCGACCAGGGCCTCCCGGGCATAGAGACCCGCCGGAACCATGGAGTCGGGATTGGCCATGGCAACGGAGGCAAAGGAGGCCTCCAGCAACTCCCGAGGGGAACGCAGGGAGCGCCCATTCCCTTTGGGAAGCACCACCACCAGGCCATTGCCCAGCAGATCGATCCGGTCCGCCACCAGACCCGGAATGTCGGTCAGGATCCGGGCCCAACCTTCGTTTGCGGCCAGAAACAGGTCGGCTTCGGCGCCGCCGCGGATCTGTGTGGCCAGGGTGGCGGTGCTGGCGAAGTTCAGCTCGACCGCCTGGCCGGTTTGACCGGTGTATCGATCCCGGATTTCCTCCACCACGCCGGTGGTGCTGGCCGCCGCGCAAAGCAGCAGGGAGTTTCCGCCGGGCGCCTGAGTCCGGCATCCCCATCCAAGCAGGCCCAGGAGCAACGCGGTCCCGGCGATACGCCGACTCCAACCCCAACCTGCCATAGGCTCCCCCATACCGGAACGCACCGCGGGTGACAAGCGCAGCCCTCGCTGGCCCATCTTAACATGGGGGTTCCAATGAGCTTGCGCCCACGACTGCATGCGGCCCGGCGCATTCGTCGCCAACTGGGACCCCAAGGCTGCGCCGGGGGACGAACATTACCGATTCTTGAGAAATCCTCTGGGGGGAATAAACTGGTGACGACTCATATCCACCTGCTCACCGGCAAACAGGACTCCCTCCTGTTCCAGCAACTGACGCTGCTGCAGGGACCCCCCCGGCGGATTGGGAGCTCGAGTCAGGAGACGTCCTCCCGCCCCCACCACGCGGTGCCAGGGCAGCCCCAGGGGACAACTGTGCATGGCCCAACCCACTTGACGGGCGAGGTAGGGGGCGCCGACAAGGGCGGCGATCTGCCCGTAGGTCAGGACCCGTGCGGGAGGGATGGCGCCCACCACCCGGTACACCTGTTTGAAGAAGGACGCTTTTTTCGCGTTGGCCAACGGATGGATCTCCTTCAACCACAAGCGGTGCCGAAATGTTACTGCAATTTCGTCCCCTTGGTGTGACCCTGTCAGGGGATGGAGCCCACCCGGGAGCGCGGGCGTCCCGCCAGCACAACACTGGCACTGCCTCGGCCATCTCCTCGGCGCGGCTCGACCGGCAACGGCGCCGGGGCTCTGCTTGGGACGGTCCCATGCCGTTCCCGGCGGAAGGGTGGCCGGCTGCCCCTTCGCAGGGAAACTGAGCGGCACGCAACGGCAGCGCATGCGGGCGGGACGCCCGCGCTCCCGGGTGGGGTGCCTCCTCCCATCACTCTTGCTCCTCGAGGGGGCGTGTGCCGGCTCGCCGGGCCGCAGCCCTGCCGATGCGGCAGAACCGTCACCCTTCGTGGCCCTTGGCAGATCACTCTTTTTTCGTTTGTTTCACATGGAGCCGGCACCCCTACCGCTCGCCCCACTTGAGCTTGCGCCTCAGAATGTCGAAAAAGCTGTTGCCGGGAGACTCGATCAACTCGACCGTGCTGGCGGACTTGCGGACCTGAATGCGGTCGTCTCCCTCCAGGTCCAGGCCGGTCTGTCCGTCCACGGTCAGAAATACCGACTCCTGGGTGGCTTTCAGACTCAATTCGATGGAGGCGGAATCGGGCACAACCAGCGAACGGAAGGTCAGGGTGTGCGAGGCAATGGGAGTTACCAGCATCGCCCCCAGGGTGGGATAGAGAATGGGACCGCCGGCGGAAAGGGTATAGGCGGTCGACCCGGTAGGGGTGCCCACGATCAGGCCGTCAGCCTTGTAGGTAGCCACGAAGTGGCCGTCGATCCGGACGTCGATGTCGATGATCCGCGCCAGCACCGCCTTGGTCAGGACCACGTCGTTCAGGGCCCGGTAGGCTGCGAAGGGTCTGCCGTCGCGAATCACCGCCACATCGATCATCATTCGACGCTGAACGGTGGCCTGTCCCCGCAGGATCAGCTCCAGAGTGGGAAACATTTCCTCCAGAGTGATCTCGGTCAGGAACCCCAGGCTGCCGAAGTTGACCGCCAGAATCGGAACCCGACGGGAGTCCATGACCCGCGCCACCGACAGCAGCGTGCCGTCGCCTCCCAAGACCACAATCAGGTCGCAGGCGCCAGGAATCTCCGGCTTGGGCAACCCCCGCTCATTGACGATGGCCGCGGTTTCCTGCTCCAGAGTGCAGTCGACGCCCCGGGAGGCGAACCATTCCTGCAACCGGCCGATGACGGGGGCCACGGTCTTGAGCTTGGGTTTGGCGATGATGCCGGCTTGCTTGATGGTCCCGCCCATCGATCACCCCCGGGCCCCAGTCGTGGCCACACGCGACCGCCCACGGCGACCGTGGCCCCCGAACAGGGCCCTAATCATACCGCGAATTCCAAAACTATCCACTTACCTGAAACCAATCGAGAAAGTAGTCCACGAAGGGGAACGGCGAACCACAAATGGACACGAATGAACACCAATTAAAGGAGGTTCCTCTAATTTCGTGTCTATTCGTGTTCATTCGTGGTTCGTCTTTAATGACGATCGGGTGTTTTGCCTCGAATGATCCGTCCCCGCGTCGCGGACGGGGGCCCCACTCTTCACTCTCCATTCCATCCGCTACTGCCTTCGCCGTGTCGTCAGCCCGTACTCCTTGAGCTTTTTCTGCAGTGTCCTCAAACCCATTCCCAAAAGCTTGGCCGCCCGCTGCCGGTTGCCCTGGCTGCGCTCCAAGGCCTGCAGAACCGCCTGGCGCTCGATGGTATCCAGATTCAGATCCGCGAATCGGGGCGTTTCCGACTCTGAGCCCGGCCGTGGGGCCGGCCGGCCGATGCGAAGTTCCGGCGGAAGATCTTCCATCCTGAGCGTGTCTCCCTTGCAGAAGACCACCAGGCTTTCCATCAGGTTTCGCAGTTCGCGCACGTTCCCCGGCCAGGGATGCTGCACCAGCCTGTCCAGCAACTCCGGATCGAGCCTGGAGATCCGCTTGCGTTGCTCGGCAGCGAAGCCCTCCACAAAGGACCAGGCCAGCCGCGGGATGTCCCCTGCCCGCTCTCTGAGAGAAGGCACCCGCAGGGTCACCACCCTGAGGCGATAGTAGAGGTCGGTCCTGAAGGTCCCCTGGCTGACGGCCTCGACCAGGTCCCGATTGGTAGCTGCGATGAGTCGTACGTCCAGCTTCAGAGACGTATTCCCCCCGACTCGCATGACTTCCCGGGTTTCCAGAAACCTCAACAGCTTCACCTGCATCTCCGGTGGCATCTCCCCGATCTCATCCAGGAAGAGCGTTCCCCGGTCGGCCATCTCCAGCTTGCCCAGGCGGCGCTGGCGGGCTCCGGTAAAGGCTCCGGCCTCGTAGCCGAAGAGCTCGCTCTCCAGCAGGCTCGGGCTGAGGGCGGCGCAGTTCAAGGGCAGGAAGTTCCGGGCTTCGCGAGGACTGTTTTCGTGAATGGTTTGGGCCACCAGGTCTTTACCGGAACCGCTTTCGCCCAGCAGCAGAACGGTGGAGCGGGTGGGCGCGACCGTGGCGATCTGCTTGAGAAGATCCTGCATGGCGGGGGTATCGCCCAGAATCCGGGTCGCGGCGCCGGCAAGGCTCCGGCCGGCCGGGTCCCTCCCCCCCGCGCCCGGGGCCCGGCGCGCCCGGCGGGGGGTTTGTTTAAAAAAAAAGAGAGCAGCGGCACACACGCGAACGGAGGTTG
>VXMN01000298.1 GCA_009841055.1 Acidobacteriota bacterium
CGACCTCACGAATGCGCCCGACAAAAAACTCAAACGGCACGGGTTGTCCGGGGCTGAACGGACTCGTTTCAGGATTCATTGCACACAGTCTTTCATTGGAACTGATGCCACCAGCTCATTAGCCAGGAAGTTTTTGATGGAAAGGATAGCATATCCCGGCGAAGCCTCTTTCTAGGACGACACCCCGACGGACCGGGAATCGGCGGTGGGTGACTATTTCACCGGCCGGCGATGGGGACACGCCCTAGACAGGGCGGACGTTGGCGTCTCTCCTTGATGAGTTCAGGGCGGGCATTAGCTGTCGTCCTCCGGTACTCTTGACATGGCGTCTTCGTATTCGGCAATCCATTGTACGGCCTCCTCTTCGGTGTAGGTTCCGGTAATGGCGCCGCTGTCTTCCGGCAGTTGATGACTTCGGGGCCTGTCCATGTGTTGTTCCAGCTCCTCTCTCAACATATTTGCTGTTTCATCAGACAAGCCTCTAACGAGGGAATCCAGATCATTCTGGCGCAATCCGCCCTCGAAAATCGCAAGAGAGAAATCGCTCGCCCGACCGATTGACCGTCTCATGCGTTTTGTAAAAGTATCGCCAGGCACCAGATTGTATCCAACTCCTTGCAGTTGTGCCTTGCGGAGGTCAGCCTCATGTAGCTCAGTCTGCCGGAGAATTGCACCTTGCAATTCGGCACCGCCTGCCGACATGTCGAATAAGATCACCCTGTGCATGTATGCAGAGGAAAGATCAGCCCCTCGTATCCGCGCTCCCGCAAGGTTCGCGCACTGCAGTTTCGCCCCATCAAGAAGCGCTATTTGCAAGTGCGAACTGCGCATACTAGCCTCTTGCAGGTACGCCTCGATAAGGTCTGCCCCATGTAGCCGGGCCTCATCAAGGATTGCTCCTTGCAGTCGCGCCTTTCGAAGATTAGTTCCTTTTAAATGGGCTCGGGTCAGATCGACCTTCTTTAGACGCGCCCCAGGAAGATCGGCTCCATTCAGCCAGCTTCCTTGTAAGTTGGCATTGAGACCGTTGAAAACCGCGTGCTTCTGCACAAAAAGCAAGGTCAATAGGCTTTGAACCTCTTCTGAAGGCTTCGACTTGTGCTTTCCTCGATACTCGTTTTCGCCCGTCGCCTGGCGAATATGGGCGCAGAGAATGTCGAGCACGGTCTGGCGCAATTCTTTGTTATCTTCTGCCAAATGAAAGAGTTCGTAAGCTCCACCCAGACGCACCGAAGCAGAGGTGTGCCCCAGGTGCTGAATAGCGCTCTTCAGGCGTTCTTGTCGCTGTCCCTGCTCGGTGTGCAGGTTGGCTTTCGCCTGTTGCTCTGTGGCTTTGGCTTGCGCGGTCGCAGATTCCTCCATCGCCTTGGCGCGTTTGTGAGACGCTAAGGCCTGCAAGGCAAGCAGGATGCCGCCCATACCGATCCCCAGGAATTTCAGGACCTCAAATTTGTCGCAGACGCCAAGTCGTTTGAAAGCCCATGTCGGATTCTCGGAGCACATGACGGCCACGAAAGCGCAGAACACTCCGACGAGAATGACGACAAGAACGCCATTGAATATCCGATTAAGGCTCATCGTGGATTTTGGGACCATTGGACACTTCCCTGAGCCGTTGAGCCAATGTCCCGCAGTGGCGGGAATCGAAGGAGTTGACCGGATCCTAGGCTCTCGACTAGAAAAAACCCGAAGGAATGGGATCTTTCCGTTGGGTGGTTCGGGTCACACGTGGCAGCATGACTCAAGCCGCCTCGACGAACGGCCAAGAGGCTGCTCACGCAAGGACCTCCGGCAGGCGGCCCAGACCTTCGATGACGCCGTCCGGTTGCGAAGCTAGATTCTTTTCGTCTTCGGGTTGATACTTGCCGGTTCGGACCAGGATGGTTCGCAGGCCCACCGTCTGGGCGCCGCCGATGTCGGATTCCCAGTCGTCCCCCACCATGGCCGCCTGGTGAGCGGCAAGTCCGAGGTGAGCGAGCGCCAGGCGGAAGAATTCCCGCGAGGGTTTGCCGATCACCCGGGCGGTGCGCCCGGTGGCGAATTCCAGGGCGGCAACGAAGGGTCCCATGTCCAGCGTGAGTTTGCCTCGCGTCATCCAGTAACGGTTCTTCTGCATGGCAATCAGCTCGGCGCCGTCCATCAGCTTGCGGAAGACGCGGTTGAGCAATTCAAACGTAAACCCTTCCATCAGATCGCCCAGGACCACGAAGTCGGGCCGGTCCTCGTCGAGTCTCAGGCCCTGGAACTCCTGGATGGAATCTCCCCGGGTGACCACCCAGCAGCGGGCCTCCGGATGACGGCGCAACATCAGGCTGGCCGCCACCGGAGCCGTGAATATCTCCGAGGCATCGGACGGGATGCCCAGGGCATGGAGCTTGTCCCGGATGGTTTCCCGCCGCTTGTTGGTGGTATTGGTCACAAAGCGGAGCCGGTAGCCGCGCTCCCTGAGGGCGGCGATGGCTTCGGCGGCTCCGGGAATCAGGCGGTTGTCCTCATAGACAGTGCCGTCCAGGTCCAGCATCAAGCCGCGCATTCCGGTGAGTGTCGGGTTCATCGTTCCTGCCCTCGGAATCCTCCTTGGGCGCCGTGCAATGGCAGAAAACAGTGCCTTTGGATCTGCTCCCGCCCGGCGATTGAGTGGGGATTCGCCCTATTATAGCGGTTCCTTGCCGGCCCATAGGGTGGCAGGTCGGCCATGAGCCTGGCCGGCCGCCGACCATCCCCCATTCCGGTTGGGCAAAACGCCTATCCTATGCCGCTTTTCCCAAAGCGGACACTTCACGTGCTATGAACGCCGGTCACTTCACGTGCTACCGACAGGTCAGCCCGGGCGAGGCCCAGCGAGGCCCGGCGAGGTTTGACACCCCCCCACCGCTGTGCTACTTTCCGCCCATGCCTTCCAGCCGTCAGTTCCTGGTGATATCAGCCCTGCTGTTGTCATGGGCCGCGGTGGGTTGCGGCGACTCCGGCCGCCCCGCCGCCGATCCGGAAAGGGCGGCTCGCGAGGAGGCCTACAGGGACCAGGTGACCCTCTCCGGGCTGGGGTTGGCCAAGGGGGAAAACTTTCTCGGGGACGAGGTCTTTTACGTGGAGGGATCGCTGACCAACGATGGGGAGGGCACCATTCGGAAAGTGGAGCTGACCTTCCTCTTCAAGGATTCCCTGGACCAGGTGGTCTTGAAGGAAGCGCGCACCGCCCTGGAGTATCGGGGAAAGCGCGGCATCGTTCCGCAACAGGTTGCCGAGTTTCAGGTGGCCTTCGAAAACCTGCCCCGGGATTGGAACTACGTGGTTCCGGAGGTGCAGGTCAGCGGGATCGGCCTCCAGTAGGACTTTCGAACAAACCGCTGCCGGCCGGAGACCTACCAGCCCCGGCTCAGGCGGTCGGCCAGGTAACCCGGCAGCCCGGCCCTTCTCATCTTTTGCTGGACCCGCCCGACCGGGTATTCCACCCGGAAGTAGGAAACCAGCGCCTTCCCCCGATCATAGACCGCAAAGGCCGCCCGCGGGTCATCGTCCCTGGGCTGACCCACCGATCCGGGGTTGATCAGGTACCGGTTCTCCGAATCGAGCGCCAGGCGGCTCTCGGCGGCTCCCTTCCTCAGACCGGGATCCAACCGCCCGGCCCGCTGTTCCTTGAACCAGGCGAATCCGCCCTGAACGTGGGTGTGTCCGAAGAAGGTCAACCGGTGGGGCGCCAGGCTCAGGCTCTGCAGGGCGTCCTCCAGGTTCAGCAGGTACTGATCCTCGTCCAGCAGGGACCCGTGAGCCACCGTGAATCCCTCTCCCTCGACCGGTCCGCGGAGCATCCCCAGCAAGTAGCTCCGATTCTCTTCCGACAATTGAGCCTGGGTCCACAGGGCGGCGCTTCTGGCCGGAGGGTTGAACCAGGAGAGATCGGTCAATCCCACCGCAGCCTTGTCGTGATTGCCACGAACCGCCACCGCCGGGTCCAGTTGCCGCACCGCCTCGGTCACCCGGTTGGGATCAGGGCCGTAGCCTACCAGGTCGCCGCAGCAGATCACCTGGTCAAACTGCCCCCGGGCCCTCTCCAGGACCGCCTCGAGTGCCTCCAGGTTGGCGTGGATGTCAGCCAGGATCAGAAATCGCAATTGACCGGTGGTGACGGCTTGAACTGCTCAAGCGGCCGCCATTATTCGATGACCACCCCGGCCTGTCCCAGGGCGAGCTTGAGCTGCTGCTCGGACTGGAAGCGGGTGGCCACGATCCCGGCCTGCCGGGCGGCCTCGACGTTTTCCGGGCGATCGTCGGCAAAGAAGATCTCCTGGGGGCGGACTCCGGCCCGATCGATGGCGATCCGATAGATGGCGGGTTCCGGTTTCAGACAGCCGAGCTCATAGGACAGAAGACGATCCTCTATATGGTGGACCAGGGGGTAGTTTTTCCAAATGAACTCGAAGTGGACTTCATTGACGTTGGAGAGCATCAGGAGCCGGTAGCGGCGCTTCAGGCTGAGCAGAAAGGACTCCGGCAGCAGCGGCTCGGGCAGGAACAGGGAAGTCCAGAGCCGTTCGAACTCCTCGGTTGAGACGTCCAACTTCAGGCGGGCGCACATGGTTCGATAGAAGTCGGATCGGGAATAGCGACCGCGATCGAAAAGCAGCAGGGGTTCCCTGTCAGTCAGAACCTGCATGATTTCAGGCAACGAGAGTGCGGAACGTGTGCCGAGCGCGTTCAGCGGAATGGTTGGATCGTAGTCAACGATGACTTTGCCCAGATCCAGGCAGATCACCTTAATCATGGCGGGGATGAAATTGATTAATTGCCCGGAGGGTCACTCGGCGGCACCTACGGCCTGCATCAACCCTCGCATGTAGCCGACGGCAAACAACCGCCCCAGCGTGGTGTAGCCGGCCTCTCCCTCTTCTTCGCCCGACAGTTGGGGAACGTGGTCGGGCCGGATGGCCCCTTCGAAACCAATGTCGCGGTAGGCCCGCATGGCTGCCACCATGTCGGTCTGCCCCTCGTCGTGAAAGGTCTCCACGAACCGGCTGCTTGTCCCTCGGATGTCCCTGAAATGGACGTACCTGATGTGAGATCCCAGGCGCCGGATGTTGGAGGCGATATCCACTCCCATTTCGGCGAAGGTCCCCTGGCAGAAGCAGATGCCGTTGGCCGGACTCGAGCTCAGGCCCAGCAGGCGTTCGAAGCCTTCGACGCTGTTCATGATTCGGGGATAGCCCTGGAAGTTGGAAATGGGGGGATCGTCCGGATGCATGGCCAGCGTGACCCCGCACTCCTCGGCCACGGGCAGGATTCTCTCCAGAAAGAAGGCCAGGTTCTCCCAGAGGCGGTCGGCCGAAGGCAGGTCCGCCGTCGAGGAAGAGGCCCCAGGCAGGGCGCTCAGGTCGAAGCCGGTCACCAGGGCCCCGCCGCGCCCCTTTTCATCGACCGAAGTCCTGGCCCAGTCGCCGCCGGCGATGAAGTTGTAGCACAGCAGGCCGATCCCGGCTCTCCCCATGTTGCGGACCAGGGTCTTCATCTGCTCGATCTCGGCATCGCGCCGGGGCCCCCCGAGCTTGATGTCCTCGATGGGCAGGTAGCCCTCGACGACAGAGACCCGCAGTCCGAAGGACTCGATCCTGGCCTTCTGGTCGGCCAGATCGGAATATTCCAGTCCCGGGTACCGGATGACCACGTCGGAGACCCCCACCTGGCACGCCAGTCTGAGGTGGTGATCGGAAATGGGGGTCAGAACGATTCCAATGCGCATGAAGTTCCTCGGGAGGTGTCGGCCGGCTTGAATCTGGCACACCGCCTGTGGCGACCGTTGGGCAGCCCCATTGTAACCTGTATGGCCATTGAGAGGACAGGCTTGTGGACGGTCGATTCGGAAGCGACGGAGCCGGTATCGATCAGCCACGGCAGCACCGATCTTGTCCCCTGCCGGTACCCCCCGCATCGGTGTAGATGTCCCAGAATGGAAAGCTCCCGCTGTGTAAGGATTGAGCAATGTACTGGGCCCATGGATAGGTCTGTTGGGCGCTATCCGCATGGGCCAGCATGGAATGTTCGGCTGTAAAAATGACCTTCCAAAAGATGACGATGCCAAATACGAACAAAGGCAGGCCATTTCTCCAGGTGATTCCTTTAGGGTGCCACGCCAGGGGAATCAACTCTCGTCAGGAGAAATGCAGTCGGTAAAGAGGGAAGGAGTAGCAGGTGCTGCAGAGTGAAGAAGCTTTCTGCTTTAGATGATCTTGCTCAATAAACGGCCGCGAATCTTGAGGCACAGGGACCGCAATCTGTTAGTCCATTTCCATCCCGTCTGCACCAAGAAGTTCGTTTTCTTTACGGGTCTTTGGGCAATGGCCTCGGATATTTCGATCCACCCTTCAGCGTCGTACCGCTGTGGGCCAGGAAGAACGGCTCCACCTGGCTTGCCATACCTCGGGAATACCAACTTGGGAAAGACCTGCTTCCCGAAATAGATCTCGGGAGCCGCGACAAGAATCTGGCGGTGAGGCCGGTCAATGATCCGCAGGCCCGCGCTTCTTGCCATGGCCTCCATTCCGGTCCGGTTGGGTATCCACCAGTTCGTAGAATCCTCGTTGTATTGCGCCTCCACGAACGCCAGTCTTGGAAAGCCGGGGTGTTCAAGCAAGTGATCGTCCGTTTTCCTCTTGTAGTCCGGTTTGCTGATACCAGGTCCTCTCTTGTGACCGATGACATGGGAGTGGATAAAGATCCGCTCTCGTGTCATTTCAGCCAGCCTGTCCAGTACGATGCCTGGATACTTGAGGTGGTAGAACAAGCCCAGAAAGAGCACATAATCGAATCGCTCCTCTGTCGTCAGACAATAGGCATGGGCGTCCTCCATGATCAGTTCCAGGGCCACTCCGAACTGCTTGGCCGCGAACCCGGCTTGCTTGATGGCGATCTCGAACGGATCCACCAGTACGCATCGTTGAGCCCCTCTGAGCTTCATTTGAATCGAAAAGAAACCGGCATTGCCCCCTACATCCAGAACGGTCTTCCCTGTCAGGTCGTCCGGAACAAACGGCTCTATGAACGACCATCGTGTACGGGCGTCATATCCTGGAGGATCACCGCCTCCGGTCTTGACTCCATTGGGAAATTCGAAGTGTTGATACCACCATCCCAGAGCCTGCAGCTCCTTTGCGAACTCGCCGGTTCTATTGCAATTCATCGGAGGCCTTTGGACTTCGACGCGCTTGCAATTGGAGACGCATGAGAACCTGATACCGAACGGTTGCCCCGAGATAATCCCGGGCACTGCCGGTCGCCGGACCCCGAGAAACCCCGGCGCAACGCAAATAGGGTCCTGTTCTTTCCGGGTCGGCCCGGGGCGATGTTTCGAATTGGGTCGACCGCCGGGTCCGGCCGCGCGCTCGTTTTGCCCTTCCGCTCTTGTCGTCGAGTGCGTTTTGTACCCTACTCGCGGTCCCGGAGTCCCTACCAACACTGGTAGTGCCGGACGGAGAGCACGGCAACGAGTCCCCGGCGAGAGTGGCGACGGTCTGGCCGGCCAATAGCCACGACGGCTATGCCCTACACGAATTTTTTATGGACAGTAAGAGACGGAGACAAG
Source organism: Acidobacteriota bacterium (assembly GCA_009841055.1). Lineage (GTDB taxonomy): Bacteria > Acidobacteriota > Terriglobia > Versatilivoradales > Versatilivoraceae > Versatilivorator. The sequence goes on from VXMN01000298.1 coordinate 7,574, forward strand.
CATTGCTGGAACCCGCATGACTGTTGCTGCGGCGTCCGCTGGCAGGCTTGGGAGCAAGCCGTTTGAAGCGCCTCGAGCCTACCGGGCTGACTCACCTCGAAACAAACCCGTTCCCGCGGACCGTAAATCGCCACGGTTTGGACAGCCAGGGCTCGGGAGTCTGCCCCAGGCCGATGCGGGGGGTGGCCACCACGGAGGAGGGCGGCACCACCTCCCCGCGGATCAGGGTGAGCGGCGAGTCGGCCCGGCAGCAGTCCAGCCCGTTCTCCTCCCGGGCGATCCCCAGGGCCCGGGTGAGTTTGGCCGGACCGCTGGCCAATTGGGACAGGGGCTTGCCGCCGCGGAGCTCCTGCATGCGCGCAATCCCCTCCAGGGGCTGGAGGGCCCGAATGAGCACCGCCGCCGGGAATCCATCCGCCTCGGTGACCAGGTTCAGCATCCAGTGCATGCCGTAGGTGAAGTAGACGTAGGCAAACCCCGGCGGGCCGTACATGATTTCGGTTCGCGGAGTTCGGCCCGCTTTGGCGTGGCAGGCCAGGTCCCTCTCGCCGATGTAGGCTTCGGTTTCGACAATGACCCCCGCCAGCAGGGTTCCGCCCAGCTTGCGGACGAGTCGGCAACCCAGCAGTTCGCGGGCGACGGTTCGGGTGGGGCGGTGGAAAAAGGATCGGGGGAGGAAATCGCGGTTCAGGGAGGGAGACAAGGGTCGTTTCCCGGTCGGGCCTACTCCATCCAGTCGGCGATGAAGACGTTGGTCTCGCCGCGAACCTTTCCGTGGCGGTTGGAGGCGAAGACCAGTTGCTTGCCGTCCGGGGAGAACATCGGAAACCCGTCAAAAGTCTCGTCGAACGTGACCTGTTCCAGGTTGGTTCCGTCGATGTCGATCAGGTAGAGATCGAAGTTGCGGCCCCGGGGGTCGCCCAGGTTGGAGGCAAAGATGATCCGCCGCCCGTCCGGATGGAAGAAGGGACAGAAGTTGGCGGCGCCGTTGCGCGTCACTTGAACCCGGCCCGTGCCGTCGGCATTCATGACGAAGATGTCGAGCTGGTTGGGCTCGATCAGGTTTCGGCTCAGCAGGTCCGTGTACTTGATCTTGGCGGCCTCGTCGGTGGGGTGGGAGGCGCGGTAGACGATCTTGCGGCCGTCGGGGGAGTAGAAGGCGCCCCCGTCGTAACCGAGGGTGTCGGTGAGCCGTTGAACTCCCGTCCCATCGATGTTCATGGAGTAAAGATCCAGGTCACCGTCCCTCATGGAGGTGAATACGATCTTCTCCCCGTCCGGCGAAAGGGTGGCTTCGGCGTCGTAGCCCGGCGTGTCGGTCAACCGGGTGAGACCCTGGTTGAAATCCGAAAGGAAAATGTCGTAGTCGGGGTAGATGGCCCACACGTATCCCCGGGAAAAGTCGGGCCGCGGCGGGCAATCTTCACTGCCCAGGTGAGTCGACGCGTAGACGAACCGCCGGCCGTCCTTGAGGAAATAGGCGCAGGTGGTTCGGCCCTTGCCGCTGCTGACCCGGGTGATGCCGCTGCCGTCGGTGCCCATCACGAAGATCTGGTCGCACTGGCCACCGTCCCGGGTCGCTTGAAATATCAGGCGTTTACTGTCGAAGGAGAAGTAGGCTTCGGCATTCTCTCCTCCAAAGGTCAGTTGACGCAGGTTGCGCAGGCGGCGTTCCGCGTTTTCGGGCTCTTCCGGCGCCTGGCAGGCGATCAAGGCCGGCAGCAAACACAGCGGAGCAATTCGTACAGCCCAGTGGAAGTTCATGTTTCCTCGTAACGTTGCAACTGGCGGAACCCGGTCACTCCTCTTTCCAAGCCGCCTGGATGCTATTGTAGGTAACCTCCACCAGCGTTTTCAATTGGGGCCGGGTGATCGAAAGCGGAGGCATCAGCACAACGGTGTCGCCGAGAGGCCTCAGGAGGACGCCTCGCCGCCGGGCCTGCAAGACCACTCGATGGCCCATGCGGCGTCCCACCGGAAAGGGCTGCCTGCTGCCGCGGTCCCGGACCAGCTCGATCCCCACCATGAACCCCAGTTGCCGGACGTCTCCCACGCAGGGCAGCTCCCACATGCGTCGCAGCGCCCGGGTCAGGGTGCCGATCTTTCCCTGCAGCTTCTCCAGGGTCTTCTCCTTTTCAAAGACCTCCAGGTTTGCCAGCGCCGCCGCGCAGGCCAGCGGATTCCCCGTGTAGGTATGCCCGTGAAAAAAGGACTTGAATTCCTCGTACTCGCCCAGAAAGGACTCGAAGATCTCCTCGCTGGTCAGGGTGGCCGCCAACGGCAGCGTGCCTCCGGTGATTCCCTTGGCCAGGGCCACAAAGTCCGGTCGGACGCCCTCGTGCTCCAGGGCCAGGAACCTGCCGGTTCTGCCGAACCCGGTAGCCACTTCATCCAGGATCAGGTGAACTCCGAAGCGCCGCGTCAGCTCGGCCAGCCCTCCCATGAAGCCTTCCGGCATGGGAACCATTCCGCCCGCCCCCTGAATCATGGGCTCCACCACCAGGCCGCAGATCTCGCGATGGCGGGTCCGCAGTACCTGCTCCACCTCGCCGAGGTGATCGATCTCACGCTGAGGCGGCCTTTGCCCCGGGGGGTATCGGCGGGAATGGGGATAGGCCACCTTGATGGTGGGAAACAGCAGGGGGCGAAAGATCTCGTGGAAGAGCCGGACGCCGCCCACGCTCACCGATCCCAGGGTGTCTCCGTGATAGGCGTTGGAGAAGGCCACGAACTTCTTCTTGGAGTTCCATCGCCGGCCCCGGTTTCTCCAGTACTGGAAAGACATCTTGAGGGCGATCTCCACGGCCGTGGCCCCGTCGTCGGAAAAGAAGACCCGGGTCAGGTTCGGGGGCGTGAGCTCTACCAGCTTGCCGGCCAGTTGCACCGCGGGTACGTTGGTCAGCCCGAGCAGGGTGCTGTGGTCCAGGCGATCCAGTTGGCGTCGGATGGCCCGCACGATGTGGGGGTGGGAGTGGCCGTGGATGTTGGCCCAGAGCGAAGAGAGTTCCATCGCCGGCCCCGGTTTCTCCAGTACTGGAAAGACATCTTGAGGGCGATCTCCACGGCCGTGGCCCCGTCGTCGGAAAAGAAGACCCGGGTCAGGTTCGGGGGCGTGAGCTCTACCAGCTTGCCGGCCAGTTGCACCGCGGGTACGTTGGTCAGCCCGAGCAGGGTGCTGTGGTCCAGGCGATCCAGTTGGCGTCGGATGGCCCGCACGATGTGGGGGTGGGAGTGGCCGTGGATGTTGGCCCAGAGCGAAGAGACTCCGTCCAGATACTTCCTTCCCCGGGTGTCGTACAAGTAGACTCCCCGGCCCCGCTCGATCACCAGTTGAGGGGATTCCATCCACTCCTTCATTTGAGTGAAGGGGTGCCAAAGGGTCTGCTTGTCCAGCCTTTCGAGATCCGTTTCGGTCCGATCCATGGGCGGTGAGTCGGTCATGAGAGGAGGGTTCCGGTTCACCGACGGGGAGGGTGGAGCCTGCCGGCATAGACCAGCGTGTCGTATTCGAAGTTGACCGTTCCCTCGACCTGCCACTCTTGGAAAATCCGGTCCAGCGCCTGCATCAGGGACGGGTGACCGGGGTGTCCGGGCAGCGGCACGAAGGAGCAGGAGAGGGTGCGTCCGATGAGTCCCTCCCGGTCGAAGACCTGAGAGTTGGCCAGTGTCTTCCTGTGAAATGCCTGCGGACCGAAGAAGGCCTGCAGTTGGTCCTCGCCGATGTTCTGGTGGCGAACCCGGGCGTAGTCGGTTCCGTGGCGCAGCAGCAACTCTTCGTAGTCCCTCAGGAACCCCGTCCTCTCGATCTTCCGCTGGTTCCAGACCAGCACGGTAAAGGCTGACGGGTCGGAGATGCGTTGGAATTCCCTTCGTGCCCGGTCGATCCGGAACCAGTGAAACGACTGGCCGGCGACGATGAGATCCACCGACCGGCTGCCGAGGGTGGTGGCTTCAGCGCACCCGTCGACGCTCCGGAAACGGGGGAAGCGCTCCAGGCGGGCTTCAGCCGTCTGCCGCATCTCGGGATTGGGCTCGACACCCGCGACGGGGTAGTCGTGCCGCAGGAAGAGCTCGGCCAGCAGCCCCGTTCCGGAACCGATGTCGGCGACGCGGTGGGCAGGCTTCAGCGCCGACACTTCCCTCAGCCATTCGAGCAGACCTTCGGGATAGCCCGGGCGATACTTTCGATAGTATTCGACGCGCCCCAGAAAGCGTTCCGGAGCCTTGGCAGGGGAAGACAATGGAGGACTCTTTCAGACCGTTGGGCTTGAGACCGGCGCCGGCAGAAGAGATTTGCCGAGCCCCTCCCCTGTTGCGACTACGTCAAGGGAGGAAGCCCACCCGGGAACGCGGGCGTCCCGCCCGCACCATACGGGCAAGGCTTTGCCCATGTTCTCCACCCGGCTTGACCGGCAACGGCGTCAGGGCTCTGCTTCGGCCGGGCTCATGGCGTTCCCGCCGTCTGGGCGGCCGGGTGCCGCATCCCAGGGAAACTGAGCGGCACGCAACGGGAGTGCATGCGGGCGGGACGCCCGCGCTCCCGGGTGGGCTCCTCCTCCCATCACTCCTGCTCCTCGAGGGGGCACGTGGCAGCTTGCCGGGCCGCACCCCCCGTGCGGCAGAACCGTCACGCTTGGAGGCCCTTAGTGATCCTTCGTGTCACTTCGTGGATCACTCGTTTTGGGTTGGTCTCAAACAAGTCCTGATCGGCAGCTTTCTACGCTCCGGACTCCCCGCGAATCTCCTTGATTCGTATGTTTCGGAACTCGACCTTGGTCCCGTGCCCCAGGAATCCGATGTGGCCGCTCTGCCGGGTCACTCCGGGGTGTTTCTTCAGGACCTCGGGGTCGGTCACCGAATCCAGGTCGAAATCGACGATGACGGTCCCGTTCAGGGTGACCGTGATCTGCCGTCCCACGGCGCGGATCTCCTCCTGGTTCCACTCTCCCGTCGGTTTCAGGAAACCCCGTTTGGCCGGAGCCAGGTCATAGACCGATCCGTGATACTGGGTCGGGCGGAGCTTGTCCTTGTAGCGGGGCGAGTGGTTGTCGAGGACCTGGATTTCCAATCCCTGGTAGGCGGCATCCCCAACCAGTGGAGACCGGATGCCGACGCCGTTGTTGGAGCCTTCCTGCAGGCGAAACTCGAAGCGCAGGGCAAAGTCGGCATACTCCCGCTCGGTGAAGAGATTGCCCCCACCCTGGGCGGGACAGATCAACACCCCGTCCTCCGCCAGGTAGCCCTCACCCACCTTCCCCACCGGCTGCCAACCCTGAAGAGACTTGCCGTCAAACAGCGGCACGAAGCCCGGCTCCGGAGCCGATGAACGACCGCAGGCCAGCCAGCTGACCATCAGGAGGACAAGGACCGTACGTTTCATGGTGGATTTTCGCCGAGTGCTTCAGGGATGGAGGCTGGAGTCCTCGGGAATCTGGTGGTCCATCTCGACCGCCGGCTCATCCACGTCGGGGCATCCCACCACCTTGGCCGGAACCCCGGTTACGGTGCAGTGGGGTGGAACGTCGGCCAGGACCACGCTGCCTGCTCCGACTTTGGCGCCCTCGCCCACGTGCACGTTCCCCAGGATCTTGGCGCCGGCGCCGATCAAGACTCCGCGGTGGACCTTGGGGTGGCGGTCTCCGCTTTCCTTGCCCGTTCCTCCCAGCGTCACCGCGTGCAGCATGGAGACCATGTCGTCGACCACGGCCGTCTCGCCGATGACCACGCCCGTGCCATGATCGATGAAAACTCCCTTGCCGATGCGGGCGGCCGGATGAATGTCGACCCCGAAGACTTCCGAAATCCGGTTCTGCAGCAGCAGCGCCAGTTGATGGCGCTCGTGCGTCCACAGCCAGTGGGCCACGCGGTAGGACTGTAGCGCATGGAACCCCTTGTAGTAGAGCAGAGGCTCGGCATAGCTATTGCAGGCGGGGTCTCTGTCGCGGAAGGCCTTCAGATCCTCCCGAACCGCGGCTCGAACGGAAGCGCTGTCGGCCAGCGCCTCGTCGATGACATCCCGAATCAGCATGGGAGACAGGCTGGGACTGGTCAGCTTGGCGGCAAGATGGAAGCTGAGCGTGTCCTCCAGGCTCTGGTGGTTGAGCACGGTGGAATGCAGAAAGCTGGCCAGGATGGGTTCCCTGGCAGCCTCGAGAGAGACGTCTTCTCGAATATCCCGCCAGACCGTGTCGCTGCCGACAGCCTCTTGTTTGAGCAGGTTCATGTTCGGTTCCGAATGCAGGACGGCAAGGCCGCCGACCGCTCCGCGCCCGGCCGGCAAGGCTTCTCAAGAATTCCCTGACCAGGAGCCTCTTAACCCCGCAATTTAAGCGGAAAACCCGATTGAAGTCAATTGGGACGGCCGGTGGCGGGTGGTGCGGAAAACCTCCATTCTCCCGTCCCGCCGATCGAAAAGAACCACGGGGAGATGAATCCGGTCGCTATTCGGGGTACACTAGGATTCCGCACAGGATCCGTAGCCCCTCAGCCCGCGAGGTGGAAGCGTTGAAGACGAGAATCTCCGGTGTCAATCGCCTGGTTTGTCTAGGGGTTGCACTGGCCTGGATGTCTGCTGTCCCGGCACTGCCCCAAGGTTCGCCTGACCCCTCGAAGGTAGGGGTCGTGAAGGCCTTCATGGCCGCCAGGACGCTGCGGCACAACGTCGCGGCCCGCAAACTCATGACGGCCGGGTTGGAGAAGCGCTACCTGCGCGGCAAGCGTCTCTCCATCCGGGTGCGCAGCGGGCGGATCGCCGCCTTCAACTTCAGTCCTGCCGCCATATTCCCTCTGGGCAAGGACAAGTTCCAGGTCTCGGTGGAAAGCACCTGGGTCGACCTCAACAACCAGGTGAGCAGCCGGGTCAACGAGCAGATCCGGTTCGTCAGGATCAGGGGAGACTGGCTGGCCGAAGATATCAAGTTCCTGAGGTCCGATCCCCGCCGGCCCATCATGCCTTTCAACGTGGCCAGCGAGAAGCGGGCCAAGTTCGCCATGATGGTGGCCAAGCGATTCATGAGGCACCTGATCGACCGCAACGTCGAAGCGGCCAGCCAGTTGCTGACCCAGGGCTTTCAGAGCCGTTTCGAGAATCAGGGGGTGATGAGTGAATACCTGCTGGGCTCGGAAGATCCGGCCTACGTCGCCTTTGAGGTTACCTCGCTGGTTCAGACCGAATCCGATCGCATGACCATGGGGACCACCATCTATCTGGCGGCCAGCGGCGAGACCGGGTTCGACAGGTTGGAAGCCTCGTTGGTCCTGCATAGAGGCAGCCTGGACTGGGTGGTGGACGGACTGGAGTTCAAGGAAAGCTGAGCCCCGGCCTCCCCCTCGCCCGACTAGCCGTTATTCCTCGCTGAATTCCGTTTGCACGCTGGCCGACAGGGTCTGGATCATGGCCTTGGCCTGTGCGGCGAACCTTCCCTCGGGCTCATACAGCAGGTAATTTTCGAAGGCCTCGACGGTGCCCGGCGCGGGAATCGTCTTGCCGTCGGCGGTGAATGTGGCCGTGGCTACCAGGCCCATTCCGATCTGGTAGTGGGCGTTGGCGTGTTTCGGATCGGCTTCGACGGCCTTCTTGAACGCCTCCAGGGCCTCCGGGTTCTTGCCGCTGTTGCTCAGCACCACGCCCAGGTTGTAGAAGGCCTGTCCGGCCCTGCCGGGGTCGAGCTCGGCCGCCTTCTCCATGGCCTCCACCGCCAGTTCCGACTCACCCTTGGTACCGTGGACAAGGCCCATATTGAAGTAGTACTCCGACTCCGCCAGGGGATCGGGTCTGTCGGCCAGAGCCGCAAGGGCGTTCTTGTAGGCCTCGAGCGCCTGGTCGTACTTCCTCAGCCTCTGGTAGGAAATAGCCAGGTTGCCGTGAACCACATGCTGTTTGGGGTCGATTTCCGAAGCCCTCTTGAAAGCCACCGAGGCCGCCTCGTAGTTCTTGGCCATGAACAGCTTCCGCCCCTCGTCGAAAGCCGACTTCATGCTGGTGAACTTCTTTTCGGCGGCTTCCCTGCGTTTGCGCTCCTGCTCTCTGGCCTCTCTTTCCTCGTCGCTCAACTGGGCCAGGGCCTGCTTTCTGATTTCGGCCAGATCGAAGTCCAGCGTGTTCTCGTTTCCCAGCTTGATCTGGAACTCCTGGTAATGGGCTACCGGCTGGCCGTCGATGGCCAGGACCACCTTGTAGAAGGCGGGCCTGAGACCCCCGACGAAGTAGCGCCCGTCCTTGCCGGTCTTGACCTGGTAATTCTTTTCGACCTTGATTCGGTCCAGGGTAATCACGGCTCCTTCCAGGGGCTTTCCGTCCTCGCCGATGACCTCTCCGGAGAGGGAGCTCTGGGCCGACAGGGCGGCCGGCAGCAACAGGGTTGCGACGGCCAGCGTGGCCAGTGTCGGCAGGGCGCGTATCTTTGTGTTCATGGAAACCTCCAGCGACGGATTCTGCCTGTTTCCCCAGGCTTTCCCTTTTGGATGAACTCTACCGCAAAAGTGTCCCCTGGGCTAGGATTTCTCCCCGGTGAGATAGGGAGTCGGGTCCTCCACGCCGGCTTCCCGAAATCCTCTCCTCCGCAGGGCGCAACTGTCGCACCGCCCACAGGCGATGTCGCCGTCCCGATAGCAGGACCAGGTCAGGTGGAGGGGAGCGCCCAGCCTCTGTCCGGCGGCTACGATTTCGCTCTTTTTCATTCGGATGACCGGTGTCAGGATCTCCAGGCGGGTCTCGGGGCGGGTTCCGGCCTCGATCAGGCGGTTGAAGGCCCGATAGTACTCGGAGCGGCAGTCCGGGTACCCCGAGCTGTCCTCGAAGACGGCCCCGATGAATATGGAGCGGGCGCCCAGCACCTCGCCCCAGGAGGTCGCAATGGAGAGAAAGTGGGCGTTGCGGAAGGGCACATAGCTGCTGGGAATCTCCCGGCGTTCCAGGTCGGCCTCTTCGACCGCTATGGCGGCATCCGTCAGGCTGGACCCTCCGATCCGGCCCAGGTGGGACAGCTCGCACACCAGCGTTCTTTCCACCCCGTAAAATTCAGCGATGCGATGAAAGGCTCGCAATTCCCGGCGGGCGGTGCGCTGCCCGTAGGAGACGTGGAGGAAGGCTCCCTCGTGCTGCTGCAGAGCCATGGCCGCACAGACACAGCTGTCCATGCCCCCGCTCACCAGTACCACTGCCAGCTCTTTCTTCATGGTTGGACCCGTGGGGAACCCGGACCGGCTACTTCAGCACCCGCAGTCGGAAGGACATGACTTTTCCGCGGATCAGGGTACAGAGGTACTGTTCCCAGAACTTTCTCAGGAAGCGAAAACGGGGACTGCGGTTCTGCAGGTTGATCAGGAACTCGAAGCCGAGGCAGCGGTAGAGCTTGAGCAGCTTGACCTCGGAATACTCCACCGCAAAGCGGGCGTTCGAATAGTAGTTGGTCCGCGATGTCGGTTCGAAGTGCTCGAAGGAGCGGCTGTTGAGGTGCCAGCGGTGAGAGGGGTCCTGCCAGGAGGAGGTGTCGGTGTAGTGGGGCGTGATCACTTCCACCAGGGCCCCCGGGCGGGCGATGCGATGGACTTCCTCCATGGTGCGAACGATGGACTGGATGTGTTCCACCACGTGGGACATCCGAACGTGGTCGAAGGAGTCGGAGGGAAAGGGATAGGGGAAGCGGTCCAGATCGTGAACCACGTCCACCCCTTCCAGGGGCACCACGTCCAGGCCGATGCTTCCGGGAAGCTTGAAGCGGCCGCAACCGATGTCAAGGCTCTTTCGGCTCAAAATCGCTATCCTTCAGGCATTTCGCCCGCGGACCAGGGAAGCCTGCCCCGCTCCTTTCAGCGGAATTGTAGTCGATGTCCGAGACAGGTCGCATCCCTATTAATGCGGTATACTGAGGCAAGTCCGGAGATCTTCCGGAGGCGATTCCCTTGAGCCAGCCCACCGTTGCCATTATCGGCCGCCCCAACGTCGGCAAGTCCACCCTGTTCAACAGGATCTGCGGGCAGCGGCGTTCCCTGGTGGGCAATGAGCCCGGCATGACCCGGGACCGGGTGAATGCCCGGGCCGAGTGGGGCGGACGGCAGTTCGAGATCATCGACACCGGAGGCATGGTCCCGGGCGATCGGGATCCGATGCCGGGATTCATTTTCGAGCAGGCCGAGACGGCCATCCGGAAGGCGCAGGTCCTGGTGCTGGTGGTGGACGGACGCGCCGGGCTCACTCCCCTCGACCAGTCCCTGGGGAAGCTGTTGATCGAATGCTCCAAGCCGGTGGTGGTGGCCGTCAACAAGTGCGACAGCGCCGCCCAGTCGATCCATGCCTCGGAATTCTCCGAGCTGGGTCTGAGAGAGGTCATTCCCCTGTCGGCGGCCCACGGCTTGAACGTGGGCGACCTCCTGGACGAAGTGGTCAAGCACCTCCCCAGGGGCAGCCGCTCCAAACGGTTGCCGCCCGGCGAGATTCGCGTCGCTATCGTGGGCAAGCCCAACGTGGGCAAGTCGACGCTGCTGAATCGCATCCTGGGAGAAGACCGCACCATCGTGTCCCCGATTCCGGGGACCACCCGAGATGCCATCGATTCCCGAGCCACGCGCGACGGCAAAGTCTATCGGTTCATGGACACGGCCGGCATCCGCAAGAAACGTCAGACTTTTCTTCAGGCGGAAAAGCTCAGCGTCATGATGGCTCGCAAGAGCGTGCAGCGGGCCGACGTGGCCCTGGTCATGATGGATGCCACCGAGGCGCCCTCGTCGCTGGATTCCGCCATCGCCGGCTACGTGCAGGAGGTTGGAGCCTCCGCCATTCTGGTCGTCAACAAATGGGACCTGATGAAGAAGGACAGTGGTACCATGGTGGCCTTCGAGAAACGGGTGCGCTCCAGAGTGCGGTTCCTGGCCTACGCTCCCATGGTCTTCGTTTCGGCCGCCACCGGCCAGCGCGTGCCCAAGCTGATCTCGCTGATCGATCAGGTCTTCAAGGCGCGGCGCACCCGGATCGGTACCGGGGCGTTGAATGCGTTCCTGCAACGCGAGGCCCTTCGAGACACGGCCGTGCCCTTCAGCCGGCAGGTCAAGGTGCAATACATGACCCAGGTGCACGATTCTCCACCGACCTTTGTGCTCTTTACGGCTCGAAAGTCGCCGCTTCATCCCTCCATTCACCGATACCTGGTCAACCGGATCCGAGAGCGCTTCGGGTTTGTGGGCACTCCGGTGGTGTTGAAGCACAAGGTGGAGAGGAAGGCGGGCTAGGGCTCCATTTGTCTGTCGCTGGTCGGGGGAGCGCCCCGAATCGCCGATCGATCCTGGGATGTCCGCATCGGGTCGGGACTTCGACTCCCATGGACAGTGACCCCATGCCGGTTTTGCTTCCAATAGCGTAATGTTGCAGAAGTGAGCAGGCCAGAAAGGACTGCCGCCCGATCATGCCGGAACGATCTCTGAAGCTCGTGAATCGCCAGCGAGGAAGCGCGGATTCCGAGGCGCCGGTCGAAATTCCCGACAAGTTGTTTTTCAGTATCGGCGAAGTGTGCAAGCTGGTGAAAGTGGAGCCCTACGTCCTGCGCTTCTGGGAATCGGAGTTTCCGCGCCTCAAGCCCGGCAAGGGGCCCAACGGCCGCCGCATGTACCGCAAGCGGGATATCGAGACGGTTCTGACCATCAAGCACCTCCTCTACGACCAGGGGTTCACCATCGCGGGGGCCCGGAAAGCTCTCGCCTCCGGAGCGTCTTCCACCGGACAGCGCCAGGGCGATCGGGAGTCTCCTCAGGGGTCGGAAAGACCGCCTTCGGAGACGGCATCGGCCGCGTCCGCGGGGGCCTCGGAGAGGGTTCGCACCCTCAAGTCGGAACTCCGGGCCATCTTGACAATCCTGAATCGAAGGTGTTAGATTCCGAGGCGGTTTCGGGACGTAGCGCAGCCAGGTAGCGCACACGCTTGGGGTGCGTGGGGTCGGAGGTTCAAATCCTCTCGTCCCGACCATTTTTCTTCAGAGTCCATCATTGGCTGCAATCTTACTGACCAACGACGACGGGATCCACTCCGCAGGAATCACCTCGCTGGCTCGCTCTCTTTCCCACCTGGGACAGGTCATTACCGTGGCGCCCGACCGGGAGAGGAGTGCCTCCAGCCAGGCCCTGACGCTTTGGCGGCCTATCCGCTACCAGGAGGTTGGAGTGGATCGCTACTCGGTGGAGGGAACACCGGCCGACTGCGTGATCCTTGCCCTGAACCATATCCTGCCCGACAGGCCGGATCTGGTAATCTCCGGAATCAACCGGGGCTCCAACCTGGGCCATGACATCGCCTATTCCGGCACGGTGGCGGGGGCCATGGAAGCGGCCAGGCACGGGATCCAGGCAGCAGCCGTCTCTCTGGCGAGGCGGGCGGAATTCGACTTTGAAGAGGCGGCCCAGTTCACGGCCCACCTGGCGGGACTCCTGCTGAACAAGCCGCTTTCGCGGGGCTTCATCCTGAACGTGAACGTTCCCGCGGGGGGATGGCAGGGAGTGCGAGTGACTCGCCAGGACACCTGCCCGATCGACAACCTGATCGTGGAGAACCGGGACCCTCGGGGCCGAAAGTACTTCTGGCTTGACCAGGAGCCGGAACCGCGCGACCTTCCGGCTGACGGGGACTCCGACTACGTGGCCGTCCGCTCCGGCTGCGTTTCCATCACACCGCTCAAGCTCGACCAGACCGCCCTGGAGTTGAGTTCCGAGTTGAAGTCCTGGGCGGAATTCCTTTCACCCGCGGCTTGCCGCTGATTCAATGACGGGGCGTGGCTCAGCCTGGTAGAGCACCTGGTTCGGGACCAGGGGGTCGGAGGTTCAAATCCTCTCGCCCCGACCATTTTGAATCGGCGAGTGGAGCCGCAATTCAATCATCCGATTGCCCCCGGACGGTAGCCGCAAAGCCACGGGCCCCCCATGGCCGATCTCTCCTTAGCCCCACTCCAAGCGGTTGCAGCCTCGACAAGAGACCACGCCGTCCTGTCCCGACAACTGCAGGCGGAGGGGTACCTGTTCGTTCGGGGCCTGATCGATCCGGAAAGGGTCGGGCGGGTGCGGTCGGATATTGGGCAACTGCTCATCCGGCGAGGTTTCGCCGTCGACGATCCTCAACAGGAGTTGAAGTGGTCGGGCAGGATGCCGGAATCCACCGAGCTGACTCCCAGCGGTCCCGTCGGCCGCATGATCGGTGACCTGCCTTCGCTGACCGAGGTGATCCATGACCCGGAGCTCTTCAGCTTCCTGGGAGCCCTGTTCGACGGCGAGGTCTTCAGTTGGGTGGAGAACGCCGACCGCGTGCGGATCATCTTCCAGGATCTCGCGCCCGGAAAGACTCGAGGGCAGCACTTCGACTACGTCACTCCGGCCCACCAGGACGGCTACCATTTTCGGGTGTCGTTCGTGACCTGCTGGGTGGCCCTGATGGACATCGACCTCACCACCGGCGGGCTGGCCCTCTGCCAGGGATCCCATCGAAAGGGAGTCCATCAGCACTGGTACCGCGGGGCTCAATACCTGGGGATTCCGCAGAACCCCGACCAGGCTCGGGAGATGGCTCGGATGGGAGCCGTCCCGGTCGCCGGCGAATCGGCCCCCGACGACTCGCCCAAGACCTGGCTGCGGTCCGACTATCGGGCCGGCGACGTGCTGATCTTTCACCCCCACATGATCCACTGCGGACTTCCCAACCGGTCGCCTCAATTGCGGGTCTCGGCCGACTTTCGCTACCAGCGCCGGGGCGATCCCACCGTCTGGCAATCCGGCTGCCGCCTCTTCGAATGCCACAAGTTCCTGGACGAATCCCGCGCCTGCCTGGAGGGGATGGACATCGACCAGGGCGTGGCCGATCGGGCCTGGGAGCTGATGCGCCGCTCCGGACCCAGTCCGGACATGGACCTCCCTGTCCAGGCGCGGCAGATGGTGAGTCAGGTGTCGTGACGCTCCGCCATCTCGGAAACTTCGGCACTTACCAATCTTTGGGTTTCGAGATCGTTGTCCTCGGAATCCGTCCCGGAAACTGTGCAGCCTTCAGCATGGCTGGGTGGATGTGCCTTCCGTAGGTTGCAGCATCCTTCAATTTCGGAGCCATCTGCCAACGTCCTGGACATACGACCAGCACTGGCTTCTTCCGTTCCTATGCATGTTGCCGGGCCGACGCGCCCGGATTCGATGCTCCGGACACTCGGGCGGTGAAGTAGTTCACTTGGTCTACTGTACATCCCGGCGGGAGCACCTGTTTGGCGAGGGCGACAAGATTGAGCCACTTGAAAGGCGTGCCCTTCAAGGCGCCGTAATACAGATTGAAGCCGTCGACATATACTCTGACTCGCAACGCTTCTCCCCAGAAAAAGCAAAGGCCGCTCCGAAAAGCGGCCCTTGAGCCGACAGCACGCTGCCGGCGGGTATCTGACTGAAACCCTACGGTGAGATTGGTGAAATTGCAAGCTGTATTGCAGTCAGGGCAGCGTTTCCTGCTTGACTCGGAATATATAGTACAGGTGACCGTGACACCTGCCTTTGTTTTAGGGAAAGTGCTGCCTTGGCGAATCCCAGCCAGGCCACCACCCACGGCCTATGCCCCTTGAGCCCCGGCCGGAAGGTCGAGACAGCGCCGTCATGACCGAAGCACCGGTAAGCCGATTCAGATCCCTGTTGCGCTGGGCTCTGCCCGTCCTGCTGGCCGTCTTGCTACTTCCCTCCTGGGTACTTTTCTTCTCCGGGGGCATGTTGGCCGTCTACGGCTGGCAGGCGCTCGTTGCCCTCGGCCAGCTCCTCGCTCCGCTGACCATTCTGGTGCTGATGGTCCATGCCATCCGCAAGCGTCGCTTCAGCCGGCCGATGTGGGTCACTCTGGTCCTGGCGCTGGTGACCCTTTGGCCCGGTCTGTGGGGATTCGGCGTGCTTGTGTTGCCCTTTCCCTACGATCTCGAACAGTCAGCGCCGCCGGCGACCGTTCGCCTGCCATCCGACGAGACCATCCGCGTTGCCTGGGGAGGCGATCGCCTGGCAACCAACTATTATCACGCATCGACACCCGATCAACGCTGGGCCTACGATCTGGTCGTCGAACCGGCAGCGCACGGCTCGGAAAATCTGGAGGACTACGGTTGTTACGGAACGCCGGTGGTAGCGCCGGTGTCCGCGCGGGTGCACTACTCCACCGACGGAGCGCCCGACCATACGCCGGGCGCGGTCAGCAACGACATGCGAAACCCTGGTGGCAATACGGTCGTGCTTGCTCTGGACACGGGAACCTTTTTGCTGATCGCACACCTGAAGAACGGTAGCGTCCTGGTCGAAGCCGGTGACAAAGTACGCGAGGGGGACCCTATCGGTGCCTGCGGCAACTCGGGCAACACCAGCGAACCCCACATTCACATCCACCATCAACGGCAGGATCCGCAGAATCGCCCTTTCAACTTCTCCGAAGGGCTGCCGCTCTATTTTCGCGACCACGACGGAGCGGCTATGCCGGAGGGGGGTTTCGAGGTCAATAACGGACAGGTCATCCTGACCGGTGCCATCGTGAAGCACTCCCTGACCGAATGATCCCGCAATCAACCGGAGAGATTCCTTCCATGAAGCAAGCGGCTGTCTCCCTACTGGTCCTCCTGGTCACTCTCGTTCTCGTTCCCGCTATCTCCCTGGCCGAGGAAGGGATGTGGCGTCCCGGGCAGCTCCCGGGTCTGGCAGACACGTTGAGAGCCTTGGATCCCGAGGTGGACGCCTCGGCGCTGTCGGACCTGACCGGCCACCCCATGAATGCGGTGATCTGGCTGGGCGGCTGCACGGCCTCCTTCGTCTCGCCCCAGGGTCTGGTGATCACCAACCACCACTGTGCCTACGGCTCCATTCAGCACAACTCCAGCGAGGAACGGAACCTGCTGGAGGACGGCTTTCTGGCTGCCGGCCCGGCCGAGGAGCTTCCCGCTGCTCCGGGCAGCCGCGTCCTGGTCACGGTGGCGGTGGAGGACGTCACCCGCTCGGTGTTGGGGGCGGTTCCCGATGGAGCCGGCCCCCGGCAACGCTACCAGGCCATCGAAGACCGGCAGAAGGCCCTGGTTGCCGAGTGCGAGCGGGACCCGGGGCATCGATGCCGGGTGGCCGCCTACTCCGGCGGCCTGGAGTATGAGCTGATCAAGCAGTTGGAAATCCGGGACGTTCGCCTGGTCCATGCGCCGGCCCTTTCCATCGGCAAGTACGGTGGAGATATCGACAACTGGATGTGGCCCCGCCACACCGGGGACTACGCCTTCTATCGCGCCTACGTGGGCCCGGACGGAAAGCCGGCCGACCATGCGGAGGAGAACGTTCCCTATCGGCCCCGCCATCACCTGAAAGTCTCCACCCGGGGAGTCGAAACCGGAGACATGGTACTGGTTGCGGGCTATCCGGGGAGCACCGACCGTTACCGCCTGGCCAGCGAGGTGGAGGGGGTCATCCGGTGGGACTATCCCCGCCGCATCGAGGCCTTCCGGCAGTGGCACGACATCATCGACCGGGCGGTGGCCGGCCGGGAAGAAAAGGCCCTCAAGTATGCGTCGCTGCAGGCCAGCCTGAACAACGTCATCAAGAATTACCGGGGAATGCTGGAGGGCTTTGCCAAGAGCGACATCCTGGAGCGAAAACGGGCACTGGAGCGGGATCTGCAGGCATGGATCGAAGCCGGTCCGGCCTCGCGGTCCAGGCTGAGGACCGCCGCCGCCGATCTTGGGGAACTGGTGGCCGAGTCGCAGTCCGGCCGGGAGGCGGCCCTCTACTACGACTTTCTCGGAGGTCGGTCTTCGCTGTTGAGAGCCGCCCGCAGGCTTTACCGGCTGAGCCGGGAGCGTCAGAAGCCGGACGGGCAGCGGGAGCCCGGCTACCAGGAACGCGATCTGGCCCGCATCCGGGAGAGGCTGAAGCGCATCGATCGGACCTTCGACCCGGAGGTGGACCGTGCCTGCTGGCGCCAGTTTGTCCTGAATTACGCCAGGCTTCCGGCAGAGCAGCACGTCCAGGCCTTCGACGAGTGGTTCGGGATCCGATCGACCGGGTTGGAGGAAGCCGAGCTGGACCGGCGGCTGGAGGAGATGTACGGGCAGACCCGACTGGGAGATCTCGAAACCCGGATTTCCTGGATGAAGGCGGCGCCCGGGGACTTCGAGGCCAGCCGGGATCCCTTTATCCGGATGGCGGTCAGCCTCTACGACAGCGATATGGAACGCGAGGAGCGCGAAAAGGAGCTTCAGGGACGCTTCGAACAGGCGCGACCTCGCTTCATGCAGGCCCTGATCGCCTACAACCAGAGCCGGGGCAAGTCCGTCTATCCCGACGCCAACTCGACCCTCAGGGTCACCTACGGCACGGTCAAGGGGTACTCGGCCAAGGATGGAATCCGATACCTTCCCTTCACCACACTGCGCGGCATCCTGGAGAAGGACACGGGCCAGGAACCCTTCAATGCCCCTGTCGCCCAACTCGAGCTGATTCGCGGCCGGGAATTCGGCGACTACTACGTGAAAGCGCTGGATTCGGTGCCCGTGAATTTTCTGAGCACGCTGGACGCGACCGGAGGCAACTCGGGCTCGCCCACCTTGAACGGGCGCGGGGAGCTGGTGGGGTTGCTGTTTGACGGCAACTGGGAGAGCATTGTCGCCGACTGGGATTTCATTCCGGCCGTCACCCGGTCCATTCACGTGGACATCCGCTACGCCCTCTGGATCATGGAGCACCTGGACGGCGCCCACCACCTGCTGAGCGAAATGGGGGTGCAGGACGTCTCCGCGGACGGAGAATCCGGTCCGGACCAGGCAGGGCGGTAATTCCCTGTCCCGAGGATGTGGATTCGGCGTTGGACGGGCATGGCGACGGGAGCCGCTCCGTCAGCGGGCAGTCTGCCCGCGTCTCAGGGGGCGCTGGGGTTTGGTGGGTTCGTTCGGGTAGAGGTGGCCCACCTGGTCGGCGTAGCCGTTGAACATCAGGGTGGGTCGCCGAGGCCCCCGGCGCGGCGCCGCATTGGCCACCAGCATGTAGTCCCATTCCTGGGACCATCGGGGA
>VXMN01000143.1 GCA_009841055.1 Acidobacteriota bacterium
CCCTTCCCCTGTCTGTCTCCGGTTGAAATCGGTGATTGATCAGAGGTTCCTTAGGAAAACGCTTGCAAGGAAGTAGTATTACCGTATAGTAGAGGCAAAAAATCGGGTAGCCTGCTGAAATCAAATGCAGGTTCGGTTTTTTTGAGTGGCAGATTCGAGTGCTCCCGGTAGGAGGGATACATGCTTCATAGACTTGCTGTCCTGACGACAGTGCTGTTCCTTGCCGTAGGGGTCGGCACAGCCCAGGCCCAGGGAACCGCTATCTTGAGTGGCGAGGTCAAAGACACCTACGGCTCAGTGATTCCGGCTGCGGATATTATTGCAACCAACAACGCCACCGGAGTCGAGGTGACCGGCTCGACGGATGCCGTGGGCAACTACCGGTTGACCCTGGAGCCGGGAACCTACACGGTGACGGTGGAGGCGTCCGGATTCGAGGCGGCCACCGCCAGCGACGTCGAGGCGATGGCCGGCCAAACGATCGAGCGAGACTTCACACTGGAACTGGGGGCGGTCACCACCTCTATCGTGGTCGTAGGCAGCCGTGCCGAGCCGCGATCGGTGACCGAGTCCACCGTGCCTGTGGACGTCATTCGTACCGAGGACTTCACCAGCCAGGGGAGCCGCGACCTGGCAACCCAGTTGCGGACGGTGGTTCCCTCCTTCAACATCAACACCCAGCCGATCAGCGACGCGGCAACCGTGGTCCGGCCGGCCAATCTTCGAAACCTGGCGCCCGACCACACGTTGATCCTGGTCAACGGAAAGCGACGCCATCGCGCGGCGGTCATCACCTGGCTGGGAAACGGCATCGCCGACGGCTCGCAGGGGCCCGACATTTCCACCATCCCCTCCATAGCCGTTCGGCAGTTGGAGGTGCTGCGCGACGGGGCGGCGGCCCAATACGGTTCGGACGCCATCGCCGGAGTCATGAACTTCCAGTTGAAGAACGCGCCCTCGGGCGGCAGCCTGGAATTCCAGACCGGGGCGCACCTCGATGCAAATCCGGGAGACCAGGCGACCTGCGGGTCGGGAATCATCGGCGACATCAAGCACTCCTGCAACGGAATCGGCGGACACGGCCAGAACCTGTCGGTAGCCGGCAACGTCGGGTTGCCGATGGGGGAGAACGGTTTTCTCAACCTCAGCATGGAATACGGCACCGCCGACCCGACCAACCGAGCCATTCAGCGCAATGACGCCCAGGGCATTATCGACGCGGGCAACACCAATTTGCGTAACACGGCCCAGGTTTGGGGATCCCCCAGGATCAACCACGACCTCAAGCTGTTCGCCAACTTCGGCAAATTGTTCGAAAACAACTGGCAATTCTACGGTCACTCCAATTACGCCTCCCGCAAGGTGACCGGCGGCTTCTACTTCCGGAATCCCCACACCCGCGGCGGGGTCTTCCGCGGTCCCAAGGTCAATGGCCTTCCCACCCTGCTCGTCGGCGACCGCGTCTGGGCCGAGACCGCTCCGGAAAGCCGCACGCCTCCCCCGGGACGCGAGCCGGGCAACGGCGGCTGTCCCATCGTCCCCATTATCGACAACGTGCCCGATCCCGATGCGCTGGCTGCCGTCGAAGCCGACCCCGACTGCTTCACCCTCTACAGCCGCTTTCCCGGAGGGTTCACGCCGCAATTCGGGGGTGACCTGATCGACTACTCGCTGGTCACCGGCCTGCGCGGGTTCGCCGACAACGGCTTCACCTGGGACGCCAGCGCCGGCATCGGCACCAGCGAGATCGACCAGTTCATTTTCGATACGGTCAACGCCTCCCTCGGCTTCGACACGCCCACCTCCTTCAGGCCGGGCATCTACAAGCAGAACGAGGTCAATTTCAACTTCGACGTTTCCTACCCCGTCCACGAATACGTGCACCTGGCCGCGGGAACGGAGTGGCGGCAGGAGACGTTCACCATCGGCGCCGGCGGCCAGCCGTCGTGGGAAATCGGCCCCTACGCCGCCCAGGGATTCAGCTCCGGTTCCAACGGCTTCAACGGATACCGGGCCGACACCACGGCGGGTGAGTGGAGCCGAAGCAACGTGGCCGTCTATGGCGACGCCGAGTTCTCCGACCCCGCGGACAAGTGGACCCTCGGTACGGCCCTCCGGGTGGAGGACTTCGAGGACTTCGGCACCACCGTCAACGGCAAGCTTTCGGGGCGGGTGGAACTGAGCGACACCGTCGCCCTGCGATCGGCGATCAGCAGCGGTTTCCGGGCTCCGACGCCCGGGCAACAGAACGCCTTCAACGTGACCACGGCCTTTATCGGGGGACAGTTGACCAACCAGGGCGTGGTCCCCTCCACCTCGGCCGTGGCCGTGGCCAGGGGCGGCGAGCAGCTCCAACCGGAGAAATCCATCAACTTCAGCGCGGGCATGGTGGTTGAGCAGGGAAACTTCACCTTCACCGCGGACTATTTCCGGATTGACATCGATGATCGCGTCGCCCTGGCCCAGGAGATCAGCCTGACGGACGATGAAATCGAGACGCTGCTGGCGGAAGGGATTCCGGAAGCACGCAACTTTCCCGTGTTCCGCTTCTTCCTCAACGACTTCTCCACCACGACCCAGGGCATCGACCTGATCTCGACGTACGTGGCGGGGAAAACGACCATCAGTGCGGTCTACAACTATACCGACACGGCGATCAAAAACGTTGAATCGTCCGTGATCGACCGCTTCCGCATCACCACCCTGGAACGGGGGTTGCCCAACACGCGCTGGAACTTCAGCGTGGGCCACGACGCCGGACCGTGGAGCCTTACGGGGCGCCTGCACTACTACGGCGGCTTCTGGGACAGCGAGGACGGGCGGAACGCCAATGACGTGGCTCCGGATCAAGTGGCAGAGTCCTGGCTCTACCCCTCCTATGGCGGCAGGGCCCTGCTGGATCTCGAACTGGGCATCCCGCTGGGAGAAAGGGTCAAGCTGGCCCTGGGGGGCGAGAACGTGCTGAACACCTACCCCGAGGTAAACCAGTACGGCGCCATGACGGTGGGCAACCAGTACGGCCAGTTCTCACCCTTCGGGTTCAACGGCGCTTACTACTACGTGCGGCTGAACTACAGTTGGGGCGGGAGCTTCTAGCTCGGGCGACGGCCAGGGAGGATGAACGGCTTCGGTTCCCTGTCTCCCATGCCGCAGCTTTGATCCTCGTCTTGCATCGATGGACAGGGTGAACGGATCGACGATCCCGTTTATCCTGTCTATCGATGTTTCCATCAGGGTTGGCCCCGCCGGCCGCAGCGATCCGCTCCAGTCAATCAACACCTGCCATTTTTGGTCTCCAAGATTCACTCCTGACGGGCTCCCCGGTTGTGCTACAGTACGCCAATGGAGTCCCTCCCGGTTTCAACTTCTTCACTGATCGGCTCCAGCCGCGCCCGGCATAGAGGTCCAGGTCCCTCCGGCAGGGGTCCGCGGTTGGTGACAGCCTGCGTCGCCCTGGGATTCGTGGCCCTGCTGGGGCTGGATCACCCGGATTCGGTTCGGGATGCCGCCGCCCACGGCCCGCCGGTTGCGGAAAAAGCGCCATCCGGCAAGGATTGGCCCTTGATTCTGGCACGGGTGCGCAGCAACGCTTTGGCCTACAGCTCACAACTGCCCGATTTCATCTGCAATCAGACCACTCGGCAATTCATTCGCACCGTGGCTCCGACCGTGGGGTGGAAGTTGGCCGGCAGATTCGTGGCGGAACTCTCCTACTATGACAGGAAGGAGCACTACGAAATACTGTCCGTCAACCGGAAACCGGTTCCGGGAGGAACGACCATGGATAATCTGGGAGGAGGGCTGTCCATGGGCGAGTTCGGCTCCGCGCTGCGAGGCTTGTTCGAACACCGAACCCAGGCCGAGTTCAAACCTCAGGGGCTGAAGAAAATCAACAAGCTCGAGACATTATGCATCGCATTCCAGGTCTCTCAGGAACGGTCAAGAAGGTTCATTACCCTCAACGATGAGACCATCATTACGGCCTACCGAGGGCGCTGTTGGGTCAATCCCGACACCTACGAGGTCGTCCGCCTGGAGAAGAAGTCCGTGGACATTCCCCGAGAGTTTCCGGTGACCCAGTTTGACATGTCGGTCGACTATGCTCCGGCCACTATCTCAGGCGCGTCCTACTGGCTGCCAAAGGAAGCCGAGATCTGGATCAGCCGCCGCCCCCCTGGAGTCTCCCTCAAGAACCTCCGCATACGAACCAAGAGCAAGATTCGATTCGACGGTTACCGCAGATTCGGAACCGGTGTCAAGCTGGTGACCGAGTAGGCGACGGGCTGGTCGATTTCCTGCGAGAGTGGATTTTACTCGGGGGCTGCCGGAATCGCTCCCCCGGCCTCCACATCCCCCGTCCTGCGCATCTCCGGTGGCGACTTGATCCCGAAAACCCACCGAAAGATCTGCTTGAAATCCTCCAGGATCAGGTAAAGGGAAGGAACCAGGCCAAGCGTGATGAAGGTGGCGAAGAGGACACCGAAGGCCAGCGATATCGCCATCGGGATCAGAAACTGAGCCTGCACGCTCTTCTCCAGGATGAGCGGCGTGATGCCGGCCGCGGTGGTCAGAGAGGTCAACAGAATGGGACGGAAGCGCACGATCCCGGCCTGATGAACCGCCCGGACCAGCGGCATGCCCTGCTTGCGATGTTCGTTGATGAAGCTGACCAGGACCAGGCTGTCGTTGACCACGATTCCGGTCAAGGCCACCACCCCGAGAATGGTAAGGATGCTGGTCGAGTAGCCCAGGAGGATGTGCCCCCAGATGGCGCCCACGATCCCGAAGGGTACCGCTGACAGCACGATCAACGGCTGCAGGTAGGATCTGAAGGGAATGGCCATCATGGCGAAGATTCCCAGCACAACCAGGGCAAAGCCCTCGGCCAGTCCTTCCAGTGTCTCTTGTTGATCGCGCTGCTGTCCCTCGAAGCTGTAGCCGAATCCAGGAGCTCGCCTCACCAGATCCGGGAAAAACCCGGCGTCCATGTCGCCCAGGACTTCGTTGGCGGTCGTCACCGCCGGGTCCACATCCGCGTTGACGGTAATGGTTCGCTGTCGATCCACCCGGGAAATGGTCGCGAAGCCTCGTCCCATTTGAGCGGTCGCTACCGTTGAGAAGGGAACTTCACTGCCGTTGGGGGTTCGAATTCTCATTCTCTCCAAGGTTCCCACCGAGCGTCTCTCTTCGGCCGGGTAGCGCACCATCACTCTGACATCGTCCCGTCCCCGCTGGATGCGCTGGGCTTCCTCCCCGAAAAACCCCTGGCGGACCTGGCGGCCCAGGTCCTGCAGCGACAGACCCAGGGACTCCGCTTTGGGCGTGATGTCCAATTTCAGCTCAGGCTTGCCTCCCCGAAAGGAATCGTTGATGTCGATCACTCCCGGGTACTGGCTCAGCTTCTCCTTGGTGGCATTCGCCAACTGACGGAGCTTGTCGATATCCTGACTGCTGAGCTGTATATCGATGGCCTTGCCGCTTTGAATCAGGTTCGTATTGAAGGTGAGCTCGACCGCTCCCGGCACGGGTCCGGCCAGTTCCCTCCACCGGGCCCCGATCTCACGACTGGTCATACTCCTCGATTCCGAAGGAACCAATTCGATCATGACCTCCGCCCGGTAAGGGGTGGAATACCGGTTGGCGTCCCCCGATCGATTGCCGCGCTCGGACTGAGCCCGGTTGGGTTGTTCTCCCACAACGGTCAGGATATGACGGAACAGGGACCCGCCCGTCTGTTCCGTGATCTCCCGATCCAGTTGAAAGGCGGCCGCCTCGATCCTCCGAATGGCCAGGGTGGTCACCGCGGCCGGGGTCTCCTGGGGCATGGTCAGATCGACAACCACGTAGTCGGATTCGATTTCGGGGAAGTAGGTGAAGCCAATCAGGCCTCCGGCCACGAGACCCGCGGTCAGCAGCAGGGTCGCCACCGCCACGGCCAATGTCAGGTAGCGCCACTCCAGCACGAACAGGAACATCGGCCGGTAAACCCTGTGGATGAACTTATCCAGACCGTTCCCGAAGAAACCGAAGAAACCGTCCCAGATCCGGACCAGGAGGAATTTCGGCCGCCCTTCCCTGGGAGGGCGATAGTGGGAAACGTGGTAGGGCAGGACCAGCTTCGATTCGATGAGCGAAAACATCAGGGTCGGAATGACGATCAAGGGAATCACCCGCCAGATCGGCCCGGCCGACCCCTGCACAAACAGCATCGGAGTAAAGGCCATGGCCGTGGTCAGCACGCCGAAGACCACGGGCACGGTGACTCGCTGCGTCCCCTCGATCGCCGCCGACAAGCCCTTCCCGGTCGCCTCCTGCCTGGAAAACACGCTTTCTCCAACCACGATGGCGTCGTCCACTACAATCCCCAGGACCATGATGAAGGAGAACAGGGAAACCATGTTGATCGAAACATCGAACACTGGCATCAGGGCCATGGTCCCCAGGAAGGAAATGGGAATGCCGATCGTCACCCACAAAGCCAGCCGAAGACGCAGAAACAGGGTCAGAACCACAAAAACCAGCACCAACCCGGTCAGGCCGTTCTTGATGAGCAGGTTCATGCGGCTTTCCAGGATCGAGGACTGGTCCCCCCAGGTGGTGAGAGTGATGCCGTCCGGCATCCGGCCCCGTGCTTCGGCCACATACTCCTTGACGGCCCGGGCCACCTCCAGGGCGCTCTCGTCGCCGACCCGGAAGGCCTGAACCATCACGCTAGGCTTGCCGTCGAGCCAGGAAAACTTGTCCGCGTCTTCGAACCCGTCGACCACCCGGGCCACATCGTCCAGTTGCAGGCGGCTCCCGTCCGGCCGGGTGAGCAGGGTCAACCTGGCGAACTCCTCGCCCCGGTAGGCCTGGCCTTTGGTCCGCAGAAGAATCTCGCCGCTTTCGGCCTTGACCGACCCGCCGGGAAGATCGAGCGACCTTTGCCGGACGGCTCCCGCCACTTGATCGAAGGTCAGCCCGTGGCGTCTCAGATCCTCCTCGGAGACCTCTATCGAGATTTCATAGAGTCGCGCATTCCTCAATTCAACCTGGCTGAGTTCCGGGAGCAGCAACAGTTCATCGCGAACCTGCTCACCGAGCCGTTTCAAGGTGAGTTCGTCGGCCTCCCCCGAAATGGAGACAAAGATCACCTGGTTTCGGATTCTGGCCTCTTCGATCACGGGTTGCTCGGTTTCCTCGGGGAAGGTGTCAATGGCGTCCACCCTCGCCTTGACTTCGTCCAGGAGCGCCCGTGGATCGTAGCCCGACTCGATTTCGATTCGTACCGATCCCATCCCCTCGTTGGCCGTGGACAGAATCCTCTCGATACCTTCCAGTCCCTGCAGCGCTTCTTCCACGCGGATGCAGACGGCTTCCTCGACTTCTTCCGGAGCGGCGCCGCGATAGCTCACCGATACCGAGATGACACCGACAGCAAATTCGGGGAAGATCTCCTTCTTGAGATCGGGAAGCGTAATGGCGCCCGCCATGACGACCGTGATCATCAGCAGGTTGGCGACCACTCCGTTACTGGCAAACCAGGCAATGAGCCCCTTCATCGATCCTCCAGCAATACCCTGCGTTCGCGGTCGCAATCAGGCAGGATCCCGGTCTGCGACCGAATCGTCCACAACCTCGACCCTCATGCCGTCGACAGGCGTCTGAACCACCGACACACACACCCGCTCTCCCTCACTGAGACCGGAGGCGATCAACACCTGGTCGCGCTCGGCACGCAGAATCTCGACAGTGCGATAGTAAAGGCGGTCGGTCTCATCCACTACCAGGACGTGATCACCCCTCAGGACGGACCGCGGCAGCACAACCACGTCACTCACCCACTTCCCCCGGATTTCAGCCTCGACAAACATCCCTACGGCCAGTGGAGGACGACTCCGGTCACTGCCTCTGCCATAGGGATCCTTGACCTCGGCGACGGCGTGCACCATTCGGGTGCGGGGATCGATCTCACCCTCGGTCCGAAGAATCCGACCCGACCACCGATGCCTCTTCCCCGCAAACTCGGCACTCAAGACGACCGTAGGGCCCTCTGCAGCTTGGGTTTGCCCCCGGTAGGCTAGAGGCAGGCGAAGGTATGCCAGCTCATCATCCGGAATCGGCAAGCGGACCTCGGCGAAATCGACCCCGTAGAGTCGCGCCAGAGCGGCTCCGGGGGCTATGAACTGGCCGACATCGACCGTCTCCGACCAGACCCGGCCGTCGTAAGGAGCCTTGACCTCGGTACGCTCCAGATCATACTCGGCATGTTCCAGGGCCGCTTCAGCCGCTGCCAGCGAAGCCTTCGCCTCGTTGATCTGGGGTTCTCGCAACACCAGCGAGGTAGGAGGGCCGCTGCCCAGATTCTCCCATTCCTGCCGGGCCAAGGCGGCTTCCTGCTCCTCTGTCGCCAGCTTGAGCCTGGCCTGGGCCACCGCGGCACGGGCCCGCACCACGCCCAATCGATAGACCCTAGAATCGATTCGGAGGAGCACTTCCTCGGCGTTGAAGAACCCGCCCGCAACCAGTGACGGTGATACCCACACCACTCGCCCCGAAACTTCCGAGGTCAACTGTGAGGTGGTTCTTGGCGCCACCGTACCCTCGGCGTGCACGGTCAGCCGGCGACTCTCCGGTTTCACTTCCATGACGTGAACCAGCGGCAGCGAGATTGTCGGAGGACGCTGCTCCGGCTCGGGCTTGGCTCGTATGATCAGTAGGGCGACATAAGCGCCCAAGGCCAATACCAGGACGGGAAGTCCTATCTTTAGTGCTAGTTTCATACCCACGTTCCTTTGGGATAAAAGCGATTCCGATCCAATTCAAGAAAATTCCTTCAAAAGCTCCCTCCCAGAGCCAGGTGCAGATTGACCCGGTTATCGAGCTGCAGGCGCCTGAGGGTCAGCAACTGGCTTTCCGACTCGATTGCCGTCCTCTGGGAAGCCAGCAAGGTGATGATCCCCGCCAGACCCGAGCGGTATCGTTGCTCGGCCAGGTCCCGAGCCGCAACCGATTGTTCCGCTGCTTCTTCTATCGCCTCCCGCCTGCGGCGGAGCACCTCTTCCGCGGCCAGGGCCGCTTCCACGTCGTTGTAGGCCGCCAGAATGGCGCTCTCGTATCTGGCTGCCGCCTCTTCCGCCCGCGCCTGGTTGAGGGTAACTCCAGCCTTCAGCCTGCCCCGGTTGAAGACCGGCTGCACCACGTTACCGATCAGCGACCACACCAGCAACTCAGCCGACAGCAGTCTCCGCAACTGGTCGCTTGAAGTGCCAAAGGTGGAGGTGAGGCTAAATCTGGGCCGGAGTTGAGCCCTGGCCTCGACGATTCTGGCGTCGGCCGCCAGCAAATCGCGTTCGGCGGCCACCAGGTCCGCCCGACGGTGGACCAGTTCGGAAGGAAGGCCGGTCGGGACTCGATCAGGTCCCTCGGGAAGGTCCTTCCCCAACTCATGGCCGCCATCCGGATAGTCGCCCATGAGGATCTGGAGCTGACGGATGCCGCGGTCCGCGAGCTCCAGACGCGACTGCAGCGCTGCCTCGGCGATTCTCAACTCGGCCAGGGCCAGGCGCAGGTCCAGGGCGGGGCGGACACCGCCTTCGAAACGTGCCCGAATGCGCCCGGCCGATATCCGGTAGCTCTCCACCGAAGATCGAGCCAACTCGACCTGCCGGTGCGCCTCAATCGCCCCAAACCAGACTCTGGCTGCCTGTGCCGAAAGCGACAGGCGGGCCGCCGCCAGTTCCGCCTGACGAGCCTGGGTGGCGG
The DNA here is from genome assembly GCA_009841055.1 of Acidobacteriota bacterium. Taxonomy (GTDB): domain Bacteria; phylum Acidobacteriota; class Terriglobia; order Versatilivoradales; family Versatilivoraceae; genus Versatilivorator. Next base: position 9,745 of record VXMN01000143.1, read on the forward strand.
CCATGGCCGCCACCTTTCCGGCCTTCACCTTTCCCCACAGGTCCGCCTCCCAGCCCAGGTTGAGCGACAGTCCCGTACTGGAGAAGGTCCGACTCAGCACGCTCCCTTCAGCGCCGGGAAGACGAAGTCCCAAGAAGTTCTGCTTCCGGCCACCCAGGTCGAAGCTTGCGTCCAGTTGGGGCAATTGGGCGGCCGCGGCGATGCGTGCCTGGGCCTGGGCCGCTTCGATGCGAGCCGCGGCCGCTCGCAGGTCCTGGTTTCGTTCCAGGACTCGAGAGACCACCCCATCCAGACCCTCATCGCCAAAAGAGGTCCACCAATCGCCCTGGCCGGCAGCCGGAATCGCTTCCCCACCGGTCCAGGTATCGGGGACGTTCACGATCGAGGTCCGTGCCGGCCGTTGCAGCGATCGATTGCAACCGGCAGTCGCAGCCGACGAAACGGCCACGAGCAAGACACCGCAAATCCACAGACTGCTCCGGATCATCCCAAGGCCTCCCTCTTTCCCTTCCCTGCCATTTCCGGAACTTCGGCTTGCGGCAGCGGGGCTCGCAATCCGGCGGTGGCGAACCGGGTCAGCCGCTCGATATTGGCTTCGACCTCGTTGCCTTCGCCGGTCTGGGCGCCCAACTGATGCACGAATCCTCCCTGCATCAAGGTGTGGACCATGGCGCCGATGACAAAGTGCATGCGCCACATGAGTTCGGTCTTGGGCAGCTCGGGCGCCGCCTGTTCGAATGCCGCCGAAAAACGCCGGACCACCTCCTGAAAGAGGTCCACGCACATGGACTGGAGCTGCCCCGAGGACTCCGAGTAGATCCGGCCGCAGAGCCGGGTGAAGGTTTCGCCCTTTCCCGCCTGCAGCCACAAGCGCAGCGGCGGCCCCACCAGGATGCGTACCAGTTCCTCCAGTTTGGGCTTCTGCGGCCGGGAGCGTTCCAGGAGATCGTCCAGCAGGCGCAACCGCTCGCGGTTGAGCGGACCGATGCGACGGACAAATACTTCCCTGACCAGAGCTTCCTTGGAACCGAAGTGGTAGTGGATGGCAGCCAGGTTCACCCCGGCTTCGGCCGTGATGGTGCGGATCGAGACTCCGTCGATTCCAAACTCGGCGAAGAGCCGTTCGGCCGTATCCAGAATCTGATCTCGGGTGTCGGAGGGCAAGGTAAACTCAATTCAATCGAACGTACGAATTAAATCATGCGTATGAAGGAGTCGAAATGTCAAGCCGGCTCCCGACCTTTTTCGGCAAATCCGCAAATGTGGGGACTCACCACCGGCAGAGGCGCCTGAAATTCCTCCCACTGCAATTGGGAGAAACCGGCTCGGGCAATCCGCTCCGGGGTGTCGGCATCGGGCCGGCAACCGTCCAGCAGGCTGCTCCACACCGGACGCAACCCGCGCTGAAACCGTCGCAGCCAACTGCCTTGAGGGGCCGCAACATGCTCCAGAAAGCAGAAGCGCCCGCCAGGCTTGAGCACCCTCAGAATTTCCTCCAGAACCGCTTCCACCCGATCGACCGAGCAGAGTACCAGGGTTCCGACCACAGCATCTACGCTGGCGTCCTCCATTCCCAGGTCCTCCGCCAAACCAGCCTTCAATCGGACCGGCCGGTCGGTCTCAGCCGCCACTCTACGGATATAGGGATGGAAATGGGGATTGGGCTCGATGCCGGTCCACCGCACGTCCCTGGGCAAGTAGGACAGATTGACGCCGCTTCCGGGTCCAATCTCCACGACCTCGCCGGAGAGCCCCCCCCAACAGGCTCCGCTTGCGTTCGGCCATCCAGCGCTCGTAGGGACCGGTCCCGTGAACCATGGCCCAGGCGAAGGCCCCTGCTCGCCAACTGTGCTCTCCGGCTCGACGCATGCGGCGAGTCTAGCACAGCGCAGCGCCGCGCCGTGTGGTGACGGTGTCGGTCGGCTGTGGTATCTTGATTCCGGCTCGATCGATCGTTGCGGTGGATACCCATGGAAACCCGGCAACCCCTGGCAAATCTTCGCCAGTTTCTGCAGCTCCTGCGGCAAGAAAACCAGCTTGCGACCATCGAGGTCGAAGTGGACCCTTATCTGGAAGCCGCCGAAATCCACAGGCGAGTCATCCGGCAGGGGGGTCCCGCGCTGCTGTTCAAACGCATCCGGGGAAGCCGGTTCCCGGTGGTCACCAATCTTTTCGGCACGGCGCGGCGCATCGAGCTGGCGTTCGGCAGGGGCCCGCAGCAACTGGTCCGCCAGGTGGCCACTTTGGCCCAGACCTTGCTGCCGCCTCGCCTGGGGCGCCTGTGGGGCCACCGCAACCTCGCCCGGGAAGCCCTCAAGCTGGGGACTCGCAGGGTCCGGCGGGGGCCGGCGCTGGAATGCAACCAGCAACCGGCGGACCTCTCCGGCTTGCCGATTCTGACCACCTGGGAAGAAGACGGCGGTCCTTTCGTTACCCTGCCCCTGGTCTACACCGAGCACCCCGACAATGGAAGCCACAACCTGGGCATTTACCGCCTTCAGGTCTACGACAGCCGATCCACCGGGATGCATTGGCAGATCCAGAAGGGAGGAGGTTTTCACTATGACGTGGCCGAGGCCTCGAACCAGTCCCTTCCGGTCACGGTATTCCTTGGGGGACCTCCGTCGCTGATCCTGGCCGCAATCGCCCCCCTTCCCGAGAACGTCGGAGAACTGATGGTGGCTTCCTTGCTGGGAGGCCACCGAATCCCCATGGTTCACCCGGCAGACAGTCCTCACCCCTTTCCCGCCGAGGCGGAGTTTGTGCTGCAAGGGACCGTGCCGCCACGTCAGCGGCGCAGGGAAGGCCCCTTCGGCGACCACTACGGCTACTACTCGCCGGCCCACGACTACCCCGTTTTCCAGGCGGAGCGGCTCCTGCACCGAAGCGACGCCATCTACCCGGCAACCGTGGTGGGCAAGCCACGGCAGGAGGACTTCTTCATCGGGGACTATCTGCAGGAACTCCTCAGTCCCCTGTTCCCCCTGGTCATGCCCGGAGTGCGGGACCTGTGGAGCTACGGTGAGACGGGGTTTCACTCCCTGGCGGCAGCCGTCGTGCGCGAACGCTACGGTCGGGAAGCCATGACCTCCGCCTTCAGAATCCTGGGGGAAGGACAGCTCTCGCTGACCAAGATTCTGATGGCGACCGACACGCCCATGGACCTGAGGGACTTCCCCTCCCTGCTGCAGCACGTCCTGGAGCGCATCGAGTGGGAGACCGACTTCTTCATCCTCTCCAACCTTTCCATGGACACGCTGGACAGTTGCGGACCACGGATCAACCAGGGCAGCAAGGCCATTCTGCTGGGAATGGGACAACCGAAACGCGAACTACCCCGGCAGTTTCAGGGCGAGCTTCCGGCCGGAGTGGAAGAGGTAGCCGCCTTCTGCCCCGGATGCCTGGTGATCGGCGGGGCAAGCTTCTCGGAAGAGCCCGGGCAACCGGAGCGGCTGGTCCAATGGCCCGACTTTGAGTCCTGGCCCCTGCTGATCCTGACCGACGACACCTCCATAGCCGAAGATTCCGCTCGCTTCCTGTGGTCGGTCTTCACCCGCTTCGAGCCGGCCGCCGACGTCCATGCGGCCGACACCAAGGTGCGACGCCATCATCTCTGCTACCGGGCTCCCATCATGGTGGACGCCAGAATGAAGCCCTCCTATCCCCCCGAGGTCGCCTCCTCGCCCGACGTGGCGCGAACCGTCGACCGGCGCTGGAGGGAATACTTTCCGAAGTGAGAAGTTTGAAGTGAGAAGTTTGAAGGGTGGAGGGTGGCTGGCCGGCCCCCCGCCGTGCAGTGCAGATCATTTGAGGAGAAACGACCGTTCGTTGCAGTGAAGTGGAACCACGAATGAACACGAATAGACACCAATACTGATGTCCCTCCTTCAATCGGTTTATTGGTGTTCATTCGTGTCCATTCGTGGTTCGTCGTTCCCCTTCGTTGGATTACCCTTTTCCCCCTCTGTCAAGTCATCTAAACTATCGGATGTTGACCGCAGTGTAGCAGCCCGAGTGGCAGGCCAAATACCCCGGCCCGCCTCTCCGGCATGGCGATGAAAGGGATGAAATGGCTTTATTCGATAAAAATGACGGCGTCAGTCCCGAACAGGTGCTTGAAACGCTCACGAGCATCCGCGACCCCGACCTGCAGGAAGACATCGTCGGACTGAATTTCGTGAAGGATCTCACCGTCAAGGGCTCCAGGGTCGCCTTCACCATCGAATTGGCCAATCCTGCCTGCCCGGACAAGGACCGGATCAAGGCCGAAGCCGAACGCCTGGTCGGATCGCTCGAAGGCGTCCGCTCGGTTTCGGTGGAAATGAGCTTCAAGGTGACTCGCCGGCAGGGCTCCCAGAACCGAATCCTGATACCCGGGGTGAGCAACATCGTCGCGGTGGCCAGCGGAAAAGGGGGCGTGGGAAAATCCACCGTCGCCGCCAACCTGGCTGCCGGACTGATGGAATGCGGGGCCCGGGTCGGACTGATGGACGCCGACGTCTATGGCCCCAGCATCCCCACCCTGATGGGCTCCTCCCAGACACCTCAGGTGGTCGGAAACCGGATCGTCCCCCCGGTGGTTCACAAGGTCAAGATGATATCCATGGGATATTTCCTGCCCAAGAACGAGGCTGTCATCTGGCGAGGCCCCATGCTGCACAAGATGATTCACCAGTTTCTGGGAGAGGTGGAATGGGGGGATCTGGACTACCTGGTGATCGACTTGCCGCCCGGCACCGGCGACATTCAGCTTAGTCTCTGCCAGACAATTCCGCTGACGGGCGCCGTCATCGTCTCCACGCCTCAGGACCTTGCCCTCAAAGTGGCCTCCAAAGCCGTCGCCATGTTCAAGAAACTCAACACGCCCATCCTGGGGGTGGTCGAAAACATGAGCTTCTATTGCTGCTCCCACTGCGGGAAACGGGACGATATCTTCGGTCACGGCGGCGCCAGTCAGGCCAGTCGTGAGATGGGCTTTCCATTCCTGGGCGAGATTCCCCTGAGCAGCGAGATCCGGCTTGCCAGCGACAGCGGCGAACCCACGGTACTGGGTCGCACCTCCGGCCGTGAAGCCTTCCGGGCCATCGCCGCTGCCGTGGCCGCTCGGGTCAGCATCGCCAACCATGCCGCCGTTCAGACTCCGACCATCGAGGTCTGACAGTGGTTCCCGTTTCCATCAAACTCTCGGCGCCCGGCGGTGTGGCTGTCAGGTGGAGCGACGGACATGCCTGCACCTATTCCTACGCCTTCCTCCGCCGGCGATGCCCCTGCGCCATCTGCCGCGACACTCCCCCCGTGGTCAAAACCGAGCCCGATCCCTTTCCGATCCTCGGCAAGGGACCCATCGCGGCCACGGGGGCCACTCCCATCGGCCACTACGCCATCCAGTTCCACTGGAATGACGGGCATGCCGACGGAATTTACTCCTACACCTATTTACGGGAGATTTGCCCCTGCGAAGACTGCCGGGGCGGAAAGACCTGACCCCAGTTTCGCCTCACTCGGGTTCACTTGTTGATCGTGTCGGGTCGCAAGCTCGGACCCTCCTGCCCACGGATTGCCTTCGACCGTGGCCTACAGGCTGATGGACTCGGGGTATCCTGGATTCAAAAGGGCAGGGTTCGCTTCATGCCAAATCGGTGGCTACTCCGATGACCTTGAAAGCAACGCTGCGGTGGCCGCGTTTGACGCGGTAGACGAAGAAGTCTTTCCGGTCGATGGTGAAGACCGTTTGAAGGTTGTAATTTTCAGCCATGCTGACCAGTGAGGCGTCGGCAAGATCCATCGGAACATCTGAGTACTGCGCCATAAGCTCAAAGACACGCAGAAGACTTCGCGTGTCCAGGAACAAAACGACCAGCCCGCCCGCAGCCACAAAATCCATGAGTCTTTCTGTTGCGACACTGTTCGGTTGCAACAGATGAAAGGCCTCGGTCAAGACCGGCACGGTTGTGGCGATTGGTTCACCAATGGACTTCAGTACCTGGACGCAATTGCCATGGGCGCTGTCAGCGGGGTCGAACAGTGCTACCAGCGGACCCGTGTCGACCAGAATCATCGTTGGTGTTTCTTCCTAATTGCCGACGCAATGGCCGCTTTAGCGTGCCTGGCCTCTGAAAGCGAATATCCTCCCCGCCCCAGGTCGAGCCGGCGAAAGATTTCGTAGGGCGTCAGGGATACCTCGTCTCGGGTAGAGGCTGCGTATGCCTCGATGCCGCGCTTGAGAACTTCCGAGATCGACAGGCCCGTTCGCTCGCGCAAGGCTTGCAAGGTCGTTTCAGTGGCTGGGTCGAGCCTTACTGTTCGGGTGGCCATGGGAAATCATCCTATGGAATGTAATACTAATTTTAATACGCTCCGGGTTGGAGATCAACCCGCACCACCACTTGTCTTCACTGACTTGAGACGATTCAGGGTCGTTTTGGGGGTACAGCTTGAGGGGGAACGGAAGGTCAGGACGGAAAAAAAGGATTTTCATCCCTCGCGCTAGACACAGTAGCGGTTCGCCACATCCCTCAGGCGAAAGCCTCTTCGATCACTTCGCCGCCGTTGATGGTGGCTCGCTCCGATCTGCCGTTGTGCAGATAGGTCAAGTTGAGGTGGTTCAGACCCAGAGCATGCAGGATGGTGGCGTGAATGTCGTGGATATGGCAAGGTCGCTCAGCCGCCCGAAGTCCGATTTCGTCCGTGCTTCCTATCACCTGTCCGCCCTTGATTCCGGCGCCGGCCATCCAGACGGTAAATCCCCAGGGGTTGTGATCTCGACCGTTGCCCCTTTCGTTGAAAGGAGTTCGCCCGAACTCACCGCCCCACACCACCAGCGTCTCCTCCAGCAAGCCGCGAGCCTTCAGGTCGGCCAACAACCCTGCAATGGGCTTGTCGGTGGACCTGGTCATCTTCGAGTGGTTGCCTTCCAGGTCTTCGTGGGCGTCCCAGCCCTGACCGCTGCCCGAGTAACACTGAACGAATCGCACCCCCCTCTCGACCAATCGACGGGCCAGGAGACAGTTTCGCCCAAAGGTCGCCGTACTTTCATCGTCCAGACCGTATAGCCTCCGGGTTGCCTCGGATTCCCGGCTCAAATCGATGGCCTCGGGGGCTGCCGACTGCATCCGGTAGGCCAACTCGTAGGATTTCAAACGGGCCTCCAGTTCAGTGTCCTCAGCCTTGTCCTCCGCATAGAACCTGTTGAGGGCCCTCAGGTAGTCCAGCTTGCTGCGCTGCTGGCCGTCGGTGATCCCTTCAGGAGAATTCAGGTGGAAAATGGGTGATCCCTCCTTGCGGAACAGAGTGCCCTGATAGGAAGCCGGCAGAAAGCCGGAACTCCAGTTCTTCGGGCCTCCCACCACCTGTCTGACCTCCCTGAGTATGACAAAGGCCGGGAGGTTCTGGTTGGCGCTTCCCAGACCATAGCTGGTCCAGGCACCCAACGAGGGCCGACCGGCCAGGATCGAACCCGTATTCATTTGACAGAGCGCGCCCACGTGGTTGATACCCTCCTGGTGGCAGGATCGGAACACCGCAATGTCGTCGACGTGCCGGGCCATTTGGGAGTACCAATCGGACACCCAGAGTCCCCCTTCCCCGTACTGCTTCCAACTGCGCCTGGAAGGCATCAAGGTGTTGTTTGCCACACCCTTGTTGGCTGTAAAGGGACGGGCAAAAGACTCGGGCATCGGTTGTCCCGCCAGCCGGTCCAACTCCGGCTTGGGATCGAACAGGTCGACGTGGCTCGGTCCTCCTTCCATGAATAGCCATATGACCGATCGGGCCTTGGCGGGGTGGTGGGGCTGCCTGGCAGCCGGCAAGCCGTTGCCTGCGTCCGCTGCCGCATGGGCAAAGAAGCCATCCCTGTCGAGAAGACAAGTCAGGGCGATGGAACCGAAACCGCTGCCCGCTCGGCACAGAAAATCACGGCGTGAGGCCAGGGGGCGAATGTGAGGTTGCTTCTCAACCATTTTGAGCTCCTGAATCGGGGCAACGGTGGCGTTGGCCATCCTCCCACCCCACGGGGGCGTGTTCGCTCCGGCTAATTCCGATAGGTGAACTCGTTGGAACTGATGATCATGTGGCAAAAATCGACCAGTGCCGCCGCCTCTACCGGATCGACGTTATAGGGCCGCATCAAGGGCAATACCAGCTCCTCCCCCTCTGCGGCATGTTCTGCGATGACCCCGCGATGCCGACGCAGGAAATCCAGGGCCTCCTCCTTCTCTTCGCTGGTGGGGTGCCGTGAATAGGCCAGGCGATAGGCCATGTCAATTTGGGAATCGGGGTCGAGACCGGCCGCGAAAAGCAACCGGCCCGCGAATCCTCGAGCCCATTCGAGCACCACCTCGCTGTTCAGCATGGTGAGCGCTTGCAGCGGGCTGGTCGTGATGTCCCGGCGCGGACAACTTTCGTGAGTGTCGGGCAGGTCGAAGGTCTCGAACATCGGATAGCGCGTGTTGCGGCGAATGAATACGTAGAGGCTGCGGCGATTGCGCTCCGCCGGGTCTTGGGTGGTCTCCCAATTGGCCTTCATGCCCGGAGGAATCGGAGGGAAGACACTGGGCCCACCCATTTCCGGATTCAGCAAACCGGAAACCGCCAGTGCCGCGTCGCGGATGATTTCCCCTTCCAGGCGCTGCCGGGGGAAACGCCACAACCGTTTGTTCTCCGGGTCGATTCCTGCTGCAGCCTCACGATGGAGGGAAGCCTGCCGATAGGTGTTCGAGTTGAGGATGAGCCGGTGCAGGTGCTTGATGCTCCAGTTGTTTCGGATGAACTCGGTGGCCAGCCAGTCCAGCAGCCGCGGATGGCTGGGCATTCCACCCGACAGGCCCAGATTGCTGGGCGTTTCGACGATGCCCCGCCCGAAGTGGTAGTACCAGATCCGGTTCACCATGACGCGCGCCGTCAAGGGATTGCCCGGATCGGCGATCCAGTTGGCCAGCGCCGTGCGCCGGCCCGTGGACTCCACATCTTTCGGCGCCACAATTTCGGCCGGGCCGGGATCGAAGAGTGTGGGGAATCCGGGTTCTACCTCTTCCCCGCCTGCATCATAGGCGCCTCCCGAGAGGATGAACGTTGGAGGCGCCTGGCGGCCCGCATCCGCAATGCCTATGCCGATCGGCAATTCACCCGGGTGCAAATCCGAAAATTTGTCGAGTCCTGACTTGAGTTCCTTCCAGCGTTTCTTGTCCTCGTCCTTCAGTTTGTTCACCACAGCCCGGGTCGGTGCGTGATAGAGATAGGAAGCCGGGTCCAGGAAGGCCCGCACCTTGTAAAACATCAGCCACTGAAAAGGTGTTCGCTTCTCGGAGGGGCTTGTGACCGCCTCCTGGATCGCCTCCGGATATCTTGAAATCAATTCGTCGAGGATCTCTTTGCGCTTGGGTTCTTCAAGGGCCGCCATTTCCCGGCGGATCGGGGCTGTCTTTTGCTCCCACACGGCAAGCCGGCGGCGATGCCGATCGGCAGTTTCCCGGGAGGCAAGCACGATATCGTCCCTGGCGCGGACATTGGCAAAAAAAGCCTGCAGCCGGTAGTAGTCCGCCTGCAGGAGCGGATCGAATTTATGGTCGTGACAGCGCGCACACTCATAGGTGAGTCCCAGGAAGACCCCGCCCACCACGGAGGTAATGTCGTGGAGTATTTCCTGTCTCCTCTGCACCAGGTTGCGGGCGTTGTGCTCATCGGGATAGAGGCGGTTGAATGCCGTGGCCAAACCGGCATCGGGATCGTTCGACCACAGTTCGTCACCGGCGATCTGCTCGCGCACGAAGCGGTCATAAGGCTTGTCGCCGTTGAATGATCGAATCAGGTATTCCCGGTAGCGCCAGGCATTGGGACGGGTTTGATCGGACTTGAACCCCTCGCTGTCGGCGTAGCGAGCCAGATCGAGCCAGTGGCGGGTCCACCGCTCCCCGTAGTGAGGAGAGTCCAGGAGCCGGTCGACCACCGTCTCAAAGGCCTTGGAGGATGGGTCTGCCAGAAAAGCGTCGACGTCGTCCGGCGTGGGAGGCAAGCCGATCAGATCGAAATAGGCACGGCGGAGGAGAGTCACCCCGTCAGCCGGCGGGGACGGTTCCAAGCCCCCGGCCTCCAGTTCGGCCAGCACGAAGGCATCGATTGGAGTTCGAACCCATTCCGAGTGGCGAACCGCGGGCACTTCGGGACGCTGAACTTTCTGAAAAGCCCAGTGTTTCCGCTGATGCGGACTGAAGAGCTCCTCCGGCAATCTGCCTGACCCGGCGGCACTCGACGCCAGCGGCGAAAGTAGACACACCAATGCCGCCAAGGCCCGCAAAGAAACCTTTTTCTGCCGCTTCACCCGACAATCCTCACGCCGACCCGGGATTCGATGTCCTGTGATCTCTTGCTTCAATGAATGACCGAAACCTACCATCGGCCCCACCGTGTGTCAACGATTCGTGCGTCAAGGAGTTTCCCCCATTGACCGTCAACCGCCCGTTCGTTTCAGTCGCGCGATGGTCTCCATGTGATGGCTATGCGGAAACAGGTCCACGATCTCCAGGGATTCGACGGCGTAGCCCCTTCCCGCAATGATCGCCAGGTCCCTGGCAAGCGTGGAGGGATCGCAGGAAACGTAGACGATTCTGGAAGCCCTGAGGTCGGCCACCCTCCCGACAGTGGCCTTGGGGATTCCGCTTCGGGGCGGATCCAGCAGAACCAGGTCGACTGCCTCCAGGTCCCGGCGGCGGTCTCGCAGGAAGACGTCGAGGTCCCTGTGAAAAATGCGGCAGTTGCGGCGCCCGTTTCCACGCGCGTTCGCTTCCAGATCCAGGATGGCAGCGGCGTTCTGATCCACCGCCCACACCTGCCCGAATGCCTTCGACAGCGGAAGGGTGAAAAATCCCACGCCGCAGAAGAGATCCAGGGCGCGAGATCCCGACAGTCCCTGCGTTACCCGCCGGCTCAAGGACTCCAGCATGAATTCGTTGATTTGAAAAAAGGAACCACGGCTCACTCGAAACGTCCATTCCCCCACCGTCTTGTGGACAAAGCCGGGACCAAACACCCGAAGGGTGCGCTTCTGCGATCGGGACAGGTAGAGGCTCACCGGTCGATCGGCCCAGCCGATCCCACCGGCCCGCAGATCCCGCTTGAGGATGGAGAGATTTTCGGAGTCCGGTTTCAGCTTCAGGTCGATCAAGGCTTCCTCGCCGTCTCCCTGGAAAATCTCGACCTCGCTCAGACAGCCCACCGTCATGGGCGAGCGCTCCAGGAAGGTTCGCAAATCGGGAAGGATCGCCCACAGCCGATCCAGGGAGATCCGGCACCGGTCGACTTCCACCACCCGGTGGGAAGCTCGTTCGAAAAATCCCCAGGAGACTCTCCCATTTCGAGCCAAGACCTTCAATTGCAAGCGATTTCGGTAGGCCGAGTCGGGGGAAGGATTCCGCAGGATGCCGCTTTGGGCGCCGCCCATGCGACCCACCCGTCGCAGTGCATCGGTCAGAATCTCCGCCTTGCTGTCGAGCTGCCTGCGGACGGTCATTTGCTGGAAATCACAGCCCCCGCACCGGCCAAAGTAGGGACAAGGCGGATCCTGACGATCCGGAGAGGCTTCAACCAGCTCGCTGTCCACGACCTCAAGATAGCTGCCACGGTCGGCCGCCTGCTTGACCAGCACACGATCGCCGGGGACTACCAGCGGGAGAAAGACCGCCTTCTTTTCCAGGAAGGCGATTCCCCTGCCACCCGGGATCACTCGCTCGACCGTGACCTGAAAGGTCTTCATGGCCGGTTAGTTGAGGGGAAGGTAGAAGAGGCTCAGACGTGGAACGCCAAGTTCCTGCAGGAGTTTCTTGCGCATCAACTTGCCTTCCAACAGGGCAATGTGCTCGGCCTTCAGGCCCCGCTTGTGCCGGTGAATCTCCTGCCGGGTCTCCAGCTTGGCTTCCAGCAGAGACTCTTCGCTCATTCCCGAAAGGATCGCCGCCAGAATGCGTTCTTCCAGGGTGTTGAGCTTCAGTTCCAGCGCTTCATAGTCCAGCGACTGCGACGTCCGGACTTCCAGAATGATGCCGTTCAGCGAGTCGACAACCGTCTCCACCACGGACTTCAAGGCCGGGAGCTCAACCGCCCTGGATCGCCCCGGAAGCGCCTCCAGCTTCCGGCGGGCGCTATCGAGCAGTTCCAGCAACTGCGAAACTTCCAGATCGCCCTCGGCAACCTGGGCCGCCGGATCGTTGCGGCCGGCCCGATTTGCGTTGCGCCGTTCGTGCTCGGCCAGAATGGCCTGCGTGCAGTAGGCAAGGCTGTTCACCTTCCCGGCCGTTCTTCGCCGTTGGGAGCGTTGGTCGAAAGCCCGGTCCACCCCGCGCAGCACAACCTCCAGGGGGACGCCGGCGTCTCGCAGGGATTCGATCAGGGCCCAGTCCAGAGGCGAGAGAGGGCGGGCCTGTCCGCGACGCTTTTGGAAGTGCTCCTCGATCTCGGTAAAGTAGTTGAAGTAGTTTTCCATGGCCCAGGGTCCACGGGCGCATCCCGGCAGGCCTGCCCTCCGTTCTCACCGAGGCAGATTCTTCTCGTGGATAAGGCGCAACCCGTCCAGCGTCAAGTGGGAATCGATGTGTTGAATATGGCGGGTGCCGGACCCGAAGAGCGCAGCCTGGCCTCCCGTGGAGACCACCGTGGTTTCAGGACCCAACTCCCCGATCATGCGCTTCAGGATACCGTCGACCAGGCCGACATACCCGTGATAGAGACCCGACTGGATGCTGGCGACCGTGGAGGTGCCGATCACGTTGACGGCCGGCTTGACCTCGACCCTGGGAAGCCGGGCCGTTCTGGTGAACAGCGCCTCGGCTGCAATCCCCGGCCCGGGACTGATGACCCCTCCAAGATACTCCCCCTTCCCGGAAATCGCGTCGAAGGTGGTGGCCGTCCCAAAGTCCACCACGATGCAAGGCCCCCCGTAACGATGAAAGGCGGCAACCGCGTTGACGATCCTGTCGGCGCCAACGTCCGAGGGTGGGTCGTAAAGAATGGGCATTCCGGTCTTGACGCCTGGCTCGACGAACAGGGGGGTAACCTTGAAATACTTCAAGGCCGTCTGTTCCAGCACGGTGTTGAGCGGTGGCACTACCGACGCAATCGCAATATCCGAAATGCGGTTGAAATCGATGCCTGCCAGGCTGAAGAGATTCCTGATCAAAATGCCGTATTCGTCCGCCGATTGACGCTCCTTGGTTTCCAGGCGCCAGTCTTTCCTCAGTTTGGAGCCCTCGTAGATTCCGAGCCAGGTATTGGTGTTGCCGACGTCGATGACCAGCAGCATACCGCTTTGTCTCCGGACACCCTGCCTATTCAAGAATTGGGCCCGCAACTTTCACCGGGCCGTTTCATACATCATGAGCCTTTTGCAATATATCGTTGTTGAAGACGAACCACGAATAGACACAACGACCGATAAACCTCCTTTGCTGCGTCGACGTCACGGGATGAAGCCCCCCGGGAGCGCGGGCGTCCCGCCCGCACAACACTGGCAATGCCTCACCCAATTCCTCGACCCGGCTCGACCGGCAACGGCGCCAGGACTCTGCTTCGACCGGGCCCATGCCGTTGCCGCCGGCAAGGTGGCCGGCTGGGGGCATCGCAGGGAAACTGAGCGGCACGCAACGGCAGTGCATGCGGGCGGGACGCCCGCGCTCCCGGGGGGCGCCTCCTTCCAACATTCTTGCTCCTCTAGGGGTCACGCGCCGGCTTGCCGGGCCGCCGCCGGCGCTACCATTGAACCACGTCCCCGGCCAGCACTTCTTCCAACCTGCCGTCCTCCCGTCTGACTCGCAAGGCACCCTGCTCGCTCAGCCCGGCAGTGGTTCCCCGAAGGGAACGGCCCGGGTTCGAGACCAGGATCGGGCGGCCTCGAACGGAGGAAGAAGAGGCCACCCAGCGCTCCAACAGGGGTCGGAGGCCCTGATCCAGAAAAACCAGGTACAAGGCCTCCAGGCGGTTCAACAAGGCTGCCACCAGCCTCGGCCTGGGGATGGGACTACCCGCCGCCTGCTCCAGGGTCGAAGCCCGGCCGGCAATGGGTTTCGGAAGCGCGGTCCCGTTCACATTGATGCCGACCCCCACGATGACGAAACGGATTTTCCCGGGATCGGCGTTCATTTCAGTCAGCACTCCGCAGCACTTTCCGGCGGAGGTGAGCACGTCGTTCGGCCATTTGAGGTCGGTGGGAATTCCGGCAACCTCCCCAATAGCCTGACTGGCCGCCAGCCCCACCACCAGGTTCAGGCCGGGCGCCTGCGCCGGATCCACATGCGGCCGCAAGACCAGCGACAGAAGGATGTCCTTGCCCTTGCGAGACAACCAGGTTCTGCCCAAACGACCTCGCCCGGCGGTCTGCTCCTCGGCCACCACCACTGTCCCTTCGGTCGCCCCGGCCTCGGCAAGGCGCCGGGCGGCATCGTTGGTCGAGTCGACCCTCAGGGCGTGGTGAAACCTCCGACCCAGCCGGTCGGTGGAGAGATGCGGCCGAACGCGGAAGGCCACCGGCATATCCGCAGCCGCCGTGAGCCGCACCCGTCGATCCGAGCCCACCTCCAGAGGCCAACCCTCCGCCTGGAACCTGGCCAGAACCCCCGACAGTTCTGCCCGAGACATTTCCAGGGAACGGGCAAGCTCCACCTGGGAGCACCCCTCGCCGGCTGACCCCGCCAGCAGTTCCAGAAGTCGATCGAGCTGTAGGCCGCTGGATGGAGGTTCCCTCATTGTTCCCGGGGATTGACTAGCTGCAACTCCAGGCTGATATCCGCCGCCGTCGCGGAGTGGGTCAAGGCGCCCACCGAGATGAAGTCCACTCCGGTCACGGCATAGTCCCGGATATTGTGCAGATCAATGCCGCCGGAGACTTCCAGAACAGCCCGACCCCGGGTCCGGGCGACGCACTCTCGTACCTGTCCCGGAGTCATGTTGTCCAGCAGAACGGCCTCCGCCCCGACCCTCAGGGCTTCCTCCAACTCCTGCAGATCGGACACCTCCACCTCGATCCGTTGCGCCGGACCCGGCGCGGAGCGAATCCTGGAGACGGCCGACTGGATACCGCCCGCGGCCCGGATGTGGTTCTCCTTGATCAAGATCCCGTCATAGAGGCCGAAGCGATGGTTCTTTCCTCCTCCCGTGGCGACGGCATACTTTTCCAGGAAACGCAGTCCGGGGGTTGTTTTGCGCGTATCCAGCACGGTAATGCCGGTGCCTTCCACGGCGCGGACCATGGCCCTGGTCAGGGTCGCGATGCCGCTGCAGCGCTGCAGGAAGTTGAGTGCCACCCGCTCGCCGCCGAGCAGCAGCAGCGCCGGCCCGCGGACCGTCCCCAGCAGGCTTCCCCGGGCCACCCGGTCGCCTTCTCCAACGAAGGCTCGAGAAGCAAAGCCGTCCGACAGAATCCGGAAGGTCTCCGCCACCACCGGCCACCCCGCCAGCACCAGATCGGCCTTGGCCCGGAAATCTCCACGCGCTTGCAGAGAGGGGTCCACGGTGAGCCGGCTGGTGACGTCACCGGCTCCACGGTCCTCCGCCAATGCCTGAGAGACTATGGGTGTCAGCTTCCGGGAATCCAGCTCCAGCATGGCAAGAACATATTTGAAACAAAAGAAAAAAAGAGTTATCCACGAAGACACACGAAGAACGACGAAGGGCCACGAAGAAAATCGGCAAGAGG
>VXMN01000258.1:0-9585 GCA_009841055.1 Acidobacteriota bacterium
AACAGGGACAACGTCTCGGAAATGACGCCGTTGACCTCCAACTCCCGAAAGGCTGTGCCCTCGGTCCGGGAGAAGTTGAGCAGGCGGTTGGCAATCTCGGAGGCGCGCTTGGACTGCGCCACGATCTTTCCCATCATTTTCGCCTTGGGATCGTCCTCGCTCAACTGCTTGCCCAGCATCTGGCTGTAGGTGGAGATCACCGCCAGCGGGGTATTGACCTCGTGAGCCACACCGGCGGCCAACAGCCCGATCGAGGTCAGCTTCTCGGATTGCGCCAGTTGATCTTCCATCTGAACCCGCTCGGTGTTGTCGTCCAGAATGATGATCCGACCGGTGACTCCACGGTCCTTGTCCATGAGAGGGGTGACCGTGGCGTCGACCACGCGCAGGTCCCCCCCGATCTTGAGTCGGCACTTGTAGAGCCGGAAGACTTCGGAATGGCCCGAAGGGTCGGGGCCCATTCGCATCCGCATCTCCCGGACCAGGTTCCCCGGAAGCGCTTCGGTAACCCTTTTGCCGATGACCTGTTCCTTGGGCACCCCCATCAGGGACTCCATTTGAGGGTTCCAACTCTCGATCCGTTCCTCCAGGTCCACCACCACCACCCCGACGCTGATGGACTCGACGATGCTCTCACTGTATTCCTTGAGCTGCCGGAGCTCCTCCGCCTTCTGGTGTACCGAGGAGTACAGCCGGGAATTCTCCAGAGCGATGGCCACATAGCCGGCGATGGTTTGCAGAAGCTCCACATCCTCGCTGGTGAGCAGGTCGCCTCGATGGGTTCGCCCCAGTCCCAGGTAGGCAATGGTCTCTCCTTTGGCGATACAGGGGAGATAGTAGTGCAGCCCCAGTTGCTCCAGGGCCTCACCATGTTCCAGCCTCTCCGCCATGAGACCCCTGAGGTCCTCGTAGAACAGAAAGCCCTTGGCCAGGGAGGGATTGCCGGGATTCAGATAGCCCAGGTCCAGGTCGTGGGGCTCTCTGGGCAGGCCCACCGACTTGGCCAGACGGAACTGCTGGGAGCGGCCCTCCTCCCCCAGAAAAATGGCCACCTTGTCCACCGAAAGAGTCGTGCTGATTTTTTCGGTCACCGACTCCAGCAGCCGGGAGACATTCACCTCGGAGCCCAGCTTTTTCCCGAACTCGATCAAGGTCTGCCGGTAATCGTAGCGATCCCGGTAGAAGTACTGGTCCACCTTTGACTGAATCCAGTTGCGCAAGGGAACAAAAGCAAAACCGGCCACCACCACCGAGATCACCGCGTACCAGTTGATGGACTGGGCTCCGGCCGCATGGAACACCTGACCGACAATGCCGAGCAGCCCAACGTAGATACCGACATTGGCTAACGAGGCCAGCGTCGAGGCCATCCCCTTCTTGAAGATGATGTCCACATCCATGAGGCGGAACTTGATGATGGCGTACCCGAAGGTCAGCGGGATCAGCACCAGCGGCAGCACCGTGATCTCCATCCAGACCGTGGGGACGACTCCCATCCAGTAGGGAACGGCATAGACCAGGAAGAAGGGCAGGGTCCCGACGACGGTTCCCATCACGATCCACTTCATCTGCTGCCTCAGGATCTGGTTGGTGCTGGCCCAGTAGGTATGGGCCAGGGCCAGCATGCCCAGGACGAACAGACCGGCGAAATGGAGCATGTGAAGCTGATCCAGCAGAATCCGGGTCCTCAGCGGCGCCTCGACCAGCAGCAGGTTGAAGACAAACAGGACCTGAATCGCAAGCAGCAGCAGGGCCGGCAGGTAGAGGAGAACCTTGAGGGGGGCGTAACGCTCCAGGAACCGCTTGGTATGGGGAAAGCTCAGACAGAAGTGGAGAAACAGCGGCGGCAGGAACAGCAGGCAGACGGCGTCCAGCCAGTAGACACCCCAATCGAAAACGTCCAGCTTTCCGGTGTAGGAAAAAGCAAAGACCCCGAAAGAGGCCAGGCAGATGGTGTAGAAGTGCAGGGCCCCCTTGGCCTGCCACCTCCGCAGAAAAATAAAGACACCAATGAGAAGATAGAGGAAGCCGACCGATTCAAGAAACCCTTTCAGGCGCAGATTGGCAGGCTGGGGACTGATCACCAGGGTCGTGGCGTATGCGGCCCCGGAGCGCTTCAGGGAGTATTGCACCTTCGACCACACTCCCAGTTGGTCCAGTTCCTCCGACACCTGGGTGGCCCGGGTGATCGGCTTGTCGTTGATGGCCACCAGCACGTCGCCCTTGCGAATGCCGGCCCTGTCCGCGGCCCCTCCGTCTTCCACGATGAAGGCTTCCACGCCGCGAGCGGTCCTGATCCACCCGCTCCCGTCATCCGGAGTGACATGCTTGTGCTTCTGACGGCTATTCTGGATTCCGATCACCGCCAACAACGCGGTGATGAGAACGATCAGAGTCGTCTTGAAGCCGAAGTTGGCAACCATTGCCTCGCTCCAGGACAATCGCGGGGTCGCCCGCTAGAACTTGAGCCTGATGCCACCCCGCACTGACCGCGGGGTCTGAAGGAATTCGGAGTGTCTTGGCTCCCCGGCAGCGTCGGTAAGGTCGAACCGGTGCTGATCGAAGAGGTTGTGGACATCGAGCTGGGCTTCCAGCTCTCCCGGAATAAACCGCCCTACGTAGGGTATGGACTGAGTCACCATGAGACTCAAACCGGGAGCGGAACTCTCGAAATACTCCTGATAGGGATCGATGACGGTGAGTGAAACGCCTGAGATATATCGATAGGTCGCGGCCGCTCGGGTCCCGGAGGATTTCGCCTGCGCTTTCAACCGGGCCACCATTACGTGATAGTTCCTCGGCGTCAGGCCGAATGCGCCGTGCCCCCACTGTGTCCCTCCTCCGAAGGTATATCCCAGGTCCGTGTGTACACCGTGACCCAGCGGACGCCCATAGGCGACTCGAATGCCCCTGGAAGAGGCCGGGACGATACTCCGCGAGCCGGCTGCCGCCCAGGCCCTGCCCGGAGAGAATTCATCCGAATAGACCCCCACGGCCAGCAGCGATCCGTTGCCGAGGTCCTGGTCCACCATCATTTCCGTATGGGTGGCTTCGGTTTGACCCAGGCGCATCTTGCTCCCGAACGGATGCAGGAACGGAGATGAGAAGGAAAGCTCTTCTCCGGAATCGGTTGGGACCGTGCGATGGAGCCGCGGCATGGACTTGGTGCGAATGAACGCCACCTGGTAGGCGGGATGGGGCCTCATTCTCAAACCCCAGCGCGGCCGCACCCGTCGAGCCTTCACCGATGGATCCGTGGCCTGGAGCTCCACCCCGTAAAACGCCGAGATCATCTCGGAAATGGCGACTTCGTCCTCGAAGTCCAGGTTGAAGAGATTGAGCCGCTGAAGGTGGCCCTTTTCGGATGGAACCTGCCGGTCCAAATAGGGAAAGCTCCCCAGGCTCACCCGCAGCGAGGGATTGTGCCCCTTCAGGTTTTTCCACCGGATCAGCGAGTCGAGCTCGGTGTAGCCGCTCTCGGAAACCGTCCCGGCCATCAGCCAGCGGGAGTTCGAATTGAGGTCCTTCACGAAGACGAACTCGGTGAAGGCCCCGCCCAGATCCAGCAAATCCGGATCGGCGGAATAGGCGGTGGAGTAGACGTGAACCGAGCCGCGCCACCCTTGGTCGCCTGCAGCCGTCGCTCGAGGCGATTCCAGATCGAGCTCCAGGTCGGCACGCTGGCCGGTCCCCTGGAATCGCAATATCGGTCGGGTGGAAGATGCCATCCTCAACACCGAACCGATGTCCTCTTTCGGGGCGGAGGAACGATCGCCCGGCGCCCCGGGGGAAAGAGTCTGGAGATAGAGATTCTGCAAGCTGAGATTCAGGCGCTCCATCTTGCCGGCCGCCACTTCGATTCCCGACTTCAACATCGGCAGATAGCTGGCCAGGCTGGCGCTCAGAGCGTAGGAACCGGGCGAGAGGTTCTTGATCTCAAAATGACCGAATCCGTTGGTGGTGACTCTCTGAACCACTCGCGGGTTGAACGTTCCCTGCAGCACGGTAACCAGCACGCCTCCGAGCGGCGTTCCCCGCGAGTTCTTGACGAAACCGGAGATGTACCCGCGGTCGTCCTGAGCCGCCGCCTGGGTGTGCAACACCCCTCCGACCAGCAGGGCCATGAGTAGCACGACAGTTGTGTGACCGATTCGCATCGAGCGTTTCCTCGTTTTCATTCTTCCGAACCCATGACGCTCCGGCAAGACATGCGGGTCAGTGCACCTCGAAGCGTCCGACCTGGACGACCGAGCGGTCCGACAACTTGTCGGTCACCTTGACCTCCAGGTGGTAGCGGCCGGGTTGCAGGGGCTTGAGCGAAACCTTCCTGGCCAAAGTCATCTGCCGGGAAGCCCCCACCAGCTCCTGTTGATCCTCCTGTAATCGCGCGATTTCCTCTTTATCTCTTCTGAAACGGTACTCGATGGTGGCCGAGGGCCGCTTCGTTTCCTGATCCAGGGTCAAGTTGTAAACCTGGAAGTAGATCCCCAGACTCTGCTCCCGATTGAACTGCTCACTCACATTGGGATGGACCTTGGTTTCACCGATCACGAACATTCCCCGTCCCACCTGCCGATCGGGAAGTTTCTCGATGCGGTCGGCCAGGATGAGACTGCTGGTGGCCAGCCGGTCGTCCTGATACTTGGGCACCACGATTCCCACGTACTCCGTCCCCACGTTGCCGCTGTGCAGGTCCTTGACCACCAACTCCAGCTTGTAGCGGCCGGAGCGCAAGGGCACGGCGCGCTGATAGAGGGATTTTCCGCCAAGGGCCTTCTGGAACAGAGAGTTCGGAACGTCCTTGACGACCGCATCCTCGAAGACCTGAACCACCCGGCCGGTGATGGTGGACACCCTGCCGAATATGTTGGCCTGAGCCCGGCGTACTCCCTCCTGATCCTTGAAGGTCAGATCCTTGTGGAGCAGCTCGATGGTGATGGCAGTCAGTACGGTATCTTCGGTGATCCTCAGAAAGTCGGTCCGGGAACTGAAGGGGAGCAAGTTGTAGGAGATCTTGGTGTTGACCACGGCCTCCAGGTCGGTGAACTTGACCTTGGGCGGGCGCTGGAGAGCCGTATACTGGGAGAGGCGTTCGAACTGATTGTACCGCCGGCTCCGGCCGCCGGGGGACGACCCCAGACGCATCCCGGAAGGATCGGTGAAGCGATCCGCCTTGCTGGCCATTCCCATGCTTTCCATGGTGGTCAGCCCGGCGTTGGGGACATGCAGCAAGGCGTCCTTCTCGGAGGGATCCATGGTCATGCGGTATTCGCCCGTCATGGTGGGGTCGACGAACTCGATCAGCACTTCGTTGCCCAGGTCCGGACCCTCCAGGTGGCGGTAGCGCCAGATTTCGAAGGGGTAGGTGCTGGTGATTCCTCCGCCTTCGTCAATGGGACGGGCATAGCGGCCGCCGCCCGCGTGGGACTCGATCTCGTCGGGAGGGCCGAAGGTGATGTAGATCCGCCCCCGATCCGTCAGCCATCCCGGGGTCCCGGAAGAAAACCGCTCGTTGGCATAGGCGATGCGCCGGTAGTGCTCATCCCTGGCCTCGTTCACGACCGTATCCGGATTGGGATCCCGCCTCAACCAGAACTGTTCGATGAACTGGTACCGTTCATCGTCGGTGGTCAGTTGCCGGAAGGCTTTCTTTTCCTCCTCCGTAATAATGTAGCGGGCGTCTTCGCGAATCCACTTCTTGAGATAGCGATCCGAGGTCTCCCGCTTGAGGGATTTCTCCCGCTGCTCCTCGCCCTGGGCCGCCTCCCCTGGCAGTCGACCCGCAATCAGAACCGCGGCCACACAGCAGAAGAGGATGCACCGGCTTGTCTTGCGCACTCTCACGGACAGTCCTCTCAGTCCACGTTGCATCGGTCGGATTGCGGCATTGGAAAGTGGACTGGAATCTAATTGATTATAGACCGCAACCGATTGATGTCAATACCACTATGGCCTTGGTTGCTGCTCTCTTGCCCGGGTGCGGGCTTTGCAATTTTTGGGCCGGTATTGCGTTCCCGAGGGGTGCACCTGATTCGCCGCGTTCGCGGCTGGGTTGGTGCGAAATCGATACGACCCCGGGCTGCCGCCTCCGCCGCGAGACGGACGCCGACTTGGCTGCCAAACACAAACCGTCGTTGCGGGCGCTTTCTGAGGCGAAGCATTGCCTTCCCGAACGGGTGCTTTCTATTCGCCGCATTCGCGGCTGGGTTGGTGCAGAACCGATACGACCCCGGGCTGCCGCCCGGGGCTACCCTGAGCCGCTGCTACGCAGCTCTATAAGGATGGTTTGTAGGTGGCGTCTCGCTGGGCTACCCACGCCAACCGCAGCATTCGCTGCTCCCCCATGACCCACGTCACTGCGGGAGGACAGGAAATTTTATCTGATTGGATTACCGGGCGAAGGGCCGGGATTCGGGTGGAGCGGTGAAGGTGGCGGCGGTGGGTGATCGTGGCGTGGGGCGATGTTTGTCTGGAGAGGCAATGCGTTCCCGGCCGGGTGCTTCCTATTCGCCCCATTCGTGGCTCAACTCCTGTAAGCGAGGTTTCGCAATGGCTAGTCCCGGGCCGGCGCCCGGGGAACAAATCCAATTAATAAGCACGTTTCCCTTTGCAGTGTTGTGGGTTAGGGGAGAGCAGCGAATGCTGCGGTTGGAGTGGGTAGGCAAGGTAACGCTTACTACAGGCCATCCTTATAGAGCTGCGTAGCTGCGGCTCAGGGTAGCCCCGGGTGGCAACCCGGGGTCGTGTGATTTCGCGCTGCCGTAGCCGCGAATGCGGCGAATAGGCAGCACCCGTCCGGGAACGCACCGCCTCTCCAAAGAAACGCCGCGGCGCTCCATGAGTGACGACCGGTGTCACGCCCACCAACGCCGCCTGCCGGCTCCGGAGCTCAATTATTGTGCGTGTGTCTATGGCCCCCTTCGTGGATAATCCCTCCTCATGAACAAGCTCACCATTCGGGACCTGGACCTCGGCGGACGGCGGCTCTTCATTCGGACCGACTTCAACGTCCCCCTGGATGAGTCGGGCCGGATTGCCGACTCCTCCCGGATTCAGGCCGGCCTGCCCACCATTCGCTACGCGCTGTCCTGCGGCGCCGGAGTGGTGCTGGCCTCTCATCTGGGGCGGCCTCGCGGGCGGTTCGATCCGGGCCTGAGCCTGAAGCCGGTGGCGGCCGCCCTGGAAGCGGCCATCGGGAGGCCGGTCGAAATGGCCGGGGATTGCGTCGGGGAAGCGGTGGAGAGGCAGAGCTCGGAACTGGCCCCGGGCCGGGTTCTGCTGTTGGAGAACCTGCGTTTCCACTCGGAGGAGGAAGCCAACCGCGAGTCCTTCTGCCGGCAGTTGGCGCGCCTCTGCGACTGTTACGTCAACGACGCTTTCGGGGCAGCCCATCGAGCCCATGCCTCCACGGCCGGCATGGTTCGCTTCGTCGGCGGGGGAGCGGCCGGCCTTCTGATGGAGCGGGAACTCTCCTATCTCGGCAAGGCCCTGGAACGCCCTGACCGGCCCTTTGTGGCCGTTCTGGGCGGAGCCAAGGTGTCCGACAAGATCGAGGTCATCGAGAACCTGTTGGATCGGGTCGACGGGATGCTGGTCGGTGGGGGGATGGCCTACACTTTCCTGCGGGCGCGCGGGGTGGAGGTGGGGAAGTCCCTGGTGGAAGAAGACAAGATCCCGCTGGCGAGGGGCCTGCTGCGGAAAGCGGAGCAGGCCGGAATTCCCCTGGTTCTGCCCGTCGATCACGTCGTGACCTGCGAACTGGGGTCCGACGCCCCGAGCCGGGTGATTCCCATCGGGGAAACCCGGCCGGAGTGGATGGGGGTCGATATCGGTCCCGAAACCCGCTCCCGTTTTCGGAAGATCCTCTCCACGGCGGGAACCGTTCTCTGGAACGGGCCGGTGGGCGTATTCGAGATCGACCGCTTTGCCGGGGGCACCCTGTCCCTGGCCCAGGCCGCGGCGGCCAGCGCGGCGACCACAATCGTGGGCGGGGGCGATTCGATCGCCGCTGTCCGCCGGGCGGGCGTCGCCGACCGGATCACGCACATCTCGACAGGCGGCGGGGCGTCGCTGGAATTTCTGAGTGGCCGGAAACTGCCGGGCGTGGAGTCGCTGAGCGACAGAGCTTGAGCCCCCACCGGCTTCGGAGGAACACTCCCATGGAGTCCCCAACCCCCAGCAGGCGCCCGGTCATCGCCGGGAATTGGAAGATGCACCGGACGGTTCGGGAAAGCGTCGAGCTGATCCGGCAACTGAAGCCCCTGGTGGAAGCCTCGCGCCATTGCGACATCTTGGTGGCGCCCCCCTTCACCGCCCTTTGGTCCGCGGCCCGGGCCGCCGAGGGCAGCCCCATCGCCATCGCGGCTCAGGATCTCCATTGGGAGAGCCAGGGGGCCTTTACCGGCGAGGTTTCCCCGGGCATGGTGGCCGAGGCCGGCTGCCGCTACGCCATCCTGGGACACTCCGAGCGCCGGAGCCTGTTCGGCGAGACCAGCCGGGCCGTCAGCCGCAAGGCAGAGGCGGCTCTCGAAGCGGGTCTCAACCCCATCGTCTGTCTGGGAGAACAGCTCTCGGAACGCGAGTCCGGACGGACCGAAGAGGTCGTCGGCGGCCAGTTTCGCCAGTCGCTGGCCGGGTTGACAGAGGATGCCCTTTCCCGTACGATGATTGCGTACGAACCGGTGTGGGCGATCGGCACGGGGCGGGCGGCAACTCCGGAGATGGCCCAGGGTGTCCACGCCTTCATTCGGGGCTTGGCCGCGGAAGTCTTCAGTCGGCAGGCGGCCGAGCAACTGCCCATCCTTTACGGCGGAAGCGTCAAGCCTGAGAACGTGGACGGGTTGATGGCCCGAGCCGACATCGACGGCGCCCTGGTGGGCGGGGCAAGCCTGAAGGCCGAATCCTTTGCCGCGATAGTCAACTTCCAGACCTGATGGCGCTACTACTGCAAATCATCCATGTGATCGTCTGCCTGCTGTTGATCCTGATTGTGCTGCTGCAGTCAGGCAAGGGGGCGGACCTGGCGGGCGCCTTCGGTGGGGGCGGTTCCCAGACGGCCTTCGGAGCCAGGGGCACGGCCACGTTTCTTTCGAAGCTGACCACCGGTGCTGCCATCATATTCATGGCTACCTCCTTTACCCTATCGCTGCTGACGTCTCAGGACGAAGGTCGCTCCATCATGCAGGACGCCGCCGCGACTGCCCCCCAGGAAGAGGCTCCTCCCGAGAGCCCCGCGACCACTGCAGTCCCTCAGTCGTCCGAGAACCCGGCAGCGCCGGTTCAGGAGGATGAATCCGGCTCCCAGCGGGCGGAATAGAACCTGCCCTTCCAGGGAGCGCAGTCTGGCGTGCGGAAGTGGTGGAATTGGCAGACACACCATCTTGAGGGGGTGGCGGCGCAAGCCATGCGGGTTCAAGTCCCGCCTTCCGCACCAACACTCTACCCGTTCCTTCTCGCGTTCAGCTCGTCCCCAGAGAATCCTTCGCAATAGCCCCGCCCCGGCGGGGCCGCCGCGGGGGAGGGGGTGGGGGGGTGCCGGTTACCGGTCAACGCGGCGAGAAATATCTACCGCAAGAAGCTTGACCG
>VXMN01000258.1:9595-25067 GCA_009841055.1 Acidobacteriota bacterium
CACTCTCTCTCCCGGATCTTTCCGGGTTCCAGTTCCGACCCATTCATCCCTGCCTACGCCCCCCGGCGGGGGGGGCCCCCCGGGCGGGAAGGGGTGCGGTCGTGCCGGTTCGCGGTCAACGCGGCGAGACTTCTCTCCCGGAAGCAGGGTGCCCGGGTTCGCCGGCCGTCGCGTTGCAGTTCAATTCTTGAAGAGTGCGTCGAAGGCCTCCCGGGCCGTCTTGGGACCTGGAGCGGCCGGGGTGAAGGAGGTGGTTTGTCGTTCGATGGTCTTCTTGGCCACGAAAAGGCCGCACTGGTTGCGTGCCCCTTTTCGGGGAATGCGTTCGGGAATCTTCTGGGTGCATTCCAGACGGGCCGAGGTATCGAAGAACACGCACTGCCGGCAGGTGTGGAGGTCGGCCCCGCACTTGGGACACTGGGTTTCCAGTCCGATATCGTGCGAAGTGGTCGCCCCGCACATGGTGCAGCGGACCACCTCCTGAAAGCCGGGCATCGGCCTGGCCCGGAACTCGGGGGCTCCTCGGGGCTTGGAAGGCTTTCGGACCCGGGGCCGCGATTCCCTTTCGTTGTCCTGATAACCGTGCTGGCGGTATTTTCTCGACATCTGGTTCTCGCGGTTGCAGGCAGGCCCGGACGGGTGCCCGGGTGTCGGCTCACTTGCTCAGCAGCACCTGGGATGGGGGATCATTGCTAACTGGTCACGTGTGCGAGGCATTATACTTTGAATGGAAAAGGACGGCGCAAGAAAAAATTGACGGTGCCGGCGGTCGCATCCCCAGTGAGAAATCGGGGTCAAGAGCTTTCAGAGCGATTTTACGAAGAAGTTCCCTGTCACCGGGCTATTGACAATCCCCGTTTTTAGACTAAAATCTGGATACTTCCGTAGTCGGCGCACCTTCTTGCTCGCCACCCAACACTTTGCCTGACATTCAAAATTCAATCAGACTCCGTCAGTCACCCCTCGGAACCCGTGGAGGAGTGGATGCCAAATAGTGAAAGTAACGGTCCGAAGCAACCCCAAGCCGGTGCAACTCCGAGAGCGGTGCCTCCCAGGCGGACTCCGCCCGCCAGGGTTCAGCAAAAACCCAAGGGAGGATTGGTGTCGAGGATCCTGAATTTCTTCGGGATAGGCGAGTCGGTCGACCCCGCCAAGCGGCGCCGTCGCACGGTGCAGGCCCTGGTTTCGGGGTTCCTGGGAATCAATTTATTCATGTTCCTGCGCTTCTTCTTTCCCAGAACTCTGTTCGAGCCCAAGACGGTATTTCGCATTGGATATCCTTCCGATTTCGGCTACGGGGTGGATACCAAGTTCCAGAAAAGGCGGATCTGGGTGGTGCGCGATGCCGAGGGGATCTTTGTGGTCTACGCCCGCTGCACGCACCTGGGATGCACTCCGGACTGGAAGCCCAGCGAGAACAAGTTCAAGTGTCCCTGCCACGGAAGCGGCTACGACAGCGAGGGAATCAATTTCGAAGGCCCGGCTCCCCGCCCCCTGGACCGCGCCAGGGTTGAGCTCGACGCCGAAGGGCAGATCGTGGTGGACACCAGCGTCCTCTACGAGTGGCCCAAGGGAATGCGGTCGGAGTTCCGGGATCCGGGGGCCTTCCTGCAGTTGTAGCCGGTAGCCGATTCTGCGTAACGGGAATTGCAAGCACTTATTCGAGGAGTTTTTCCATGGCAGATGATCTGAAAGAGCGGAAACCGGGGGGCAAGGCGACGGCCTTGATCGACGGGGTCCTGAAAGAGGTGAAGGGTCTCAAGGACAAGGCCCTGGACGATGTTCAGTCGCTCAAGAAGCCGCAGAAAACCCAACTCTTCAAGTCGATCTTTCGGGTGACCCACGACGAGAAGCCGCGCAATCGCGCGCTGGGGATCCTGTCCAACGTCTTCCTGCATCTGCACCCCGCCAAGATCAACCGCGACGCGGTCGCCTACAACTACACCTGGGGCATGGGAGGGATCACCTTCTATCTGTTCATCGTGCTGACTTTTACCGGCGTCCTGCTGATGTTTTACTACCACCCCACCAAGGTACAGGCCTTTCGGGACATTCTCTACCTGGAACACGACGTGCCCTTTGGGAAGCTGTTGCGGAACATGCACCGCTGGGCCGCACACCTGATGATTATCACGGTCTGGCTGCACATGTTCAGGGTCTTCCTGACGGGCTCCTACAAGAAGCCGCGGGAATTCAACTGGATGGTGGGCGTGATTCTGATGCTGCTCACCATGCTGCTTTCCTTTACCGGATACCTGCTGCCGGATGATCAGCTCGGTTTCTGGGCGGTCACCGTGGGCACCAACATGGCCCGGGCGACGCCTCTGCTGGGGCACGAGGGCCCGTTGGGACCGGAGTTCGGCATGACGGCCTTCAACGACGTTCGCTTTGCTCTGCTGGGGGGCTCCATCGTGGACTCCAATGCGCTGTTGCGCGCCTACATCTGGCACTGCATCGCCATTCCCCTGATCGCGGGGATATTCATGGCCGTTCACTTCTGGAGAGTCCGCAAGGACGGCGGCATCTCGGGACCGGCTCCCGTGATGCTGGAATCCGAAATCAAGGAGCCGAGAAGGTTCTGAGCGTTCGTTGGCGCGGCCATCATTCGAGGCCTTTTGACCGGCAGCGGCTCGGAAGAAAAGGATAAGGAGGAAGTCAGTGGATTGGGTTCAGCTCTGGGAAATTACAACCCTGCCCGACAATGTTCCGATTGTCCTGCTCATCCTGGTCATCCCTTTTTACACCTGGTACGGCCTCCGGCAGGCGTTCGCCAACGACCGGTTGATCGACAGTCTGGAAGCCGACCCTGAGATGGCCAAGACACATCACCGCAAGACGCAGCCCTGGAAGCCGGGCTGGGCGCGGGAAGTCCAGGTCTGGCCCTACTTGCTGCGCATGGAGTTCCTGGTCGCCATCATTGTCACCTTCATTCTGATGGTGTGGTCGATTACCCTGGACGCGCCTCTGGAAGAGCCTGCCAATCCCTCCCTGACCATGAACCCGGCAAAGGCGCCATGGTACTTTCTGGGGCTGCAGGAGATGCTGGTCTATTTCGATCCCTGGATGGCCGGAGTGGTGCTGCCGACCCTGATTCTGGTGGGGCTCATGGTGATACCCTACATGGATACCAACCCGCTGGGGAACGGCTATTACACCTACAAGCAGCGGAAGTTCGCCATCTGGGCCTTCTTCTTCGGCTTTATCGTGTTGTGGTTGTCGATGGTGGTCATTGGCACATTCATTCGGGGGCCGGGTTGGATCTGGTTCTGGCCGGGCCAGACCTGGGATCACAACAAGCTGATCTTCGAAGCCAATCGGGATCTGCCCGACATGTTGGGCATCACCAGCATGCTGGGCAAGAGTCTGTTCGGGGGGGCAGTGGTCGGCCTGTTTGCCGTGGTGACCGCACTGGGGGTGCACAAGCTGTTTACCTGGAATGCGTTCAACCGGAAAATCTACAACCGCATGAGCTTGATTCAATACCTGCTCCTGCAGTTTTTCCTGGTCACCATGATGCTCTTGCCGGCCAAGATGGTGGCGCGACTGCTTTTTCGGATCAAGTACGTGTGGGTCACTCCCTGGTTCAATATCTAGTGATCGGTGAATAGTAATCAGTGGGCAGTGGCTGGACTTCTTGAGTGACCGTAACTTCTTGTAAGGGAGCCAGTTTTGTAGATTTTGGATTTAAGGCATATTCAACAATCGAGGTCAGAACCAATCACTAGTCACTGACCACTAACCACTGTTTTTCAAGGAGAAATCGGTGCCGAAGAAACCCCCGGTTGGAGACGATCCCGTCCTCAACCGATCCCTCGGTCGCATTCTTTTGATCTCATCCCTGCTGATGATCGTGTCGCTGCTGTGGGCGCTGTATGACGAGACCTACGGCCTCAGACCCTGGAAGGACTACCAGAAGCAGTTCGTCAGCTTGTACAGCCGGCACCTCAGGCGGGTCCAGCCGGCCCAGGCCCGGGCCGAGCAGGCCGTCCGCCAATCTGCGGAGTACCGGAAGCTGAGTGACGCGGTCACCAAGGCCGAAGAGTCGATTGCTCCCCGGATCTCCGATCTGGACCGCGAGACCAACCGGATCGTCGGCAGCCGGTTGAGCGTCATTACCGAGCCCTTCGCCATTACCCGCAGCGAGATCGCAGCCCTCATCTACCAGATCGAAACTTCCACCAGCCAGAGTGAAAAAGAGGCGTTGCAGCGGCAGATCGATGCCATCAAGGCCCGGGAGGTGACCCTGAGGCTGGCTTCCGCCAATGGTTCCGGGGAGGTGGTGGAGAAGCAGGAACGCTTCAATTTCGACCAGTTGGAAGCGGAATTCAACCGGCTGCAGGCCAGGCGGGCCGAGTTGGGAGCCCAGCGGGCCGAACTGGTGAAGCCTACCACCGAGTTGCGAGGGGAGAGGGATACCTTGCTCAGCGACCGCCTCACCGGTTTGACGGCCTCTCAGATCCGGGGGCTTCGGGCGAGGGTGCGCAATTTCGAGCTGGGGATCCGGCAGATCCACGTGGCCGAGGTTGACCTGGTGGACCGGTGCGAGTCCTGTCACCTGGGCATCAGGGAGCCGCTGGTTCTGACCAAGGCCGACATGGGAGGCCAGGAAGTGTTTGTCAGCCACCCCAATCCCGCCCTGCTGGCACTGCACGATCCGGAGCAGTTCGGTTGCTCCACCTGCCACAACGGTAACGGAAGGGCGACCACCAGCGTCCGCAAGGGCCACGGGCGCCACAAGTACTGGTTGTGGCCGCTGTTCTACAGGGAGAATTTCGAGGCGGGCTGCCACCAGTGCCATGCTCAGGACCTGGTGCTCGATCACGCCGACGTCCTGAACCGGGGAAAAGAGATCTACTACGTCGAGGGATGCGCGGGCTGCCATCGTTTCGAGGGCTTCGACACCGAGGCCGAGGCGCTGAACGAGGTCCAGTCCTCCATTCACGCGTTGGTGGAGGACCGGAAGGAGATGGGCAAAGAGATCGAGCAGAGCGTTCTGGCCGGCGACAATGCCCAGGACAACGCGGAAGCCCAGCGTTTCTATGCCCGCGCGGACGAGCTCAAGCAGCAGATCAGCAACCTCGACCACGAAATGGAGCGTCTGGAGGTGCGTTCCGCGGACCTGCAGATCGAACAGAAAAAGATCGGACCCAGCTTGAAGGAAGTCCGCCTCAAGATGCGCAAGGAGTGGATCCCGGTCTGGCTGGAAGACCCGCACGCCTACCGGCCTTCCACCAAGATGCCGGCCTTTCGCCTGGACGAGGGACAGCGCCGCGCCATTGCCGCCTTCGTCTGGCAGGCGGGGGGCGAAGGGGAATTGCCCAGCCAGCGCCCGGGGAATGCCGTTCGGGGCAAGGAGCTGTTCGAGACCCGGGGCTGCATGGGCTGCCACGCCGTGGGCGAAGGGGATGCGGCCCAGGGAAGCTCGTTCGCGGCCAACTTGTCGCGGGTGGGGGAGAAGGTGCACTACGACTACCTGGTCCCCTGGATCCACAACCCGCAGGAGCGCCAGCCGCTGTCGGTCATGCCCAGCCTGCGGCTCAGCCTGGGGGAAACCAGGGACATTGCCAGCTACCTGGTGACGCTGAAACAGGCCGACGCCTCCTATCCTGAGGCCGACTACCTGGACGATCCTGCTCTCAGGAGCGAAGGCTCCATGTGGGTCAAGCATTTCGGCTGCGCCGGCTGCCACGAAATCTCCGGCTTCGAGGAGGAAGGGCGCATTGGAACGGAGTTGACCCGCGAGGGCAGCAAACCCATCGAGCGGCTGGATTTCGCCTTGCTGACCCACGAGGCCAAGCATGACGGCTGGTACAACCACAAGGGCTTCTTCGAGCGCAAGCTGAAAGACCCGGCCATCTTCGACCAGGGCAAGATCAAGACCCCTCTGGAAGAGCTCCGGATGCCCAATTTCAAGCTGACCGACGAGGAAATCACGGCCTTGACCACCTTTCTGCTGGGGAGCGTCGACTCCACGCTGCCGGAACATTTCTTCTACGTTCCCGGCGACCGGGGGCAGGATATTCGGGAAGGCTGGTGGCTGGTGAAGCGCTACAACTGCATGGGCTGCCACCAGGTGCGGCCCGGACAGCAGTCCGACCTTTCGGGGATGGCCCGCTATCAGGACCCGGATTTGAAGGAGCAGCTTCCGCCGACTCTGGTCGGCCAGGGCGCCCGGGTAGACCCGGACTGGCTGGCCCGTTTTCTCAGGAACCCGGCCATGGACGCCCAGCGCACCGACCGCAACGGCGTGCGCGGCTATCTCCACGCCCGCATGCCCACCTTCCGTTTTTCCGACAGCCAGATTCAGAAGATCGTGCGCTTTTTCGAAGCCCTGGCGGCTCAGGACCGGCCCTATATTCCAACCCGACTGGAACCGCTCAGCAACCGGGAGCTCGAACTGGCCCGGCAACTCTTCACCTCCAAGGCGGCGCCCTGTCTGAGGTGCCATGCCACCGGGAACCCGGCTCACGACCGCAACGCCACCGCGCCCAATTTCCTGCTGGCCAAGGAAAGGCTGAAGCCCGGCTGGACCGAACGGTGGATGGTGACGCCGGAAATGATCGCGCCGGGCACGGCCATGCCGTCCGGATTGTTCCAGAGGGATGGCGAGCGCTGGGTCTTCGCCGGGTCGCTGCCTCCCGCATTCAGGGACTACGACAAGGACCACGCCGAACTGCTGGTGCGCTACATGTTCCAGTTGACCCCTCAGGAACAGCGCCGACTGATGTCCCGAATGCCCGCGGCGGCAACCAGGGTGGCCGGCCGCTAGCGGGCCGCCCGGGAATCGCCGGGACCGCCCTCGAATTTGAGGGCCGGAAGTGTTACATTACTCATCGGGTGATGGGCTAGCCGCTCCCCCGGTCCTGCCCCGACCCCGACTTTTTATCATCAGGTCAGAGAGGTCTTTATGATGCGGTTGAAGAATTACCCGTGCCTGCCCCTGGCGCTGCTGGCGGCTCTTTTTGCGGCTGCCTGCGGCAGCGTCGACATCGACGACGAAGATCTGGATGAGGTCGGCGGGACCGAAGCCGCGGCAGTGGTCACTAGGGTGGATCCCGCTACGGCGGCCACGGTCAACGGCAAGGTCTACTTCGAAGGCGACCTGCCCAGGGCCAGGCGGCTGGCCATGGACGCGGAACCGGCTTGCGCCGGCCTGCACACCAAACCCGTCTACTCCGAAGTGGTGGTTCCGAACGAAAACAAAACGCTGAGGCACGTCTTCGTGTACGTCAAGGAGGGCCTGGACGGCATGATGTTCGAAACGCCCACCGAGCCGGCAATCCTGGATCAGAAGGGGTGCATCTACCTGCCACACATGCTGGGCGTTCAGATCAACCAGCCGGTCAGAATTCTGAACAGCGATCCTACCACCCACAATGTCCATCCGACCCCCAGGAACAATCGCGAGTGGAACGAATCCATGGCTCCCAACGTACCGCCGAAGATGAAAAAGTTTCCTCGTGAAGAGGTCATGATCCCGGTCAAGTGCAACGTCCACCCCTGGATGAAGAGCTATATCGGCGTTTTGCCGCACCCGTTCTTCTCGGTGACCGGCGCGGATGGCTCGTTCGAAATCACGGGGTTGCCTCCCGGCGAATACACGATCGGGGTCTGGCACGAGTTCCTGAAAGAGGGCGTTACCACCCACAAGGTCACTCTGGCTGCCAGCGAGTCCAAATCGGTAGATTTCACCCTGAAGCAGGCTTCCTGAGACCAACGAATTTCCGGGAGCCGGCTTCTCCAAGAGGGCGTCGGTGTGGAATCCGTCATCCCGCGGGCCCGCTGAATTCCTGATGAGCCACTCAATGCCGACAAGCATCGGTAGTGCCGGGAGTTACCACTACTTTGCGGTGCTCACGGCCTGCTTCACCTTCCTGTTGATCGTTGCCGGGGCCCTGGTTACGGGGAACGAGGCGGGCCTTTCGGTTCCGGATTGGCCCCTTTCCTACGGGTCGTTGAATCCGCCCTGGGAAGGGAACATCCGCTACGAGCACGGGCACCGCCTGGTGGCGGCCTTCGTGGGATTGCTGACCATTGCGCTGGCCGTCTGGGTGTGGAAGAAGGACACTCGCGGAACCGTGCGCAAGCTGGGATGGATTGCCCTCGGGGTGGTGGTCGCCCAGGGAATCCTGGGAGGCGTCACCGTGCTTTGGTATCTGCCGGCCCCGATATCGGTCCTGCATGCCTGCCTGGCCCAGACATTCTTCTGTCTGGTGGTCAGCCTGGCCTGGCTGTCCTCTCCGGCCTGGGCGCGGCGGCACCGGGACGCCGGTTGCAGCCTCTCGCTCAACCGGCTGGCCATGGCCACAGCGGGAGCCATCTATCTCCAGCTTCTGTTGGGCGCCATTTTTCGCCACACTCAATCCGGGATTCTCCCTCACCTCTTGGGGGCTCTCCTGGTCACGCTGTTGGCCGGCTGGCTGATCGCTCACGTGTTCCAATCCCCACGGCTTCCCTCGGGGCTGACTGTCGCCGCAACCTCGCTGGGGTTCCTGCTGGCGCTTCAGCTCCTGCTGGGGCTGGCCTCCTGGCTGTTGCGACTGGCCACTGCCGATGCCGTGCAACCCCTGTTTCCGGTGGTGGCCGTCACCACCGCCCATGTGGCCGTGGGTGCCCTGATCCTGGCGGCCAGCGTGATCCTGGCCTTGCAATCCTTTCGTGTCCGATCTGAGGAAAGCAGGACCGGGTCGCGCACCCCGGCAACACCGGTGAATCCATGAGCAGCGCCGAAAAGATCCTTAAGGTCGGAGGAATGGCGGTAGCAGAGGCGCCGGCATTGCCGGTTCTGCTCGACCCCGACCGCTCCAAGGCCAGGGCTGCCGGCCGCGGAAGGGCCGTGGCCGCCTGCAGCGCCCGGGCGTCGGCCTACCTGGAGCTGGCCAAGCCTGAAGTGACCTTCCTGGTTCTGGTGGCGGCCGGGCTGGGATTTGCCATGGCTACTCCCGGACTGGACTTGCCGGGCTTGATGCGGCTGCTGCTGGGGACCGGCCTGCTGGCCGCGGGGACAGCCGCCCTCAACCACTGCCTGGAGTGGTCCGACGACGCCAAGATGCGCAGGACTGTGCGGAGGCCGATTCCTTCGGGGCGCGTGGCGCTGCGGGAAGGCTACAGCCTGGGATTGGCGTCGGCATTGGGCGGAACTGCCTGCCTGGCCCTGGGGGTGAGTCCGCTTGCAGGACTGATCGGATTGACGGCCAGTCTGGCCTACCTGGGCGGTTATACGCCGTTGAAGCGAAGGACGGCTTGGTGTACCTTTGTGGGAGCGTTTCCGGGAGCGGCACCCGTGCTGATCGGATGGACGGCGGCCGCCTCTCTATCGGTGGAAGCCTGGGTGCTGTTCGCCATCCTGTTCCTGTGGCAGTTCCCCCACTTTATCGCCATCGCCTGGATGTATCGGGAAGACTACGCCAGGGCGGGGCTTGTGATGCTTCCCCGGGGCGATGCCGGCGGCAGGCGGGCTTTCCTTCAGATCATGGGCTATTCGATGGCCCTGGTTCCCGCCAGTCTGGCTCCCTACTGGCTGGGGATGGCCGGTTCGATCTACCTGGCGGCCGCGTTTTGCCTGGGAGCCGGATTCCTCTATTACGCCTGGCGGGCCTACGCCCAACGCACCAAGCAGCAGGCCAGGCTGTTGCTCCACGTCACCGTCATCTACCTTCCGCTGCTCTACCTGATGATGGTGCTCGACAAGGGGTGAGCCTGAAATTCTCCTCAGCCCGGGCTGAGAGAGCATCTACCAAGGAGATTCCTTCATGGCGCTTGCATTGGCAATTTTGATCTGGGCGATTGTGCTGGCGTCCGTTGTCCTGTTCACGGGGGAGTTCGGATGGTTCCCGCCGCAAATCTCCGAACACGGCGACGCCATGGACGCCCAGTTCAACCTCACCCTGATTGTGGTGGCCATCGGCTTCATTCTGGCTCAGGTGGCTCTCGGCTACTACGTGTGGCGGTACCGCGACCGGTCCGGCGCGCGGGCCGTCTATACCCACGGCAACGCCAAGGTCGAAGTGGCGACCGTCCTGATCACGGCGGTCACCTTCGTGACCCTGGCCATCATCGGTCAGCGCGTCTGGATCGGTCTTCACCTGGAGGATATGCCCGAGGATGCCGTCCAGGTCGAAGTGACGGCTCAGCAGTTCGCCTGGAACTTCCGCTATCCCGGTCCCGACGGCAAGTTCGGAAAAACCGCCACCCGCCTGATCAACGACCAGTTGAACCCGGTGGGACTCGACTCCCGCGATCCTGCCTCCGAAGACGACGTCGTTACCCTCAATCGTATGGCAGTCCCGGTGAACCGCGATATCCGGCTCACCCTTCGTTCCAAGGACGTCACCCACAGTTTCTTTGTGCCGGCCTTGCGCTTCAAGCAGGATACGACACCGGGGCTGGCCATCCCGGGGCATTTCAAGGCGCTGAAGACGGGGGAATATGAAATCGCCTGCGCGGAGTTGTGCGGGTTGCAGCATTATAAGATGAAAGGGTTCCTGATGGTCATGTCGGACCAGGAATTCGAAGCCTGGTTGAAGGAGCGTGCCGAATTCTGATCCGAACGACCGGCCCGCGGAGCCAGCCAACAAGGGAGAGTGTTCATGTCTGATTCAGCCCATCCTGCCATCCATCCGGCACCGACGACATTTATTCGCAAATGGGTATTCAGCACAGACCATAAGATCATCGGGATCCAGTATTACTTCCTGGCGCTGATCGCGGTTTTCACCGGTCTGGCGCTTTCCGTGCTGATGCGGCTGCGGTTGGCCTGGCCAACCGAATCCTGGCCCTGGCTGGAGACGATTTTTCCGGTGGGTTTCGAAGGCGGGGTGATGTCGCCCGAGTTCTACCTGGCCATGCTGACCATGCACGGCACCATTATGGTTTTCTTCGTGTTGACCACGGCTCCCCAGGGCGGATTCGGAAATTACTTTCTGCCGATCCAGATCGGGGCCCACGACATGGCCTTTCCGGTGCTGAACATGCTGTCCTTCTGGGTCACTTTCCTGAGCATGGGGGTGATGTTTGCGGCCTTCTTCGTGGCCGGGGGGGCGCCGATATCAGGCTGGACGGCCTACGCGCCGCTCAGCGCCCTGGGCGAGGTGGCCGGACCCGGGCTGGGGTCGGGTCAGGATCTTTGGATTATCAGCATAGCCCTCTTCTGTATCGCCTCCCTGCTGGGAGCCCTCAACTTCATCACCACCGTTCTCAATATGCGGGCCAAGGGAATGTCGCTGATGAAGATGCCGCTGACCGTCTGGACCTGGTTCACCACCGCCATTCTGGCCCTGCTTTCTTTCCCGGTGCTGCTGGCCGCCGGAATCCTGCTGTTGCTCGACCGGCTCGGTGGAACCAGCTTCTTCATCCCGGCCGGCCTGGTGGTGAGCGACACGGTCATCGAGAGCTCGGGCGGCTCTCCCATCTTGTGGCAGCACCTCTTCTGGTTCTTCGGGCACCCCGAAGTCTACATCGCCATCCTTCCGGGGATGGGCGTGGCCTCCCAGTTGTTGTCGACCTTCGCCCGCAAGCCGATTTTCGGCTACCATGCCATGGTGGTGGCCGTCTTCGCCATCGGGATGCTGGGTTTCTTCGTTTGGGGGCACCATATGTTCGTGAGTGGCTTGAGCCCCTTTTCAGCCCTGGTGTTCTCCATCCTGACCCTGGCCATCGGCGTGCCCTCGGCAATCAAGACCTTCAACTGGCTGGGAACCTTATGGGGCGGCAAGATCCGCTTCACCACCGCCATGCTCTTCGCCATCGGCTTCGTCTCGCTCTTCGTCTCCGGCGGCATCACGGGCCTTTTCCTGGGTCAGACCTCGGTGGACGTGCAACTTCACGATACTTACTTCCCGGTTGCCCACTTCCACATGATCATGGGAGTGGCAGCCATCTTCGGTATCTTCGGGGCCACCTACTACTGGTTTCCCAAGATGTTCGGGCGCATGCTTCACGAGGGGCTGGGCAAGCTGCACTTCTGGTTGACCTTCATCGGTGTGAACGCCATCTTCATCCCCATGCACTTGATGGGGATCATGGGGCAACTGCGGCGCTACGCGGAGTCCACCGAGTTCAAGTTCATGGAACCGCTCCAGCCCTACCAGGAATTCGTCACCATCGCAGCTTTGGTGACGGCGGCCGCCCAACTCCTGTTCCTGGTGAATTTTTGCTGGGGGATGTTCAAGGGCAAGAAGGCCGGCGAAAACCCCTGGGAGGCCACCACCCTGGAATGGATCACCGCTTCTCCGCCGCCCCATGACAACTTCGGCGGGAGAGAACTGGTGGTCAACCACGCGGCCTATGAGTATGGAGTTCCGGGAGCGCCCCGGGATTACGTGATGCAAACCGACCCGCCGCTCGAGACAACGAAATAGGGCGGCCCTCGGGTCGCTTTTGGAGGTTCGGCCATGCCCGTGGCCATCGCACCCCCTGAAGTCAAGCCTGAAGCCGACAGGGAAGACCGGGTTCCCGAACCGGGGGGACCGGGAGGCGGTTCGGGATCGGAGGGGGGATCCGGCAGGTGGGGGGACGGAGGCGGCAGGCGGCTGCGTCCCGACAGCTATCAGTTGGGGATGTGGCTGGCTTTGGCCTCGATTTCCATGATGTTTATCGGTTTCAGCAGTGCCTATATCCTGGGACAGGGGACTAACAGTCAGTGGCGAGCCATGGCGGCTCCGCCCTTTGTCTGGATCAATACGGTGATTCTGCTGGCGAGCAGCCTCAGCCTGGAGTTGGCTCGCAGAGCGCCGGCCGCCACCGAGTTGAAGCGGTGGATGACCCTGACCTGTTTGCTGGGAGCGGCCTTTCTGGTTGGCCAGCTCTGGATCTGGAGGCTGTTGGGCGATCAGGGCATCTACCTGAGCGGAAATCCCCATAGCTCTTTCTTCTACCTGTTGACGGGAGTCCATGGCGTGCATCTGCTGGGGGGCGTGGCGGGGCTGGCCACCTTGACGGCCAGGGCCTGGAGCTCGGCGCCCGGGGTCCCGGCAAGAGCCTCCTTGAACGTCACGGCGCTCTACTGGCACTTCATGGACGGACTCTGGATTTATCTATTGGTCTTGTTGTTTTTCTGGAGGTAAGCACGGATGGCAGACGCTCGTGTGGAAAATACGGGATTGCAGGCGTGGGGAGGCGGAACCCTGCCCTACTCGGTGTCTCACATCAAGTTGGGGATGTGGCTCTTCATCGTTTCCGATGCCCTGACCTTCTCCGCCTTGTTGTTCGGCTACAGCTACGTCAGGATAGCCACCCCGGACTGGCCGACCCCCTTTCATTTCTGGCCGACCGTCGTCTTTGCCACGTTGATGACCGCCGTTCTGCTGTCGAGCAGCCTGACAATGGTGCTCGCCGTCAATGCGGCCCAGCGGGGCGATCGCAAATGGACCATTCGCTGGATCCTGTGGACGGCCTTTTTCGGCACCGCCTTCATCGTGCTGCACGGCATGGAATGGATGGGGCTCATGAACCAGGGAATGACTCTGACCGGGAATCCCTGGGGGTCGCCGCTGTTCGGGGCCACTTTCTTCGGGATCACCGGCATGCACATGTTTCACGTGTTTACCGGAGTGGTCTATCTGTTGGCGATCGCCGGGGGAGTCGCCAGGAAGCGGTTTCACTCCGAACACGTCGAGGTCTGCGGCTTGTACTGGCACTTCGTGGACCTGGTCTGGATGTTCGTGTTTCCCCTGGTCTACCTGCTGTCCGTCGACATGGGAGCATAGACGCCCCACAGATTCTCAGACTGAAGAGGAGATTCGCCGATGGTTGAGACCTTGCTGCTGCTAGCCTTGAACCTGCTTCTGGGAGCCGGGTGCGTATTTGCGGTGCTGCGCCAGACGCCGCAGGACGTGCTGACGCTGGACGGACTGTTTCTGTCCATCTCCTGCATGGTTTTGGCCATGGTGTTCTTTCTCAACGGCTACTGGACCTTGCGCAGCCAGGAACTGAGTCCGCTGCTGCAAAGGCTGCTCCCGAAGAGGAAGGAATCGGAGGAGCCCGAGGCTCACCCGGTGGTTCGCAAGGAGGTACCCCTGGTCCTGGACCATGGCGCACACAGCGCCATGGGGAACCGGCTGGTCTTCACGGTCTGGTTCTGGTTGGTGCTCATCACCCTGGTGGAAGTGTTTCTGGCATACATCAAGCTGGGCGTGATCACCATGCTGATCCTGCTGCTGGGGTTCTCGTTGGTGAAGGCGGCTCTGATCATCGCCTACTTCATGCATCTGCGGTTCGAAAAGCGGAGCCTGATGTGGACGCTGATGCCCGCCATGGTGGTCACCATCTGTCTCCTGGCCGTCTTTTTCCCCGACAGCTTCCGGTTGCTGGAATTGCGCCCGTGACGGGAGGCGGATTGCGCCATGCTTGATGCCTGCAGAAGC
This sequence comes from Acidobacteriota bacterium, assembly GCA_009841055.1. GTDB lineage: Bacteria > Acidobacteriota > Terriglobia > Versatilivoradales > Versatilivoraceae > Versatilivorator. The sequence continues at coordinate 23,959 of VXMN01000258.1, forward strand.
CGCTTGCGAACGATCCGGCCATTTCTGGCGGCGGTGGTCGTGCTGGTTTGCCTCTTCGAGGCAGAGGCGTTTGCCCAGGGCTGCGCCATGTGCAAGACTGCCGCCGAGGCTCAGCCGGAGCCGGCGATCTCAGCCCTCGGCCGGGCCATCCTCTTTCTGTTGACTCCTCCTGTGGCCATCATGGGGACCATCCTGGTCTACACTTTCCGGAAAGACTCCTCCAGTCGGGATGCATGATTGAACTTGCCGGCCTCCCGGCCCTCAACGCCGGCCTCAATACCGCCGCCGCCTGTTGTCTTTTGGTGGGGTACTACGCGATCCGCCGCCGCCGTGTCGCCATTCACAAGCGGTTCATGGTGGCTGCGCTGGGATTCTCCGGCCTATTCCTGACTTCCTACCTCATCTACCACTTTCAGGTCGGGTCGGTTGCCTATACCGGGACAGGGTGGGTTCGACCGGTCTACTTTTCGATTCTGCTGAGCCACATCGTCCTGGCCGCCGCTGTCCTGCCCCTGGCCGGGGTGACTGTCTATCGGGCCTGGAACGAGCGGTTCGAGTCCCACAAGCGGTTGGCGCGCTGGACTCTTCCGATCTGGCTGTACGTCTCCGTGACCGGGGTGATCATCTACTGGATGCTCTATCATTGAGTTCCATGCCTGATCCCATGCCGAAACAACGCGACAAACTCGAGACCCCCAAACGACTTGGCCTGGGATGGGGAGCCAACCTCCTGGCCGTGGCCTTCGTGTTTCTGGCGATACTGGTCCCCTTCCTCTTCTGGCAGCAGACCTGGTTCGGCACTGCCCTGAGCGACGAGGAACTCCGCAAAAATCTGGATCCTGCCGCCAAGCCGCGCAAGATCCAGCATGCCCTGGTGCAACTCTCGCAGCGGCTGACCGATTTAGGTCCGGCCGCCGTCTCCGCCTGGTACCCCGACGTAGGGAAGCTGGCGGCCCACCCGACCCCTGAGGTGCGCATGACGGTAGCCTGGTTGATGGGGCAAGACCCCACCGCCGCTGAATTCAGGGAGCCTGTGACTCGACTGCTTCAGGATGCCGACACCCTGGTGGGTGGGCGAGGGCGCCGCCGCCCACCCGAAGAAATCATGT
>VXMN01000088.1 GCA_009841055.1 Acidobacteriota bacterium
TGACCATTCCCTTGAGGTCGCTTTCGCGCATCACCCCTGATGCATCCCCCGCCCGAGTCTGTGCGAGCGCCGGCGCCGGCGGTTTTCGGCGAGCCCTGCGCTGTTTCCTGAGCCCCTGAAACACCAGGTTCCCAATCGTGCTGTAGTTCCGGGCCAGGAGCTTGATCCACGCCCAGCGGGTCAGCTGCGGGAAGTAGATGCCTCGGAAGAGCAGGCGCGCCACAAAGTGCATGACCTGATACCCGAAGGATTTCCGGTTTCGGAGCAGCCAGTCTTGAGCCCGGCGGAAAGCTCGTGAGCTGTAGCAGTGTTCCCAGGCGCGGCGAACCTCTTCTTCCGCCTGGTCCGCCGAAAGGCCCTTGGGGAGATAGGCGGCCTTGAAGGCCTGGAAGTCGAGCCAATGTTCCGGTCGGGTCAGCCGTCCCTCGCTTTGCAAGCGGTCGTACAGGGGTGTGGCCGGATAAGGGGTGAGTATCCCGAAGACCGGCAGTCCCGGAGGCCAGCCGTCGACCTGGCGGTAGGTATTCTCGGAGACGCCCTGGCGATCCCCCTCCATGCCGAAGATGAAAGAAGTGATGGCATAGAGTTCGTACTTGGCCAGCAGGTTCAGGATTTCCGCGTACTCGCCGGGCTTGTTGAACGACTTGTTGGCGACTTTGAGGCTGTCGGCATCGATGGACTCCAGGCCCATGAAGATCCAGCGACCGCCGCTTTCGGCGATGAGCCGTACCAGCTCTTCGTCTCGCAACAGGTTCATGCTGATCTGAGCGATCCAGGGAACACAGGCATCCTGGGCAATCATGTCGCGCAGCAGGGATTTGGTCCGCTTGCGATTGATCGCGAAGTTGTCGTCAATGAAGAAGACGCTGAACAGTGCGTTCCTTTCCTTGGCCAGGGCCTTCAGGCAGAGCAGCTCGTCAATGACGTTCTGGTTGTCGCGGAAGCGAATCTGGTCCCCGAAGAATCCGGTCACGGTGCAGAATTCACAGCCGTAGGGACAGCCCCGCCCGGATTCCACCGGCACCACGTAGAGCTCGTCATAGTTCAGTCCCAGCCGCTTGAGCATCCGTTTGGCCGTGGACGGCACGAATCGCATGAGATCGAAAAGCGAGAGGTCGATCCGGTCCCACCTCACCTGCGGATAGTTCTTGAGGCTCGGCTTGACATCCTTCCCGTCGATGACGGCGGGCTGGTAGAACTGCTGCAAAGTCCCGGCGGCCGCATCACGCACCACCAGAGGCCAGGTATCGTCCGCTTCCCCCAACACCACCGCGTCGGCGTATTGAGGATGGCCGGTGAGGCCCAGGGGCTCGTTGGGGACTTCGGTCACGTGCGGACCTCCCATCACGATCGGCACGTTGGTTTCCTTTCGAATCGCTGCCGCCATGTGATAAGCCTTTTGGGCCATCCGGGTCATGAAGCCCATGCCCACCAGACTTACATCGTTCTGAACGATGAAGTCGACCAGCTCCCGGGCACTCAGGTGACGCACATTGCCGTCGATGATGCTGACCCGATGTTCCTTAGGCGTCAGTCTCTGCAGGACGAAGGGCCAAAGTTGCGGAACAAAGTTGTTGGTCACCTGATTGTCAGGCACGTACAGGAGAATATGCATCGTGATCCCTTCTTGATCGGTTCCGTCTCGGCTCTATATCCGTGACTCCCGGCAGGTCGCTCATTACATATCCTTAACTGGAGTGGTTGTAAAGCTGCAAGCCTGTGGCGGCCGCAGATTACCTCTGCCGTGGTGTGACCTCTCGATTGGTGCCGGTCATATTACCCCATCCGGCCGCAGATTCGAAACAAGTCCTCGACAGGTGTTCAATATTCAAGGAAAAACTCGTGGCCAGTTGGCTTTGGCACCGCGTCGCCAGAGATTTCCGTCCCGGCGGCACGGCTGGGGTGGCTGCTTTCGGAAGGGGAGCGGTGTGGTAGGATCAGGAGTTTCGGAGAGGCAATTGACGCCTGGGAAGAGCCCATGAAAATCGAAGAAATCGAGGTCATCAACCTGCGCTATGAGATCCCGCCCGAGCAGCGAACGTCCTATGCCGGAGGACAGCTGACGGGTCGCCTGACCTCTCTGGTTCGGGTCACGGCCAGTGACGGAAAGGTGGGCTGGGGTTCGGCCTACAGCCATCCGGAGCTGGTGAGGATCGTCGTCGAGGATCACCTCAGGCCCCTGCTGCTGGGGGACGATCCCAGGGAGGTGGAAGCCCTGTGGTCCAAGATGTACCAGGCCACCCGCTGGTACGGGAGAAAAGGAGCGGCCCTGTCGGCCCTGGGGGCGCTGGATATCGCCTTTTGGGACCTGAGAGGGAAAGCCCTGGGCAAGACCGTGCAGGAACTGTTGGGGGGATCCAGGGATAGGGTGCCCGCCTATGCCAGCGCGCTGCTGTGGACGGACAGCCTGGAGTCGCTGGGCCGAGAGGCGGCGGGCTACGTGGACCAGGGCTACCGCCGGGTGAAGATGCGGCTGGGCAAGGACGAAGACTACGACGTGGCCTCGGTCCGGACCGTGCGCCGGGCGGTGGGGCCCGCCGTGGACGTGATCGTGGATGCCTCCATGCGCTACAGCCTGGAGGTGGCGCGGCGGATGGCGACGGTCCTGGAGGAGAGCCGGGTCTTCTGGTATGAAGAGCCCTTCGAGCCCGAGGACATCGACAATTACGTTGCCTTGCGGCGGCATTGCAAGGTCCCGGTGGCCGCGGGAGAAAACGAGTTCGGACTCCAGGGATTCCGGGAAATGCTCAGGGCCGGGGCCCTGGATGTGGTCCAGCCCGACGCCTGCCGGGCGGGTGGCATCAGCGAGTGCCATCGGGTCGGGCAGTTGGCGGAGAAGCACGGGGCCCGGGTCGCCACCCACACCTGGAGCGACGCCCTGGCCTTGACGGCCAACATGCACGTCATCGCCGCTCTCCCCAACGGCATCACGGTCGAAGTGGACCGAACCGGCAATCCCTTCATCGACGACCTGCTGGTGGAGCCCCACCGGATTGAAGACGGCTGCTTCCGGCTCCTCAAGGCTCCCGGCCTGGGGGTTGACCTGAACGAAGCGGTCATTCGCCGCTGGACAATGCCTGCCGGCCAACGGCTGCCCACCGGGGCCTACTCCGACATGTCCTTCGGTAAGGAGTACTGGGTCTTCCGGGAGCCTTATTGAGTCCTGGTGGCGGTATCTCCGCGCCCGCTCGGCAGAGGTCGCCGGCCGGGATGGAGGATTTGTGGCGCTCTCATCGAGACTTCGCATCGCCATCGGCGGAATTTTTCAGGAGACCAGTCAGTTCCTGACCACCCGGACCGAACTGGATCTCTGGAACAATACCTATATTCACCACGGCGAGGACCTGCTTCAACTGGCCGGAACCGACTGCGAGAACGCAGGCATGCTTGCAGTCTGCGAGGCGGAGGGGGCTCGGACGGTCCCGCTGGTGGCGGCTCGTTGCGTGTCCGGCGGGCCCGGCACCGACGACTGCTACCGGGCCCTCAAGCAGTCCCTCCTCTCTCCCCTGCGGAAAGCCGGTCGGGTGGACGGCGTCCTGCTGGCGCTGCACGGGTCGATGACCACGGTTTCGGAGGACGACCCGGAAGGCGACCTGCTCCAGGCCGTCCGCAAGATTGTCGGGCGCAGGGTCCCCGTCGTCGCCACCCTGGACATGCATGCCCACGTCACTCGGCGCATGGTCCGCCAGGCCTCCGGACTGGTGGCCTTCACTCGCTATCCCCACGACGACGCCTTCACCACCGGGGAACGGGCCGCCCAATTGCTGTTCCGCCTGCTTCGAGGCCGGGGGAAGCCCGTGGCCGCCATGGCCAAGGTCCCCGTGCTGACCAGCGGTATCCACGGGATGACCTTCGGAGATGCCCCCATGGCGCACCTGACCCGCCGCGCACGGGAGATGGAACAGGATCCCGCAATCCTGTCGGTCTCGGTGTTCGGGGTGCACCCCTACAACGACCTGCCGGGGCTAGGTTCGGGTGGGCTGGTCGTCAGCGACCACGACCACAGGCTGGCCCGCCGCCTTGCCCTGACGCTGGCCGAGGAGTACTGGGACAACCGATTCCGATTCGAATGCGCAATGATGACGGTTGCCGAGGCAGTGGATCGGGGCCGGCGCCTGCCCGGGGGGCCGGTACTTCTCGTCGATACCGCGGACTGCACCGGAGGAGGAGCGGCCGGGGACAGTGTCTCCCTGCTCAAGGAGCTGATCCGGATCGGTGTGGAGGAGCCGACCCTGTTGACTGTAGTGGACCCGGAAGCGGCCGGCGCCTGTTTTCAGGCCGGGACCGGCCGCGGGGTCCGGGTGCCGTTGGGCCACAAGCTGGACCCGCGCTGGGGACAGCCCCTGCCGGTAGAGGGCCGGGTGGCGCGGTTGCTGGACGGCGCCTTCGTCTATTCCGGAGGAATCTACGGAGGTACCCCGGCTTCCATGGGGCCGTCGGCGGTCTTGCGGATCGGCGCCTTCCAGGTGCTGGTGACCTCCAGGCCCACCTACGAATGGAAGACCGAGCAGTTCGAGGCCGCCGGCCTGGATCCGCTCCAGGCCAAGTTCATCGGCGTCAAGAACCCCATGAACTACAACTATGCCTATGCCGGAATTTCCAAGGGGGCCCTGGTGGTGGACACTCCGGGACCGACGCCGGCTTCGGTGCGCTATCTTCCCTACCGGCGGATGAAACGTCCCTTCTTCCCGCTGGACCCGGACATTCCGGGGCTGCAGCCCACCGTTTTCCTGTCGGAGCCTCCACCCTCGGTGGACTGGGACTGAGCCCCGGCGACAGGCCGCAAATAAGGGTTGAAGTCGCGGGGCCGGTCGCGTATGGTTTCCCTCTATCTATCTTGTCTGCGATGGGGATTCGCCGGGCCCCGCTCTAGCGAAGCGGTTGCATCCTGGTGTCTGATCCAGTAAACGGGAGGAATCAGGTCATGAACCTCAGCCAGTACCAGCTTCGGTCCATGTACCGGACCATGGTGTCGATCCGAACCTTCGAGGAAACCGTCAAGCAGGCCTTTGCCAAGGGCCACATTCCCGGATTCGTGCACCTCTACGTGGGCGAAGAGGCCATTGCCACCGGTGTCTGCAGCGCCCTGCGGCCCAGCGATACCATCACCAGCACCCATCGGGGGCACGGGCACTGCATCGCCAAGGGCTGCGACATGAATTCGATGATGGCCGAGATCTATGGAAAGGCCACCGGGCTGTGCAAGGGCAAGGGCGGGTCCATGCACATCGCGGACGTCGGAAAGGGCATGTTGGGCGCCAACGGGATCGTGGGCGGGGGTCCGCCCCTGGCCTGCGGCGCCGGTCTGACCTCGCAGGTGACCGGCAGCGGGGACGTCTGCGCCTGCTTCTTCGGGGACGGCGCCTGCGAACAGGGAACCTTCCATGAAAGCGCCAACCTGGCGGCCATCTGGAACCTTCCGGTCATCTTCGTGGCCGAGAACAACGGCTATGCCCAAAGCACGCCTGCCAGCTATCACTGCGCCATCGAGAACATCGCCGAGCGGGCGGCCAGCTACGGCATCCCGGGGGCCGTGGTCGACGGCAGCGACGTCTTCGCCGTGCATGAAGCCGCCGTGGAAGCCGTGAAGCGGGCCCGGGCCGGACAGGGGCCCAGCCTGCTGGAATGCAAGACCTATCGCCACCACGGCCACTTCGAAGGAGACCAGCAGACCTACAGGATGATCTCTACAAGAGCGTATCCCAGGGCAAGGATTCCATCAGGGATTTCCGGGCCATGGTCACCCAGCACGGCTGGTTCACCTCGGAGGAGCTGGATGCCATCGACCGGGAGGCCAGGCAGGCCGTTGAAGAAGCACTGGCCTACGCCGAATCCAGTCCCCTGCCCGCGGTGGAAGAGGTCACCAGCGACGTCTACGTCAGTTACCCGTAGTTGAGAGTGAAGAAATGAGACTCATCGTACGATCAAGGAGGTCTTGAAATGGCTGTAGCCACCGCCGCCAGAACCATCACTATCGCCGAGGCTCTCAACGAGTCCATTCGACTGGAGATGCGCGCCGATCCCAAGATCGTCATCATGGGCGAAGACATCGCCGGAGGCGCCCAGGTGGAGCACCTGGAAGATGACGAAGCCTGGGGTGGCGTCATGGGCGTGACCAAGGGACTGGTACACGAGTTCGGCCGCGAGCGGGTTCTGGACACCCCCATTTCCGAGGCTGCCTTCATCGGAGCCGCGGTCGGGGCCGCGGCCACCGGGCTGCGTCCCATCGCCGAACTGATGTTCTGCGGATTCCTGGGGAGTTGCCTCGATTCCCTGCTCAACCAGGGCTCCAAGCTGCGCTACATGTTCGGCGGCAAGGCCACGGTCCCGGTCACCATTCGCACCATGATCGGAGGCGGCTTCCGGGCCGCCGCCCAACACGCCCAGACCCTCTACCCCATGTTCGCCAACATTCCCGGCCTGAAGGTGGTGGCCCCGTCCAACGCCGCCGACGCCAAGGGCCTGCTGACGGCCTCCATCCGGGATGACGATCCGGTCATCTTCTGCGAGCACATCACCATGTACACCCTGAAGGGCGAGGTGCCCGGGGGAGAGCATATCGTGCCCATCGGCAAGGCTGCCGTGGCCCGGCCGGGCAGCGACGTAACGCTGCTGGGGGTGAGCCTCACCGCCGTTCATGCCCTGAACGCCGCCGAGACCCTGGCCAAGGAGGGCATCGACGCCGAGGTGATCGACCTGCGCACCGTGTCCCCGCTGGACGAGGAGACCATTCTGGAATCGGTGAAAAAGACCGGGCGCCTGGTGATCGTCGACGAGGCCAATCCTCTCTGCGGACTGGCATCGCACATTGCCGGCGTGGTTGCCAGCCGGGGGTTCCACTGGCTGCGGGCGCCGGTGGGCATGGTTACGGCCCCCCACTCCCCGGTGCCCTTCAGCCCGGTGCTGGAGGACGCCTATCTGCCCAATCCGCAAAAGGTGGTGTCCGCCGTGAAGGAGACGTGCTCCAAGGCGTCTTGAGAGAGTGGCGGCCGAGCGATAAGGAACGAGGAAGAGTCCGATGCCTATTGACGTCATCATGCCCAAGATGGGCATGGGAATGAGCGAAGGCAAGCTGTCCCGCTGGCAGGTCAAGGACGGAGACTCGGTGGAGGCCGGCCAGGTCGTCCTGGAGGTGGAGACGGACAAGGCCACGGCTGAGATGACGGCCGACGTGGACGGGGTCATCAGCGTGGTGGTGGCCGAGGGAGAGGTGGTGGACGTGGGGACGGTCCTGGGCCGGATCGAGCCCGCCGAAGGGGCGGTGGTCAAGCCCCGGGCCGGGGGCGCGGCCGAGGGGCCCAGCGCCGAGATCCTGCAGGCCAACGGCATCGCCCTGAACGTGCAGCAGACCGGCGAAGGGCCCGCGGTGGTCTTCATCCACGGCCTGAGCAGCTCCATGGAGCTATGGACCGGCCTGGACCAGGCCGGTTTTCAGGGCCGCACCCTGATCAGCTACGACCTGCGCGGCCATGGCCGTTCCGAGCAGACCCCGGGCGCCCACACCCTCCGCAAGCACACCGCCGACCTGGTCGCTCTGCTGGAAACGCTGCGGGTTGAGCAGGCCAGCCTGGTGGGCCACTCGCTGGGGGCCATGATTGCGGTCGAACTGGCCGCCAGCCGGCCCGAGAGCGTGCGTTCGCTCTCGCTGCTGTCCACCACGGCCGCCTTCCCCCAGGAAACCCGAAACACCCTCTTCGAGCTGGCGTCTGCAGCCACCTTCGGCGGCATGGAGGGCATTGCCGATACGCTCATCGAGCTGACCTTCAGACCCGCCTTTCGGGACGCCAATCCCAAGGTGGTGGAGGCCATCCGCCGCAGCATCCTTTCCAGCGACGCCGCCAGCATCGTGGCCGCCACCCGCATGGTGGCCAAAGCCGACCTGCGCTCTCGCCTGGGCAGCCTCCAATGCCCCACCCAGGTCCTGGTGGGTTCGGAAGACAGCCTCACTCCCCCGGACCTTTCCCGCCAGTTGGCCGAAGCGATTGAGGGAGCTCAACTGCACGAACTGCCCGATTGCGGGCACGCCGCCCCGGTGGAGCAACCCGCCCCGGTCACCCGGCTCCTGGCCGAGTTCGTCTGACCGGGCAGCCGGCATTCTCCTGGAAACCATTAATTCGACATGAGCAAAGTCGGGATCGTGGCCAATCCGGCGTCCGGTAGAGATATCCGCCGCCTGGTGGCCCAGGCCTGGGTGGTCTCCAACCAGGAAAAGTCGGCCTTGACCGCTCGCCTGCTGCGCGGCCTGGAGGCAGCCGGCGTGGAGCAGGTGCTCTACATGCCCGAGCCCGCCGGAATCTGCCCCAAGGCCTGCCAGAAAATGGGATCGACCCGGCTGCGGGTGGCTCCGCTGGAGGTTCCGGTCAGCGGCGGTCCCGAGGATTCCACCCGGGCAGCGGCGGCCATGGTGGAGGCCGGGGTCGGTTGCATCGTGACACTGGGAGGCGACGGGACCAATCGAGCGGTCTTCAAGGGGAGCGGGAGCGAAGTCCCCCTGCTGCCCATCTCCACCGGGACCAACAACGTCTTCTCCGAATTCCAGGAAGGCACCACCGCCGGACTTGCGGCCGGACTGCTGGCCACGGGCCGAACCGACCGGGAAACCGCCTGCACCCGGTCCAAGGTGCTCTGGCTGCACGACCCCTCGGGCGTGGTGGACCTGGCCCTGGTCGACCTGGCCGTCACCACCCGGACCTTTATCGGGGCCCGCGCCATTTGGGAGGTGGATCACCTGAAAGAGCTCTTCCTGACCCGGGCCCAGCCCTGGAGCATCGGCCTGTCGGCCATCGGGGGGTTTGTGGAAACGGTAACCGCCGAGGATCCCCGGGGACTCCACCTCGTGTTCGGTCCGGATGGCAGGCGGGTGACGGCGCCGCTGGGGCCGGGGCTGTTCCGCGAGATCTCCGTCAGCGCCGTGCACCGCCTGGCGCCGGGAGAGAAAAAGCCGCTGGAGATGAGAGAGCCGGCAACCCTGGCTTTCGATGGAGAACGGGACCGGCTGGCCGGCATCGGTGAAGAGCTGGAGGTTCGGTTGAGCTCCGACGGGCCCTGGGTATTGGACACGGCCCGAGCGGCTGCGGACGGATTGCGGTCGGGACTTTCCTGAAACAAAAGAGAACGGCGAACCACCAATGGACACGAATGAACACCAATAAGAATGAGCCTTTTGCAAATCTCGTGGCGGGGCAGGTTTTTGTGCTGGCGACCGTGAGGTCCCGCCTTTTCGGGTATAGGGTGTGATCGGTGAGCCACGCGGGGTCACCACAAAAAGCACAATCGTCAGAGCTTTTTGCAAAATTCGTGGCAGGGCAGGTCATCTTGCCCGCAAACCTGAGGTCCTGCCTTCTTCGAAATCGGGTTCGACCTGGTGAAAAAGACTGTCTAACCACAAAAAGCACAAAGGGCACAAAAGCCATAATTTGTGTTTTTTGTGCCTTTTGTGGCCAATCCAGGCAAACGTCCCACTGCCCAATTTTGCAAAAGGCTCGTCACAAAACGAATTTCTTGAACCGGTTGAAGGCTGTCTGGCGGATCCGATCACACCAGGCCCGCATGCCTTGGTCATTTCTCATCGTTCCGCTCTTTTGTATATTCGTGCCTATTGTGGCCATTTGTGTTTATTCGTGTCCATTCGTGGTTCGTCGTTATTGACGATTGGGTGTATCACTTTCGTAATGACCGGACCGGTACTTCGGGGGCTGGACTGATTTGAAAACTGCTTACAGGTCCACGCGGTAGAGGGGCTCCAGGCCGGCTGCCACCCGGTCGGCGTTGTCGGCGGCCACCCGGGCGCGCTTGCGGGAAGTGCCGTCGGTTACTCCGGCGATGTGGGGTGTGGTCACAACCGTCGGCAGCTTGAAGATGGGGTCCTCGGGATCGGGCGGTTCCTTTCCGAACACATCCAGTCCCGCCCCGGCAATGCGTCCCTCCACCAGGGCCCGGCTCAGGGCCTGCTCGTCCACCAAGGCTCCCCGGGCCACGTTGACCAGAAAGGCCGAAGGCTTCATCAGGCCGAGACGCCGCTCGTCGATGATGTGGCGGGTCTGCGGGTTGAGGGGCAGGTGGACCGAGAGGATGTCGGACTCGGCTACGATGCGATCGATGTCGTCCGCCTTGCCGGCGAACTCCAGACCGAACTGCTGCACTTCCTCGGGAGTGATGTCGCGAACGTCGGCCGCCAGAATCTTGAGGCCGAAGGGGCGCGCCCGCCTGGCCAGCTCGCTGCCGCTGGCGCCGAACCCGATGATCCCCAGCTTCAGTCCTACCAGCTCCAGGCCGACCGGCTCGTAGAAGTCACCCTGCCGCATATAGGTCTGGGTCACGGGATACTTGCGGGTCAGCATCAGGATGAACATCATGGCGCATTCGGCCAGGGCCACCCCGCTGAAGGGACCGGGTGTATTGGCCACCGGGATGCCCTTGGACCGCCAGTAGTCCAAGTCGAAGGCATCCACGCCCGTTCCCAGAACCTGCCACAAGCGGCACCGTCCGGCAGCCAGGTCGGCCATCTCCCGGGTTCCGGCCGAACCGCTCTGGTCGATTACCACGTCCACGCCCTCGAACTGCGGGGCCAGGTCTTGGGACGAATCGTAGACTCTCAACCGATGGCGGTCGCCGATGGCCGCCAACACATCCTCGCCCCAGGGGCGAAACATCGACTCCCGGAGCGGGTGGGGAAGAAGCAGGATGTTCAGTCGTTGGCTCATGACGGGTTCTCCTCAGTGAGATCCGAGTTGCAACCGTTCTTTCCGCCTCCGGTGGCTTCCGCGGGTGGCGGAAACGGTTCGAGCAACCGTTCGGCCGCCCAATCGGCCGGGGGACGGCGCTCCGAAAGAGCCTATCAGAAGCGGATTCCCGATTCCAACGAAGCACCGCCCCGGCCGGAAGATAACTTTGAAGAATCCCGGAGCGATGGGCTAGAATAACTCCAGGCAAGGACCCCCTTCGAATTTGCGCGATGGCTGGAGGGAAACCGCTGTCGCCCGATTCCGAGTGCAGGGAGTCCGGATTTCGTGTCAGGGCGCATCCCTGGGTGCGCTGAACCATCGAGGTCAGTCTCATGAAAAAATTCATCCTTCCGGCCCTGTTGCTCCTCTTGGGCAGCGCCGGGCTGCGGGCCGCCGATTTCTGGGAAAAAAAGGAATACAAGCAGTGGAAGCCCAAGGACGTCCACAAGATGTTGACCAAGTCTCCCTGGGCCCAGAACGTCTCCCTCGACCCCATGCGGATGAGACGGGGAGGCTTCGACAACATTGAAGGCGGTCCCACGGAGGATCCGTCGGCGCGGCGTGGCGATCCGGACCAGTCTCGGGGCGGAGGAGGAAGCGGCGGCATTGACGGCGGCTTCGGTGGCGGCGGTGAAAGGCCTCCCAGCGGCAGCGTGGGTGCCGGCGGCGGATTGGGTCTCCAATCCGGTAGCCCGCTTGGTGGCGGCGGCCCTGGTCTGGGAGGCCGGCGGCCGGCGGCGCGGCGGGGACCGCCTCCCATCAATGTGACGGTGCGCTGGGCCAGCGCCCTGCCGGTCAAGCAGGCCGTCATTCGGGCCCGCTACCGGGGTGACTTCGAGGAGTCGGAACAGGACAAGCAGCTTCTCAACATGAAGGACGAGCAGTACGTGGTCCTGTTGAGCGGCTTGCCCAGCAGAATGGCGCGCGGACTGCAGAGAAACACTGAGCGCATCAAGCAGATGACCGTCCTGCATCGGAAGAAAAAGGAACCCATCGCGGCCGCTTCGGTGGAAGTTTTGCCCCGGGATCAGTTTGTCGAGATCTTCATGTTCTTCCCCCGGGACGACGGCATCACTCTCGAGGACAAGGACGTGGAGCTGAGAACCCAGGTCGGCCCCTTCAAGATCAAGCGCAAGTTCAGGCTCAAGAAGATGGTCTTCAACGACAAGCTGGAGCTTTGAGACCCTCCGCCCCTGTCATCAACCCCCTGAAGGCCCGTCTGGCTGAAGACAAGCCGGCCATCGGCATGATGGTCTCCATGCCCAGCGTGGCCACCACCCAGATTCTGGCGGCCACGGGCTTTGACTGGCTCTTCTTCGACATGGAACATGGACCGATCGACATCGCCTCGGTCCATGCCATGGTGACGGCCACCCACGGGACCCGCGCCGCCCCCATCGTTCGAGTTCCCTGGAACCTGCATTGGCTGGTCAAGCCGGTGCTGGACGCCGGCGCCATGGGGATGGTCTTCCCCATGATCCACAACCGGGCCGAGGCCGAAGCCGCCGCCCGGGCCGTTCGCTACCCGCCGCGAGGCAACCGCGGCTACGGCCCGTTCTACGGGCCCGCCAGGTTTGGAACACCCCGTGAATCCTATGTGGACGCGGCGGACGACCAGATCCTGTGCATGCTGCTGATCGAACACCGTGAGGCGATCGACAACATCCGGGAGATCGTGACCGTTCCGGGCGTGGACTCCTGCCAGATTGCCCCCAACGACCTGGCCATGAGCTACGGTTATCGGGATGGTCCCGACCACCCGGAAGTCCAGGACGCCATCGGTCGGGCCGAGGAGGTCATTCTGGCCGGCCCCACCCACCTGGGTGGGTTGGCCCTCGACAACGCCACCGCCAACGACCTGATCGGCCGGGGGTACCGCATCATTCTCACCGGCTCCGACACCCTGCTGCTGGAGCGCGGTTCCGCCGACATCCTGGGCGGCATCGACCGGGGCGATTGAGACAGAACACCGGGATTCCCAATTCAACCAGCCATGTCCACTGAAAGTTCGCCAGCCACGGTGGTGGCTGTGGCCGGGTCGACAGGCCTGGACGTGACCCTGCGCGATCCGCCCCGCCACTGGATCGGCGAGGTGCCGCGGGACGTCTACACCCACCGCACCCTGCTGCCGCTGCATTCACCCCCCGAAATGGGCCTGGGCGGCAACGGGGGTTCGGCGTCCTATGTGCTGGGGAAACTGGGCCCGAAGGTTCACCTGAACGCTCCCATTGGCCGGGATCCGGCCGGGCAACTGGTCCGAGGCTGGCTGGAGCGGGCCGGGGTGACGTGCACCGCACCCACCGGCCGCTCCACCATGCAGGCCATCACCGCGGTGGATGCAGCCGGAAGGCGATTGGGGACCCTCCAGCACGTCGGACCGCCTCTGGACTGGAATCTGTCGGCTCGAGACCGGGAAGCGACCTGGCTGCTGGCCAGCCTGCCGGGGCAGGTCCCGGTGGAGGCGCTGCCCCGGGTTTTGAATCTGCTGCAGAATTTCGGCGGGCCGGAGCGGGTGCGGGTGCTGGATACGGGCTTGGGCTGGACGGGCAAGGCCGAGCCCGGGCGGGTGAGGGAGTTGTGGGCCCATGCCGAGGTGGTGGTGGGAACCCTGGAAGAGTTGACCGTCTGGACCTCCGGGAGAAACGGCCCGGAGGTGGCTGAACGCGTGCTGGCGGCCGGCCCCCACACCGTGGTCCTCAAGATGGGCTCCGGTGGGGCCGCCTACCAGTCCATAAAGGAACCCTTTGCCCACCAACCCCCGGTCCGGGTGGCATCCAGCAACGTCAGCATTGGAGCGGGGGATGCCTTCAACGGAGCCCTGATCTCAGCCCTGGTCGACGAGTGCCCGCTGCCCGAAGCGGTGGCCCGGGGCCAGCGCATAGCTGCCAGGGTGGTGGAAAAGGGGCGCGGCGTCCTGGGTTGGGGCGAAAACCTGGCCTGACTCTACCCCGGCGTCTCCAGGGTGAGTTCCCATTCTCCCAGCTTGCGCAGTCGAGTGGCCGTGGGCAGGATCGGCGGCTCGCCGGCGGCCGACCAGGCCGCCACCTCCTCCTTGTGTCCGAGTCGCGGGACCTTGCGGACCCGGACGATGCCATCCCAGAAAAAGAAGTGCTCGACCCCGGCCCCATAGAGCCGGTGTGCCTTGCGGCGATACTCCTCGGCGGTCAGCCCGCGAGGCATCAGGTTGAGCGCCAGACGGCAGCGCGTCCCCCGAACCAGAGAAACGTAGTAGTCCACGTCCTCGGGCTTGTCCCAGGCAGGCTGGTAGCTGTTGAGCCGAATGGTGGAGGAATAGGGGATGATGGTGTCCACCAGGCCCTCGGCGATCCAGGTCTTCAGGTCCATTCCGTGCAGCAGGTTCTCCTCGGGACGGAACACCACCGCCGAGATGGCCAGCCTCTTGGAGCGGCTGGTGCGTTGGGCAACCTCATCCATTGCCTGGCGCAGCTCCCGCATGAACCGGGTCAGGGCCTGGCTGCGGAAGGTGAGCCAGCGCTGGTCCAGCTCGTCCAGCCGGCGGGGGTCCTGGCCGTAGCGTTCCTGGAACCCCTGGACCAGCGGTTCCTCGTAGGCCACCAGGGGAGGGCGGCGATTGTAGAGGACGCCCACGCCGTCGATAGGGTATTCGGCCATCTCCTTGAATAGAGAGATCACATAGCGGCGAGTCTCGGGGAAAGCGTAGGAAATTCGGGGCATGGGCCTGCCCTGCCGATCCAGGCAAGCCAGTTCCGGATGCTTCTCGTAAAAGCTGCCCTCAATGTGGTCGTGGGGCGCCGGGTAGACGAACCCGGCGGTGCGGTAGGAGGCGTGCAGCTCGATACCCATCTCCCGAGCCAACTCGGCGGCCGCGCGCAGGGGATCCACCCCTTTCTGGCGATAGGTCCTCCAGGTCACGGCCAGCTCCCGATCGACCGCCCTGGGAAAGACCGGGTCGGGCCGATTGAAGGCCCGCCCGTAATCCTCGGTAATCCTGGAGAGATAGAGGGCCCGGTCCCCGCCGCCGGCTTCCCAGTAGACCCGCGACACGTCGGTATGCCGCAGGGGCTCCAGGTACTTGAGCACCTCCTCGGCCGATCCGGAAACATTGGAAAAGTGGGCGTCGGTGTGCACGAAGAGGCGCTTGGTGGTCTTCTGAGCGCGGTCCTGCTGCAGACGTTCCACCTCCGGCGCCGACAGAGGCACCAGCTTGATGTAAGCCAGCCACCCGTGCCGGATGCGGGGCACCCGGGTCTGACGGATGAGCAGGTCGCGCCCGCTCAGGTCGGCGCTCTTCCAGTAGACGTCGTCGATCCAGTTCTCGCGATGGTCGGTTTCTCCCCGCCGTCCGGTCACGGTGGTGTAGGCCGGATCCCCCGACAACTTGACCTGGACCTGTTTGGGCTGTTCGAAGGGCTTCCGGTAGATGCCGACGTAGATCCGGTGCCACCCGCTGCGGTTCAGGGCATAGGTCAGGTCGGGAGCGGCGCTCTCCTCCAGGGCCACCAGCATGGTTCCGCCGAAGTCGTCGGTTTCGTACTCCAGCGTCTTCCAGGTCCCGCGCTTCAGACGGGTGGACAGGGCGGAGGCCGGCCGGCACCGGTCCAGGTCGGCCACATAGACGGCTCCGTCCCGAGTGGGCGTCCCCTGGCCCGCGGCCCCCGACGCTTGCGTCCGAAACCGCAGGCTGAGCCCCGCCAGCGCCGCCGCTTCCAGAAACTGCCGGCGATTGAGCCGCCAACCCCGCCCTTGGGAGCTTCCATGGTTGTCGATCATGGCTGTCCTCCTTTGCGCTAATGGTGGTCCACCCGCTGGCCGTCGGGGCGGTTCTTGAACTCCCGGACCAGGCGCAGGAAGGCCTCGACCACGGCCTCGAAGATCACCCGGCCCTTTTCGGCGGTCGCCAGCTTGGGGTCCCCCACCACGCCCGTCTTGCTGAAGCGGGTCCAGATGTCCATGAAGAGCACCGGGGAGCTTGCCATGAGATCCAGGAAGATGAAGTTGGAGGGAGGCAGGCCGATTTCCTTGACGGCCTTGTCCATCTGCACTCTGTGAGGGTCCAGGTGGAGGTAGACCGATGTCTCCAGCTCGCCGGCGTGGGCGATGCCCCCCCGCTCCGATTCCCGCACCTCCTGGATCTTCTCGGCGGCCAGGGAGGGCCAGATGAAGGCTCCGCAGAGGCTGTCGGTCTCCAGGATGGTCCTGCGGGCCACCAGTTCCAGGATGGGCATGTTGGAGCCGTGCCCGTCGGCGATCAGGATGCGCTTGAATCCGTGGTGGGCCACGCTCTTGGTGACATCCAGAACGAAGTTCAGCAGGTGCTCCATGCGGATGTCGATGGTTCCCGGGAAATCCATGTGATGGGTTTCAAATCCGTAGGGGATCGGCGGGAGCAGCAGGATCTCTCCATCGGCGCGACGGGCCGCCTCCTCGCAGATGGACTGGATCAGGAAGTTGTCGGTGTCCAGGGGCAGGTGGTGGCCGTGGTCTTCGACCGAGCCGATCGGCTGGACCACCACCGGCTGGCTGGGCACCAGGTCCTTCAACTCCTGCCAGGTGTATTGCTGATACCAGTAGCTCTTGCGTTCCATAGTAGCCTCGTTTCAGTGCCCATCAGCCTGTCAGAATCGAGCCGAAGCGCCCGATGACCAGCTCCAGTTGGTCTAGACGCAGGCTCACCGGGTTGAGGATCAGGCGGCCCTGAGGCATCTCCTGTTGGCCGACCGCCACCGCCGGGTCCCCCTCCAGCAGGCCCAGCACCAGGTCCACCAACGTCAGCCCCGCGGGGTTCTCTTCGAGCTCCACGGCCAGCAGCGGGTAGCCCGGCTCCCCTCCGTCCACGACCGTGACCCTCAGGTGGGGAAGTCCCTGCAAGCCGGCCTGGAGAGTCCGAATCTTGCCGGCCTGCTCTTTCAGCCAGGCCTCGGAGTCCTGTTTGAGGTAGGCTCTCACGGCCGCCACCAGGCCGGCGATCTCCTCCTTGCCCACCTTGAGCGGCCGTCCGATTCCCTGCAGGGGCGGGCCGGGCAGCCTGCCCGACTCCAGAAAGCGGCCGCGCAGCATCCAGGTTTCGGGCCAGACGTCCATGTCCTGGTGCTGCAAGGCCACCGAATCGATCAGGTCCCGGCGGCCCACCAGAATCCCCGAAGCCTGCGGGCCGCCCAGGGCCTTGCCTCCCGAGAAGGCCACCAGGTCGGCTCCGGCGGCAACGAAGCGCTGCAGGTTTTCTCTGGGGGGCAGCGAGGCGGCCGCATCCACGATGACCGGCCGTCGATGGCGATGCGCCACCGCCACCGTGTCCTCCAGGGAGACGGCTCCCTGGGTCTGCATGTCCACCCACAGAACCGCTGCCGTCCCGGCATGGATGGCCGCCCCGATCTGCCAGGGCGCCGTGGGCCGGACCTCCGGGTTTCCCAGTTGCCCCACCTCCACCAGCCTGGCGCCGGCAGCCCGAAGCGCGTGGTCATAGGCGTTGCGCTGGCAGCGCTGCACCACGATTTCGTTGGGCATGCCGCTGCTGTCGGGAAGGCGCTCCATCCTGTGGATGTCCAGGCCGGCCAGGCAGGCCGCGGCCGCAAGCTGCAGCCCGGCGGCGGCCCCGCAGGTGACATATCCCGCTTCGGCGCCGGTCACCTCGGCCAGGTAGCTCCCGGCCCGTTCCTGCAGTTCCTCGATGGATACGCTCCAGCGAGAGGCTTCCCCCATGGCCTCCACGGCTTGCGGCGCCATGGGCGGGCCGCCCAGGCGGGTCAGCGTCCCGGCGGCATTGATTACCCGCCGTACGCCCAGGCTTCTGTAGATGTCTTCCAAGGTGACTCGCTCTCTTTGGGGGTGCTGCCGCAACTACCCGCCGGCCGGGTTCAAGGTCGTTTGGGTCTTGATGTCCGGAGGCCTGGAGTCCAGAGCCAGGTAGTGGTAGCGGGCTCCCAGCCACCGGGGCAACTGATCGCCGTAGTGAGGGCTGGCGGGATGGCCCGACTGCCCCTGGGCGTCCACCGTCCACAACCCCGCATCCGGACTGCCCAGATCGGCGATCATTCGGAAGTTGGCGCCCATGGTGGCGCCCCAGTTGGGGTCATACCCGGTATTACACACGGTGATGCCGTTGCCCTTCACCGGTTGCCCTCCCCGATCCAGCAGGGTTCCCAGATCCCCCCGGCCCGAGAGCACGTGCCTGAGATGGATTCGATGGGCCCGTCCCCAGGTCCAGTTTGAGACCTCGGGACCCATCCGCCTGGAGAGTTCGGCCAGGCCGGCATGCCAGGCCCGGACCACGGCGTTGCGGCGCGGCTGGTGCTCGAACCAGCCCACCGGGTCTTCCCGGAGCAACTGCGAGGCCAGTCCGCCAATGGCCCCGGAAACCAGCTCAGCCTGGTCCTCGGGAAAGCGCTCGCCGGCTACCGTGCGGCTCCAGTGGGTGAAGAAGGTCTCGAAAATGGAGGCGCCGGCGCTGTCGGTCTCCATGCGACTGTCCCAGCCCCTGAGTTCTTCCACTGCTTCCTCGTTTTCCGGGCCGTGCTCGTCCAGGATCTGCAACAGGTGCGGCAGGCACTCCCGGGCTCGAAGCGAGAGAACGTCGTGCTGGATCCCCACCAGGTCCTCCCGTGACAGGTCCCTCCTGTCCTCGATCCTCTGGCGAACCCGGCGCGCCCGGTGGCCGCTGCTCCAGGTGCCGGAGAGGGGGTAGGCATAGTCGTCCGGAGCCGGCCGGTTGTTGGCGGTAGCGATCCAGCCTCTTTCCGGATTATTCAATGCGGGCATGCCCTCGAATGGAATGAGCCCGTCCCACTGATGGTCGGGGTCCCAACCCGGCCGATACCCCCTTTCCCAGAGGCGGCGGATCGGAATCCGACCGGTGGACTGCTGTCCGATGTTCCCCTCCACGTCGGCGAACACCAGGTTCCAGGTCGGCATGATCCACTCCTTCAACGCCTGGCGGAACTGGTCGGCGCTGCCGGCGCGGTTCATGCGCTGCAGGGCCGGCAGCCATCCCGAGCCTTCGGCGCCCAGCCATCGGAGCGACACCGGACCCGTATGCTTCGCCAACGAGGGAAGCACCGAGTCCACGATGGGGCCGTTTCTGGAATGGCGCACCGTCAGAGTCAGCGAGGGAGCTCCCTTCACCTCGATCTCCTCTGTTCGCTCTCGCGCCGGCTCCCAGTTTCCGTCATGGAGAAAACAGCCGGGATGGCCGGGATCGGTCTTCTCCTGATAGAGATCCCGCTGGGAACAGATGTTGTTGGTAACGCCCCAGGCCACCCGTGGGTTGCGGCCGATCATCACGGCCGGAACGCCCGCGTAGCCGGTGCCGGCCACACTGAGGGAGGGGCTGCTCAGGTGCACTCCATACCAGCAGGAGACGGCGGCGAAGGCGATATGGGGATCGCTGGCCAGCAGCGGCTTGCCGCTTCGGGTCCTCGATCCGGCGATCGCCCAGTTGTTGCTGCCTTCCCCCTCGCAGGGGTCGCCTCCGGCGGGGCCCACCGCCGGATTGGCCCCCGCTTGCCGGGGCCGGGCCGTATAGTCGCCAGCGTGCAGGATGCTCTCCTCGTCGGATTCTCCCTGAAGGAAGGCCCGGTAGAGAGCGGGATCCGGGAGGCGGCGCTTGGCCAGTTCCGGAATGACGATGACCGGGAAGCGCCCCGTCAGATACCACTGGAACTCCACCTGGATAGCCAGACTGGCGGAGGGGGACCAGGGCTCGGGCTCATAGTCGAGCAGGTCGAACTCGATGGGCAGCGAGGAGGCGGTGCGCTGCATCCAGGCGTTGATCCCGTCCGAAAAGGCCTGGAGCCTTTGGGCCACCTCATCCGGGAGGAGGCTCTCCTCCTCGGCCGCGATGCCCGGCAGCCCCACGGTTCTGACCAGCAGGTCCGACTCGGTTCCTTCCGGCCCCAGAATCTCGGCCAGCCTCCCCTGTCCCTTGCGCCGCAGGTAGTCCAGTTGAAACAGCCGGTCCTGGGCCATGGCGAAGCCGTAGCCAAAGAACAGGTCCAGGTCGTCCTCGGCCGAGATGTGGGGAATCCCCCAGGAGTCGCGCTCGATCCGGACGGGACGCTTCACCGCCAGTGCATGATGGGCTTCCATATCCGGCACTCTGGAACGGATCTGGCCCTGCCACCACGCATCGAACTGCTGCCTCGACATTCCCGAGGCCGTGCAAAGGGATTGGATGGACTCGCCCGCCCCCAGTCTCCTGAGACGGTCGTCGACGGGTTTTTTCATTGGTCAGTCCTTGGGCGCCCCAACGTGGATGTCTTTTTCCTGCTTGCCGGTCCGGGGCGCGGTGCTCCCTAACGGTTGAAGTATTCATTTTGTTCACCCGGACGCCCCCGGGCCAGGTAGAGCCTCAGACCGGACCAGTCGAACCCGGTGGGGGACACGAAGGTGCGATCGATGCGGACGTGGGTCGGAATGTACTTGATGGTGATGCCGCAGCGGCGCCGCCGGGAACGGTTGGGGTTGGACCCGTGCCACAGGAAGACGTCGTGGGCGGAGAACTCCCCGGCTTTGAGCTCCACGTCGACCGCCCGGGTCTGGTCCACCTGCCGGAAGGCCAGGGGAAGAGTGGTCCGGCGGTCGGTATCGACCTGGTGGTTCAGGAGCACCTTGTTGTGGTGGGATCCCGGAATGACCTGCATGCATCCGTTCTGCCGGTCCGAGTCATCCACGGCCAACCACACCGTGAAAGTCTCCATGGGGTCGATGGGGAAAAAGGCGGCATCCTGGTGCCACTCCACTTCCAGCCCGTCTTCCGGGCGCTTGTTGATGACATAGGAGGTAAAGAGGGCCACGTCCGGACCGAGAATCTGCTCCGCAATGTCCACCAGGGGCTCACTGAGGAAGAGATCCAGAAAATAGCGGTTGCGGTAGTGCACCGACGGCATGTTCTCGGGCCGGGTTCCCACCGGCAACCCGGCGATGAGCCGGTCGATCTCCTCCCGCAGCCGGGCCAGCTCGCTGTCGGACAGAATCTTCCCGCCCCTGGCGAACCCCTGCCGCCGGTACTGTTGCAGCGCTTGCTGGCTAAGCCTGGCCATGGTGCATTTACCGCGGCCTCATCCTCACTGAGGCCGGCGAGGGGCAAGGATGCGGGTGTGTTCCTGGTTCCGGACCGGTCAGGGCGGAAATGATATTTCCGGTGTCCGGGGAAGTCAAACCCGTCTCCCTGGCGGGCTTGGGGTTGCTTCAATCCCGGCCGGCCAGCCGCCGTTTTCGCCGGCTTGGCTCCCGATCAGGGTCATGATAGAGTTGCCGCAGGCCGACAGCCGGCCTCGAAGAGCCGCTCAAATCGAGCCACCGGCGCCGGCCTGCCGGGGTTGCGCCATGACCGCCGAGTCCGAGTTTTCGATCGTTCACTTCTCCGACGCTCATCTGTTCGGCGATCCCGCCCATGTGATCTACGGAGTGGAGCCCGCCCGCGCCCTGAAGGCCGCCATCGCTTCCATCAACGCCATCCGGCCGCGTCCCGACCTGTGCGTTTACACCGGCGACTCGGTCTCCGAGCAAACCGAGGTCGCCTACCGGCTCTTCAAGGCGCAAATGGACACGGTCGGCCCTCCGGTCCATTACGCCGTCGGCAACCACGACGACCGCGGGAGCCTGCGGCGGCACCTGATGAACCAGGAGCAGCCGGGCGGCGATCCCTACTACTACTGCCTGCATCGGTCGGGATGGAGGTTGGTGGTGCTGGACACCTCCCGCCCCGGGGAGGTCTGGGGAGGCATGGAGGAGGAGCAACTGCAATGGCTGGACCGGTTGCTCCGGGAGCGCCAACCCACCCTGGTCTTCATGCACCACCATCCCCTGTCCATCGGCCTTTCCTGGATGGACGCGCTGATGTTGAAGAATGCCGATCCCCTGCTGGAGATCCTCAAAGAGGCCCAGTGCGTGGAAGCGGTCTTCTTCGGCCATATCCATTTCGAATGCCACCTTCATTACGCGGGCATCCACTTCATGTCGGTGCCGGCCATCTCTTTCCAGTTCGGAGAGGGCCCCTGGTCCGAAAAGTTGGTGTCGTTGCCGGGCGGCTACCGGGTGATTTCCCTCGGAGCGCAGGGACTGCGAACGGTGGTGCACCGGCTGACCGCCGACGAACTGCGGCGTGCCTGAAGGTCAATCAAGGAGAACAGTCGAATGAGAATTCCTCTTGGATGTTGTTACTGGCGGCCCATCGCCTTGCTGGTGGCTCTGTTGGCGATCTGGTTCTTTTGGCAACGGTCTTCTCAGGTTCCGGACATGTCGGCAAAAGGCAGCCGCAGCCTGACCAAGGCCGATATCGATCAGTGGATGGAAGAGCTGTCCAACTGGGGGCGTTGGGGAGACTCGGATGAGCTGGGCGCGCTGAACTTCATTACCCCGGAAAAGCGCAAGCAGGCTGCCGCTCTGGTTCAAGAAGGCGTTTCGGTTTCCCTGGCCCGGGACATCGAGAAGGAAGAGTCGGTGGACAATCCCTTCCCCGTCGAGCATGCCATGCTTTTGACCGGCAAGAGTCCCGGGATGTTCTCCAATGACGCCTATCGCATGCAATACCACGGCTGGGCCCATACCCACATGGACTCCCTGTGCCACATGTTCTACGGGGGCAAGATGTTCAACGGGTTCTCCCGCATGGAAGTCACCGACGGGGGCGCGAACAAGCTGGGCATTGAGACGGTGAAGGACGGCGTCTTCAGCCGCGGTATCCTGATGGATATTCCCGCCCTCAAAGGGGTCGACTACCTGGAACCGGGAGAAGCCATCTATCCCGAAGACCTGGACGCTTGGGAAAAGAAGGCGGGAGTGAAAGTGGGTCGGGGAGACGTGGTGCTGGTAAGAACAGGACGCTGGGCCAGACGGGACGCCAAGGGTGCCTGGGACGTTTCCGAAACGGCGGCCGGAATGTATGCTTCCTGCGCCCAATGG
This sequence comes from Acidobacteriota bacterium, assembly GCA_009841055.1. GTDB lineage: Bacteria > Acidobacteriota > Terriglobia > Versatilivoradales > Versatilivoraceae > Versatilivorator. The sequence goes on from VXMN01000088.1 coordinate 22,605, forward strand.
ATTCACCAGCGGGAGATCGCCCTGGTGGGCAGCGACGCCGCCAGCGAGGTGGCTCCTTCGGGCATCGAAGGCATCGTCTCACCCATTCATCAGCTTTCCATCATCGCCATGGGGGTCCCCATCTTCGACAACTGCGACCTGGAAGCCCTCAGCGCCACCGCCCGCCGCCTCAACCGCTGGGAGTTCCTGATCACGGCGGCCCCGCTGCCGGTAGGCGGCGGCACCGGATCGCCCCTCAACCCGATCGCGACCTTCTAACCCGGCCGGCTGTGCCGACTTTGACCGGGGGCTTGTTCCCGTCGGGCAGGGATTCGGAACATCGGGCAAGCCAGGAGACCAAGCCAATGAAAGCACCGTTCACAGCCGTGGCCATCCTGGCCGGCGGCACCAGTCGAGTAAACACAACTCCCCGCCCACGAGAGAACAGGCTAGCTGGATTGGGGGGGTAGGGTTGTAAAAAAA
>VXMN01000284.1 GCA_009841055.1 Acidobacteriota bacterium
TTTCCAGGGAATTCCCCCCCTTGACGCTCAGCACCCTCCGCTCCGGCAACCCCTATTTGAGTTTCGCCCAATCGATCGATCTGTTTTACAAGGCCCCGCTTCCGCCACCGGGAATCCATGCGACGGCCGTCATTGCCGACAACGCGGTCATTGGCAGCAACCCGTCGGTCGGTCCGTTTGTCATAGTCGACCGGGATGTGGTCATCGGGGACAACGCTGTTTTATATCCTCATGTCGTAGTCTATTCCGGGGTGACCATCGGCCACGATTTTACCGCCCATTCCCATGCCTGCGTTCGCGAGAACTGCTCCATCGGCAACGGCGTGACCCTGCAGAATGGTGTGGTCATCGGCGCCGACGGCTATGGCTTCGCCAAGCGGGAGGACGGAAGCTACGCCAAGATCACTCAGTCCGGGCCCGTCGTTCTGGAAGATGAGGTCGAGGTTCAAGCCAATGCCACCGTGGACCGGGCCGCCGTTGGCGAGACCCGCATCCGCAAGGGAGCCAAGGTGGACAATCTCGTTCAGGTAGGGCACGGCTCCAAGGTGGGTCGCAACACCCTTCTCTGTGCCCAGGTGGGTCTGGCCGGAAGCACCGACGTCGGGGACGACGTCATCCTGACCGGCCAGGTCGGCGTGGCCGGCCATTGCCGAATCGGCGACGGCGCCATCGCAACCGCGCAGACGGGAATCCCTTCCGACGTCGAACCAGGGAAACTGGTCTCCGGCTATCCCGCCATCGACAACCGACTTTGGTTGAAGTGTTCGGCGATCTTCACCAAGCTGCCGGAAATGAACAAGTCTCTCAGGCAACTTCAACGAAAAGTTGAAGACCTGATGAAGTAACTTGCATTTACTCCCCCGGCAGTTGCCCTGATGACCCACGAGCCCCCTTCGCTAGTCAGATCCGCCGGGCTGATCAGCCTTGCGACCATCATCAGCAGGATCCTGGGACTGGTACGCGAGACCATCCTGCTGGCCCTGTTCACCCGCTTTCAAACCGACGCCTTCTACGTCGCATTCAGAATCCCCAACCTTCTGAGAGATCTGTTCGCCGAAGGCGCCATGAGTGCGGCGTTCGTGCCCACCTTCACCAAGACCTTCGAGCACCAGGGTCCCGGGGCCGCCTGGCGTCTGGCCTCCCTGGTCATCAATTTCCTGGTGATTGTCCTCGGACTGATCGTCCTGCTGGGAATCTTCAATGCTTCCTGGATCGTGGAAACAATTGCCGGCGGTTTCGGAAACCAAACCGGCAAGTTCGAGCTCACCGTCCTGTTAACCCGGATCATGTTGCCCTTCCTGCTGCTGGTGGCCCTGGCTGCCGTCGTCATGGGAATGCTGAATTGTCGCGGGAAATTCTTCATTCCCGCCCTGGCGCCGGCCACTTTCAACCTGGGCTCCATTCTGGTGGCCCTATCGCTGTACTGGCTGCTGCCGGCCTATGGACTCGATCCCGTGGTTGGAATGGCCGTAGGGGTTATCGTCGGCGGGGCTCTGCAGGTGTCGGTCCAGTTGCCTTCCCTCTTCAAACTCGGATTTCAGCACACCTTGGGTGTTTCATTTGACCATCCGGGCCTCAAAAAGATCCTGCTGCTCATGGGCCCGGGAACCTTTGGCCTGGCGGTTACCCAGGTCAATCTCCTGGTGAACACCTGGTTGGCAAGCTTTGAGCAGGAGGGAGCCGTAAGCTGGCTCAACGCTGCCTTCCGCCTGATGTACCTGCCCATCGGCATCTTCGGTGTGGCCATCGCTTCGGCAGCGATGCCCACCCTCTCCGCCCACGCCGCACACCATCGGAACCGGCAACTTTGCGACACGCTTTCCTCCTCCTTGCGCCTATCGCTCTTCTTCAACGTCCCGGCATCCCTCGGACTCATCTGCCTCAGCCATCCGGTGGTGTCCCTGATCTATGAACGAGGACGATTCACCGCTGCCGACACCCTGGAGACCGGATGGGTGCTCATCTACTACTCACTGGGCCTGGCTGCCTATTCGGCAATCAAGCTCATGGTGCCGGCCTTCTATGCGCTGGATCGACCCCGAATCCCGGTGTTCATCAGCGCGGCGACCCTGGCCCTGAGCATCACCGCCAATTTGCTGCTCATCGACCACATGGGCTACCAGGTGCTGGCGCTGGTGACCTCCCTGGCAGCGCTGCTCAATGCGTTTCTTCTCTACCACTGGTTGCAAAAGACCGCCGGCCCCCTGCAGACGACGAAGATCCTGACCTCGTTCCTGAGGGTCCTGGGAGCCTCTCTGGTGATGGCGATAGCGACGTTCCATCTCTACCAATGGATGGCCGAAGTCTTCCTGCCGGTCGCGTTTGCCGGCAAGGCCCTGATCCTTGCCGTGTCGATAGTGGCTGGTGTCTCAATCTACGGGCTTTGCTGCAGGCTCATGGGAGTACCGGAGCTGGACCAGGCGCTGGAATCGATCAGAAGAAGACTGGGATCGAAATGAGGGGGGCAGCGGTCAACCCAAGGCACTGCAGGAGCCTCAGGGCCGGTTCGGGTTGGGAGCCATCACCACCAGCAGGTTGAGGGGTTGCGGGGTATCGTTGGTCACGCCGTGAACGGCTCCGGAAGGAGCCAGCACAATCTCTCCGGCTCCAAGCACCTTCTCTTCCTCGCCCACCAGAAAGGTTCCCCGCCCCTGAAGAACGAAATAGATCTTGTCGGCGCCCTGATGGGTATGGGGCTTCTGGGATTGCCCCGGGCGCAGGCAGTAGAGATCGCAAAAGAGGTTGGCCGTGTCGAACAGGCTGACCTTCTTCATTTTCTCAGAGGAATATTCCTGCTTGCCGAGTACTTCAATAGCTTGCATGTGACGATGCCTTTCTCTGGTTGGAGCCGACCTATTGAGGCCGAGGACCGCCTACGGATCCTCCACCGACAAAGTGAACAATCTCAAGTCGATCCCCTTGGGCCAGGGCAGTGGCCGCCCAATGCCTCTTCTTGAGGATATGGAGATTGTATTCGATAGCCAGACGATCCGGAACCAGACCCAGCTCCCGGACAAGCTCCTCCACCGTGGTCCCGGCCTTCAACTCTCGGGTCTCTCCGTTCACAAGAATTTCAACCAGAGCCATGGCTTCCCTTCCCCTGTCCCAGAACTGAACCGACCGTGTCGCGGCTCCCGGTCGGCGTCAAAATATCGCATTGGGAGGTCTCTTTGGAAGAGGCTTGTCCGGAACGCCCCTGTTTCGCCCCTTATGGGCCGCCTCGTCGATTGGGAAGGCCGTGCGGCCAAGCGAAGAGTGGAGAGTGGAGAGTGAAGGGTTATTGGATCGACACGTTAAGCACCTAAAACCAACGCTGCGCCCGGTGGCTGGAAACCGGTTCCCAGTCATGGATGAGCATGGGGTTTATTGACATGTTCAAAAATCAGGCCATGAAGATTCATTGTTTCACTCTCGTATGATCCGTACGACGGGGCGGAGGCGAGGCTTTTCAACAGGTTCTGTTTCTGCGTCACGTCAATTTTTCACCGCTACGGTCCACGACAGCGGTTCAAGGAGCTTGCAATATTGGACTAAGTTATATAGACTAAGTTCAAGGCATCAGGTCATGCGTACATTCAACATGCACGAAGCCAAGACCCATCTCTCACGTCTCGTCGAGGCTGCCGCCAACGGTGAGCCCTTCATCATTGCGCGAGCGGGCAAGCCCGTCGTCAAAGTCGTCGCCGTGGAAGCGCCGAGTGCCGGGGCCGCCCGTCGGGTCGGATTCATGGCTGGAAACGTCTCGGTACCCAGGGATTTCGACCGCATGGGTTCCGAAGAGATCGAAGCCCTGTTCGAAAGTGACGGTTGAACCTCCTTCTCGACACACATGTCTTGCTTTGGGCAGCGGGCGCGTCGCCTCGATTACAGACCGATGCGCGTGCGCTGCTGGAAGATCCGGAGAACGAGCTGGTCTTTAGCGCCGCTTCACTCTGGGAAGTAGCCATCAAGAGGGGGATCAGGCGAGACGGGTTCAGCGCCGACCCGCGCCTGCTGCGCCGGGGATTGCTGGAGAACGGTTATGTGGAACTGCCTGTAACCGGCGCCCACGCGGCGGCTGTGGATCTGCTTCCTCCCATACACAAGGATCCGTTCGACCGCATTCTGATCGCGCAGGCCCAGATCGAAGGGCTTACGCTCCTGACCGCGGACGAAGTCGTCGCGCGCTACCCTGGGCCAATCCGGATGCTTTGACCACCCCCCAGGTCCCCACGCATCGTCAGCGGCCCGATGGCATTGGGCGAACTATCCGGGTTTTCTGGCGCAAATACGGGCCGTGGCCGCCTGCGCGTGGGGGGATTCCGGGTGGACGCCCTCGGCGTAGTCGAGAACTTCCCAGTCACCGAAGGCCGTCAGCAGTTCCTTTTCAGCGAGTCGATAGCCGGGTTGATCCTTGTCCGGCCGTTGCGGATCGGTCACGTAGGCTTCCATGAGGAAGACGCCCCCAGGCTTGAGGCTGTTCCTGATCTGGGGGAAAAGCGGGCGATTCAAATAGAAGAAGCAAAGGACCGCATCGAAACGATCCACCGGAAGCGGAAATACATCCAGATCGGCAACGATCAGCTCAAGCCTCAATCCGCGGTTCGAGGCTGTCTGACTTAGTGCCCTGGCAGCACGTTCCGAAATATCGATCCCGAGTACTGACGCTCCCCGGGCGGCCAGGTACAAGGCGTTGCCTCCAAGTCCCATGCCCAGATCTACGACCCGTCCGCGCGGAACAACCCGGCTCCAACGGCGCAGCCACCGGGCCGGAGGCTTCGGTGGAAGCTGACCGGAAGGCGACCTGGCATACCTGGCTTGCCACTTTTCCAGCTCGAACCGGGTCATGACTCAATCCCCACAATGTCACGGAAGACGAAGCACGGTCCCCATGGAACAGTTTAAGGCATAGATATTTATTGATTTAGACATTTTCCATTGCGACTCGGCCCAATTCCAATAATTTCAACAATCCGCTTGACAACCGAGGTCTCACCCCGCTATAGTCACTGATTAATGGTGGGTATTGACTTGCTTAGTCAACCCTCTCCTCTTTGAAAATGCCCATCCCCCGGGATGGGCATTTTCTTGTGCCGGCAATCCCATCCGGTTCGGGCCGACGTAGCTCAGCTGGTAGAGCGGTCGATTCGTAATCGACAGGTCAGCGGTTCAATCCCGCTCGTCGGCTCCATTCCCGCGGACCGTAGCCCGCATTTCCCGCCCGATCACCCAGGCGCCGAATTCCACTACGGGCACGGTCCGGCGGACACGATCCGGGGGGTACTCGGCAGAGAGTTTTTGCTGGACATTGCCAACTCGAAGTTGGTAGCCTGTTGCGGGGTAACTAAAGGCCTTTGATTCGGTTACGGCCCTTACCTTCCTGCCTTGGCAGTGGGCGGTCTCAATTCCCTCATCCCGGAGGCGTTGATGTACACAGACCACATGTTTAGAGAGGGTCGGAACCGAGGCTGGTGGCACCAGCTTTCGGGATCGTCTTTTCTCTCCGGTGTAGCCGATCTGACCTGGAAGACCTTTCAGGCCGTCAATCGAAGCCTTCCGGAGGGAAAACTCCCCACTCCCCGCTGGGCTCCAGGCAAGATGCTCAAGAGCCGCGAGCGCTCGGCTCCCACCCTGGGGTTCCCCAGGATTACCGACTCCCTGTGCCCGCGCTGCGTGCCCGAGGTTCGCAATGCCATCATTAACGGCGAAGCCGACCTCTCTACCCTGATGTCGGGACACCCGGGTGAAATCAAGGCCCAGATTCTGGAAGAGGGCGGCAAGGTGATCATGAGAAAGGTGTGCGACAAGCACGGTCCTTTCGAAGACGTGCTCTCCACCAGCCCCGAATTTACCCGCCGAATCGAAGGTCTCTTCTTTGGTCGGGATTTCCGTTGCTCCGAGGATGACCACGTCCATCGGCACGGAAACTCCAGCATCAAGTTCGGACGGGGCGCCGTGCTGACGGTGGATTTGACCAACCGGTGCAACATGATGTGCAATCCCTGCTTCATGGATGCCAACCAGGTCGGCTATGTTCACCAACCGGAATTTGAAGACATCAAGGCCATCCTGGACCGCGCCGTCTCCTACAAGCCACGGCGCCAGGTGATCATTCTTTTCTCCGGGGGAGAACCGACCCTGTCCCCATTCTTCATCGAAGCCGTCGCCTACGCCAAGAAGATCGGATTCTATCGGGTTCTGGCGGCTACGAACGGGATTCGCTTCGCACAGAGCGAGGAGTTCACCGAGCAGGCTCATGAGGCGGGCCTTCACGGAGCCTATCTGCAGTTCGACGGCACCTGCGAAGAAAGCAACAGTCACCGCGGCGTCGGCAACTTGTTCGACGTCAAGTTGCAGGCCATTGAGAACATGGCCAAGGTGGGCATGAAGACCACCTTGGTAACTACCATCGTCAACGGCGTCAACAACCAGGGAATCGGGTCCATCGTCGATTTTGCCGCTCGAAACGTCGACAAGATCCAGACCATCGCCTTCCAGCCCGTGTCCTTCACCGGCCGGGATGAAGACGTCGAAGACAGCACCCGATACGCGCAACGCTACACCCTGTCTCAAATGACCCAGGATCTCAAAGGGCAGTTGTCCGCCGACTGGCAGCCCCTCCGGGACTGGTTTCCCCTGTCTTCCTACAGCGCCTTCACCAGCGTAATGGATCTGCTGCAGGGGGCGGATGCCTCCTGGGGATGGAGCGCCTGCAACTGCCACCCCAACTGCGGCATCTTCAGCCTGCTGGTGGTCAACCGCCGCACCCGCGAATGGACGCCCCTGTTCAAGTTCTTCGACTACGAACAATTCATTCGGGACGTGGCGGTCATTACCGACACCGCTCGCGGCAAGGCCTTGACCGGGGCTCAACTGGCTCTGGCCATACTGCGCAACTTCAAGGCAGACCTGGCTCCCCGGGGATTTCCGATCTCGCAAATCGTCAACCTGTTCAAGCCGAGTTCGGCCCGTTCGGACAGCGACCGCAACGACCGCATGAAGACCCGCAGCGACCAGGATGACTGGCGGGTGCTGTGCGTGGAAGGCATGTGGTTCCAGGACCTGTGGACCTATGATTTCCGGCGCACCGAAATGTGTGTCATTCCCTATGGCACCCAGGAGGGAGAGATTTCCTTCTGTGCCTACAACACCGGGGTCGGCTGGAGGCAGATCATCGAAAACATGCACCAAACCGCCACCTTGGCGGAGTGGCACAAGACCCGGGGGAGACATGACATCTTTGCCAAGAGCAAGAAGGTTCCCCTGGAGACAACCCGGCACCAGTTGACACTGCCGGTGATTCAGGACTCAGCCGCCTCCGGTAGTTGCTGCAACGACAACCCCGCCATCCTGGAGAAAGATCGAGAAGTTCTGGAAGCCGTCAAGACCACCCATCGGGTTTAGCCCGCATTTCTCGCCAAGGTTTGTTCCATTAAACGACACCAGAACCCCGGGTCGCAGACTGCAACCTGGAAGAGGCAGGATTGAACACAAACCGCACCGCATTGGCCGCCCAACTGGGCGAGCGAGGCTACTGCCTCATCCCTGGGGTGCTTCCCCCGGATGAACTGGACGACCTGCGCGGGAGCGTTGCCAGAGATGTCAGAACTCACACCGACATGCCCATGCCCGTCGGGCACGTCCCGGGTTTCTTGCGGGTGAATCAGGCCCTGGCGCCCTTCCTGGCCCACCCGCGGGTTCTGGGGCTGGCCCAGTCTCTCCTGGGCCCCCATGTTCGCATTTCCATGCTCACGGGTTCGGTCAACGGCCCTGGCATCCCCCGTGGGGAATTCCATGCGGACTGGCCCTACAACCAGAAGAGCGCTGCCTGCATTCCGGCTCCCTACCCCGACCTGCTCATGCACCTGGTGACTTTCTGGATGCTGACCGATTTCACCGAAGAAAACGGCGCTACCATTGTGGTCCCGGGCAGCCACCGCAAGCCGAACCACCCCCGGAAAGGGGGAGGTGTCGATCCCAACGCTCCCCACCCCGACGAGTGTCGCCTGCTGGGATCGGCCGGTACCGTTGCCGTCTGCGATGCGCGCCTGTGGCATGCCGTGGCCACCAATCGAACCGATCGGGACAGGGTTGCGGTCATCGTGCGCTATGCGCCCTGGTGGTTGAACCTGGACCCTCTCCGTCCCGGTACCATCGATCGCCAGGAAATCGTCGACGCTACCGGTGGGGTCAACGCCGAGGTGCCTTCCCTGCCGGCTTCGGTTTTCGAGCGCTTGCCCCAAAGGGTCAAGGGGCTGCTCCGTTATTCGGTTCAGGAGTCATGTCAATGAGCGAATCCAGGCTGTCGGATAAAGCCATCGTCATTCATCCCGACGACAATGTGGCCGTGGCCAAGGCCACTATCGGCAAGGGTACTCGGTTGAGTTCCAACGGTACCCGTCTGCTGGTCACCCAGACGGTGCAGCCGGGCCACAAGATCGCATTGAGAGGGATCGCCTCCGGCGAGAACGTCCTCCGCTACGGGGAAGTCATCGGCCTTGCAACCTGTCCCATTCCCCAGGGCGGAGCGGTCCACAATCACAATATGGTTCCGGACACCAAGGGCCGGCGAAAGCCGACCGGAATCGACCCCAGGCCGGTCCGGTTCCGACCCGCCGGCGAGGTTCCAAGCTTTCAGGGTTACCGGAGAGAATGGGGGGGCGTCGGCACCCGCAACTACGTGGTGGTGCTTTCAACAGTGATCTGCTCCAGCCATCCGAGCCAGCTCATCGCCAGACATTTCGAGCAACGGTTTCAGGACGACCCCCATTTCGACGGGGTCATACCCATCACTCATCAGGAGGGATGCGGCGGCGAGAAGGGGGAGGACATTGCTCAACTGATGCGGGTCTACAACGGGATCATGTACCACCCCAACGTTGCCGCTGTCCTGGTGGTAGGTCTGGGCTGCGAGGAAAGCAACGTGGAATGCGTGCAGGGGTGCCATTCCAGCCTGCCCCTTCAGTTGCAGACCCATACCCGGGGGCGGGTGCGATACTTGACCATCCAGGGAGCCGGAGGCACCACCCCGACCGTGAGACAGGGCATTGAAATCGTGGAGGAGCTGGTGGAGCAGGCCCGAGAATGCCGGCGCACCAGCGTCTCCGCCAAGAGCCTGCTGCTGGGTCTGCAGTGCGGGGGGTCGGATGCCTACTCGGGAATATCCGCCAACCCGGCTCTGGGACGGGCCAGCGACCTGATCGTCAGTTGCGGCGGCACTACCGTCTTGCCGGAGACCCCGGAGATCTATGGAGCGGAACATCTGCTGATGAGAGGCGCGGCCTCCAGCCAGGCCGCCGAGGGCTTGTGGCGAATACTGGAACGCTACAAGGCTTACGCGGCTGCCCTGGGAGGAGAATTGGACGACAATCCTTCGCCCGGCAACCTCGCAGGCGGGATATCCAACATCGTCGAGAAATCGCTGGGGGCCATTCGCAAGGCAGGGAGCACTCCGTTGCAGGGAGTCTTCAACTATGCCGAGAGAATCAATCGGTCCGGCTTTGTGATCATGGATTCACCCGGTTTCGATACCCCGTCGGTATCCGGGTTGGTGTCCAGCGGCGCCAACGTCGTCTGTTTCACCACCGGGCGGGGGACTCCCACCGGCAATCCCATCGTCCCGGTCCTCAAGATAGCCACCAACAGCCGCATGTTCCACCACCTGGAAGAGAACATGGATATCAATGCCGGCACGATTATCGACGGGACCCAGACGCTGGACGATGTTGGCCGGCACATTTTCGAAACGATCCTTGCCGTAGCCTCCGGCAAACTCGCCAAGGCCGAGATCGCCGGACACCGCGAGTTCGCCCTCTGGCGAGCCGGTCCGATGATGTGAATCAAGGGGCGATCTCTCTCAAGCGTTTCTCCACCGTCTGACGATTTCCAGGCACGCCCGCGCCGAATCTCAACCGCGGCCGGCGCCCGTCCCCGACCCACCGCTGCCCATTGGCCACTTCCCTTCAGTTGCGAAGACCGATCTGGGTTGCAGCCACCTTCAGGTTCTGCTTGACCTCCTGGACGTCTGAGGCCTGGGGCTTCATGGCCAGGTAGCGATTCCAGTCCCGTATTGCCGCGGAAAAATGCTGGAGCCGAAAAGAGACGGAGCCACGGTCCCGGATTTCTCCGGCCGCTTCCGGAAATATGAGAACAATCTTCTCGATTACGTTGAGGGCTCTTCTGAAATCTCGCTGGACCAGGTAGATCATCTTCAAGTTGGCCAGGAGACGCCCCAGAATCTGACGCTTGGTGACGCAATCCAGAAAGGAGCGGTGAAAGGAAAACTTCTCCCCATGCAGGCGTTTCAGGCGCTGGCGGCACTCCGCTTCGGTGACCGTCTTCCCCCCGAAAAAGGGGTCGATCAACCACTCGCCACTTGCCGCCAGACACTTCACCAGGAAATGGCCGGGCAAACCGACGCCACGAATGTCCATTCCGAGCCGTCGCCCCACCTCCATGTAGATGATGGACAGGGTAATGGGAATTCCCGTGCGACGGTCGAGAACCTCATTCAGGAAACTGTTGCGGGGGTCGTAATAGACGTCGGAATTTCCGGAAAACCCTTCCTCGCGATACAGGGTCCGGTTGATGCTATCCAGGCTGTCGATGACGTCCGGTTCCACCGACTGGGAAAGCCGGTCCGCTGCCCGCTCGGCCAACCGGTCCAATCGCACCAGGTAATTGTCCACGTCGAGATCGGGATACTCTTCCGAGGCAATTTGCAGCGCCGCGGCTGCGAGGTCCAACTTGACCTCAGGCTGTGTCAGCAGGTTCTTCAGCCCTTCGGTTGCCGGTGTTGGTTGCATGGGAGCCGTCCCCGCCCGCGGGGCACGAGGAATTATGAATGATGAACTATGAATGATGAACTTTTTGGGATGATCCTCTGATCCGACCTTCAGATTCACGTGTTCCGTCCAAAAAGAATCTGATGAATAAGAGCCGTCCCCGTCCGCGGGTCAAGATGAATGATGAATGATGAACTTTTTGGGATGATCCTCTGATCCAGCCTTCAGATCCAGGTGGTCCGTCCAAAAAGGATCTGATGAATGAGAGCCGTCCCCGTCCGCGGGCCGGGAGTTCCGAACCTCACTGGAAGCGCAATTCAAATTCGTCGTGGACGCCTGCCTCCAGGCAACTGGCTGCCGATGCCTGGTTGCAGGAAATCTCCAGCAGGCCAAGGCTGCCCCAGATCGCGAAGGGCTCGGGCCCCTTGGCCTCGCGGTAAGACCGACACAGTTGGTGGACCTGGTGTCCGCGAATGCTCAACATGAATCTTCCTGCCTGCAACCGTTCCCGGTATCTCTCGGCCCGGAGATTGGTGATCAGGTTCCCGAATTTGTCGACACGCAGGACCGTTCCCGCCAAACCCTCCTGCCCCGCTTGCCGCACCTCCGGCAGGCGAAGGGTAACCCTGTTGGTGACCGGACTGCCGAATCGCTCGGGCTCAACCCCACGACTGAGCCAGGCTGCTACCGGAGCAAAGACGTCCCGGCCGTGAAAGGTATTGCTGACCGGGTGGTGGAAGAACTGCCGAGTCGTCAGCTCACGGCAGGCCATCCGGGCGGAGCCGCCATAGACTTCGCTCAGCACACCGTTGTCGGGAGCCACGAAATAGGCCTGCTCGGTGGCGACCAGCAGCGGGCGCCTGCTGCTCCCGACTCCCGGATCCACCACCACCACGTGTATCGCGCCCTTGGGGAAATAAGCGTGGCTGGACCCGATCACCAAGGCGGCTTCCATCACATCATGAGAGCGAATGCCATGGGTCAGGTCCACAATCCTGACGTCCGGGGCAATCGAGAGAATGACCCCTTTCATCATGCCGACGAAGGGATCCCCTACCCCGAAGTCGGTTGTCAGAGTGATGACGGGGTTGCTCCCGATTGTAGGTCGCCACTCCATGGTCCTGTGTCAATTGGGCAGGTCGGCGACCCTGCCGTCCCTGCTTGATGGAGATCGGCAGCACGCCGTTCTTGCGGCTGGCGGGGCACGATTCGTACAGGGAACGGGTGGTGGCGGGCCCGGAACCTGACTACGGTCCGGCATTGGGGTCGGACGTCAATGTCGTGAGGTTGACTGGATTGACACGTGCACCGTTGATCCTGCAGGCCCAGTGCAGGTGGGGGCCGGTCACCCGACCCGTGGCGCCGACCTCGCCGATGATTTGGCCCTGCGCTACCTGGTCTCCCGGCTTGGCCCGCATCTTCGAACAGTGGGCATAGACGGTATAGAGTCCCAGCCCGTGATCCAGGATGATGGTGTTGCCGGCGAAAAACAGGTCCTTGGCCATCACCACCCTGCCCGCATTGGCAGCCCGGATGGGAGTCCCGGTGGTGGCTCTCAGGTCGACTCCCGAGTGCGGGCTGCGGGGCTCCCCGTTGACGATTCTGCGTCTGCCGAAACCACTGGCCTGCTTGCTCGACACCGGCCTGACAAATGGCTCCTCCCACATCCTTTGAGCCGTGGCCGATTGCCAGATTTCGGTCAACTGCCGATGTTCCCGAGCAGCCCTTTCCGAGTCCCTCGGGTTGAGGGTGACGTACTTCTGATTGACTCGTATGCGCTGTGTCGGAAATTTCTTGGGCAAAACCCTGAGGCTCTTTCGGATCGGCCTGGACCGGCCGTCAGACATCCATACTGTTCCGGTCAAGGAATGGAGGCCCGGTTTGATCTCCAGATCGACTCCGGCAAGAGCCTCCCAGCGTCTCCCGTCCCCAAGAGGGTAGAACAGCACCTGTTGTTCGAGAAAGGAACACTCGACCCGGCTGATGGAACTCCGGGCGTGCAATCGAACCTGCAGAAGGTCTCCCGGCACCAGCGCCTTGGAGGGAATTTCCACCAAAACCGGCGCATCGGCCGATTGCCCCACTGAAATCCACCCAAGAAGGAGCACCAGGACGGCCGTGATGGGTCGCCATTTGTTCAGGGTTCTATCTCCTCCGGCAAGACCTCCGAACCGTGGCAAGAACGACTGCCTTGGCAACGCCTCGAGACGGTCCTGTCAGCGCGGCTCAGTTCATCTGCTGGCACATGCCCGGGCGTTCAGCGCCACAAGTTGTGCAGCCGGACGGAGCCTCCGAGCCCAGGGAGTCGCTTGCTCCCACCGCGAAGGCTGAGTAGCGCTTTTCCACCCGGGTACTCCCGCAGGAATCACAGGTGGCGGCACTGGACGTCCGGTAGACAATTCTTTCGAATTGACGACCGCAATCTCCACACTCGTATTCGTAGATGGGCACGGTTTCTGTCCTTACTGCTTACGACAAGAAGCGCGACTCAGGGAGCCTCCACCAACAGTGCCTCCAGCAGCATCCTTTATTATCCGTAAGTGAATGGTATCACAACCGAGGACATCCTGCAGATCCACTCCCCGATCCGGACGGCCACGAACCAGGGGGCCAAGCGGGTGAATGACACCTCTAGAAAGAGACCAAGTGTACTCAGCGGCTTGGCGAATTCCCCAAAATACTGGAGAAGTACATCCAATAATCACTATATGAACCCGTAAACACACTATAAGTTCACGACACATATAGTAACATCATAACCTTTTTGAATTCGCTGGCTGCCTGTTGAACCCAATTGGAGAGTTCAGGCGACACGTGACGTCCGGCTATCACCAGAGTCTAAAGCGCGAGCGTGGAATCGAATCGTTGAGTGTCGCGGCGGCGGGTGTTGGACCGTCGCAAAGGGCTTCCTCTGCCACCCTTACCCTGCCCGTCCGGTGGGCAGGATAGCGGATCAAGCGCGGGAGGCTTGTGAAGACTTATCACCATTTCGGAGGTTTCCTTGGACTTTGATACTCTCGTCTCCATCGGCAGACAGGCTGAAACCGCTGTCGGTGTCGTCTTCCCCGTATTGATCTTTTTTGTGGCGTGGGCCATCTACCGCAAACTCACCGACGTGGTAGTGCTACTGCAATTCATCCGGGACCACATCCACAAGGAGGAGAACATCCGTTGACGCAGAAGGCCATCAGGTCGGCCCTGTCAAGGTTCGGACTGGTGGAGCAATTGTGAGATCGACATTCCCCCTGAATCCGGGCTCACGACCCGGGGAGTGTGACCACCTGCCAACGGTCTGGGTGGCTACACGCTGGGGGAACCCCTGGGCCGGGGCACCCCCCCCGGCCCTTCTTCACCAATGCCGGAGGATAAACATAGTTACTGGCGGAGAGAGCGGGATTCGAACCCGCGTTAGAGTTTCCCCTAAACACGCTTTCCAAGCGTGCGCCTTCAGCCACTCGGCCATCTCTCCCCGTTCAATTGCGCCCGATTGTAATGAAATCAAGGGGTGCCGTCCAGAGGGACTCCCATTTCGAGTCCGGCCCCGCCAGGGCGACGCCGCGACGCGTGGAACCGCAACAACGGACCGGCAAAGACTTGCGCGTCCAGGCAGCCAAGGTCCTGCATCTCTCACAGAATCCGGATTGGATCCCCCACCGTGATGGATCCGCCCGATTCGACACTCGCGAGCATTCCCCGGCGCCCATCCAACTCCCGCTGCAAACCTGCCCGGATCTCGTCCATGCGGCTGCACGGCAGGCAGGGCTTGGTAATCCGCAGCCGCACCTCTGACCCGATCTGGAGAATGCTCCCGTTGTCGAGGCCAGTCAGGACGATTCCGCGAGTGGTCAGGTTCTCCCTGACCTCACCGATGCGCAGGTTGAGGGCTTGCAGGGTCTCCTCTTCGATGAGGAGGAGCTGGCGCTCGCTACCTGCCCGCGCATGGTGATCCGCCTCCAAACCTGAATCCTGAGTGACTCTGGCCGAATTGAGGGGTTCCATGGGCCGGCGCGACCCGGGAAACCTCTGGATGCCGACAATTGTTCCGACGGAGAAATTCATCGCAGTCTCTTTGCCCTTTGAAGGTCTCACCACCTGACGGGCCTCGGAACCAGTCCTGTTCCAGGCCATCACCGTAGCCGGAATCTCCGAAGCCGGCCGGATATTTGCCGACAACCGGGTACTCTTACCGTCGCGCCCCCGGCAGCCTTGATTTGACCGGCTTGCGGCCATTCATTAAGATGCTGGCCCGCATTCCGGTTACTCCCCGGCAACGTCTTTCAGCTTATGGCGCACACAGCAGTTCAAATTGCCTCTCAACTGGCTTCCAGGGTCCCACAAAAGCTCGCGGGCCGCCATTCCGGGCGGGCTGCAGTGCTGATACCGATCTGGGAACAAAAGGACACCCTGTATTTCCTGCTCACACTGCGGACGGAAACGGTGGAAACCCACAAGGGTCAGATCTCCTTCCCGGGTGGGATGCGAGACTCGGAGGAGGAGCCTCTGGTACAAACCGCGCTGAGAGAAACACGAGAGGAAATCGGACTGCCGGAATCGCAAATTCGGATCCTGGGGCAGTTCGACGACTACCTGTCCTCCACAGACCTGATTGTCACCCCCTTTGTCGGATGGGTCTCGCCACCGCTGGAGCTGAGCCCCAATCCTGAAGAGGTCGAAGAAATCCTGGAGGTTCCCTGGAGCCTTTTTGGCGATCCCGGCTTGTGCAAAACCGAAACCCTTCGGCGACTGGGCCGAGATATCCTCGTCTACCACTACGATTTTCAAGGTCGGGACGTCTGGGGGTTGACGGCCCGGATCATCCGCGATTTCCTGCATCTCATCGATGCCCCCCCGTCTTGAAGTTGACGCTGAATTGGCGACTGCCGGATTCCGCAGGCGTCCTCATTCCTCCTTCAGCCTTCTTTCCATCAAGTCCCTCACGGCGTCCTGCGGTTTCTTCCGGTGGCGAAGCAGCAGGTTCACCTGCTCGGTAATGGGCATTTCCAGGCCGTAACGCGCTGCCAGCTTCAAGGTGGCCCCGGTCGCGGGAATTCCCTCCGCCACCGTGCGCATCCCTGCCGTGATTTCGTCCAACCCGTAACCCTTGCCCAACTGAAAGCCAACGCGGCGATTGCGGCTGAGTTCGCCATGGCAGGTCAGCACCAGATCCCCCATTCCGGCGAGACCGGCCATCGTTTCAGGTCGGCCACCGCAGGCTACAACCAGCCGCGTCATTTCCACCAGGCCGCGCGTCACCACCGCCGCGACCGAATTGAAACCCAATCCCATACCGGCACATACCCCTGCCGCGATGGCGATCACGTTCTTGACCGCCCCACCCAGTTCAACGCCGATGATATCGGTATTGGTATAGAAGCGAAGCGAGGGACCGGAGAATTCGGTTTGTACGACCCGGTTGACGGTTGGATCGGGACCCGCCACCACAATGGCCGTCGGATCTCCCCGAGCCACCTCCCTGGCGAAGGTGGGACCTGAGATCGCCGCCATCCGCGGCCGAAAACGGGGTGAGACGACGGCCTCCATCACTTCCGACATGCGCTGCAGGCTGGCGCTTTCAAGCCCCTTGGTGGCGCTCACCAGGATTGCCTCAGGACACAGGTAGGGAAGCATCTCCTGGTAGATTCGTCGGCAACAGTTGGCCGGGAGGGCTGTCACCACGATCTCTGCCCCTTCCAGTCCAAAGCCCAGGGAACCGGTGGCGACTACCGGTTCGGGGACCGAAAAACCACTGAGGTATAGAGGGTTGCACCGCTCCTCGTTGATGGCTGGAACCAACTCCGGCTCATAGACCCAAAGTCGAATCGGGTGTCCCATTCCGGACAGGGCAATGGAAAGAGCCGTGCCCCAACCGCCTCCGCCAATGATCGCCACCCGCTTCATGCTTCCGGCCTCTGCTTGCCGTCAAACACCGCAAACTACGTTCGGGCAGCACTTCTCATCGCCGGTCGGCAGCCACCGACGATCGTCCCGGTCAGAGCAACCGGCGCCGCACCATGTCCAGAGCCGTCTGGGAGGCCCAGAAACGGATCCTCTCCCGGTCACCGCTAAATCGACACTCTCGATGTTCAACCTGGTTTCCCATGGCAAGGGCGAGGTGGACCAAGCCCACCGGTTTTTCCTGGCTGCCGCCGGACGGTCCTGCCACACCCGTCACTCCGACACCGATGCTGGCTCCCATCCGGTCACGAATACCCTCTGCCAAACTCCTGGCCACCTCCGCACTGACGGCGCCGCTCATTTCCAGAAGCAGTGGCGGCATGCCGGTAAACTCCACTTTGGATTGGTTGCTGTAGCAGGTGACCCCGCCCATGAAATACCTGGAGCTACCCGGAACCCGTGTGATTCGTTCGGCAATCAGCCCACCGGTACAGCTCTCAGCCACGGCCAGCGTCTCTTTTTTCGCGAGAAGGCATTCCCCCACGACCTGCTCCAGGCTCTGGTCGCCGGTGGAGAAGACGAAATCTCCCAGTTTGACCTGGATCGGCTCGGCTACTTCATCAACCAGGGCCTCGGCTTCCTGCCGAGACTTGGCGCGGCCTGTCAGGTGAACCTGAATCTCTCCCTTGCCGGACAAAATGGTGGTCACGGGATTCTTGTAGGGCGTATAGATCGGTGCGATCCGTTCGTCGAGCTGGGACTCCGTCATCCCGGTAGACCTCAATACCCGTGTGAATAGATGGGATCCCGTCGACCGCTGGCTGAGCAACGGCAAGCAGGTCTCCTCAAAGATCGCCTTCATTTCCGAAGGCACTCCCGGGAGCAGAACAATGACGACCTCGCCCTTTTCCAGCCAAAGACCCGGAGCCGTCCCCAACCGGTTACCGAGGATCCGCGCCCCCACGGGAACCAGGGCCTGCCGTGCATTGTTTCCGGGCATCTCCAGGCCCCTGCTCCGAAAGCGATTGCGGATGGTCTGAAGGATGTCATGCTGCAGCACCATCTGTCGTTGGAGCACGCGAGCGAACACTTTCCTGGTAATGTCGTCTTCCGTCGGTCCCAGGCCTCCGGTGGCGATCACCAGCGGGGACCGCTCCACCGCTGACCTCACCACCTGCTCCAGGCGGGTTTCCTGGTCTCCGGCAACCACCTTGAGATCCACTTCAATGCCGATCGAGTTGAGCTGCCTGGTCAGATACAGAGAGTTGGAGTCCACCCGGTGCGGCGTCAGCAACTCCGACCCAATAGCGATTATTTCGGCAGTTTCCATAGGATGGGGAAAGGATCGGGCGGCCGAGAGGGGAACATGGGGTTGTCGAATCTTCCCGGGCCTCGCCCGTGTCAGGGCAGGGGCTTACCCTCGACTCCGACGTGAATTCGATAGATGGAACTGGTCGTGGCAAGATACACGTCCTGCCCGTATCCGAATGTCAAGCCGATGAGGTTGGAGCCGCTGATGGCCAGTTTGGCCTCTGCATCGGGATTGATCCTCACCACGCCCCGCCGGCCTGCCAGCGAGGCGGCCACGTAGAGGTTTCCCTCCGCGTCAAAGGCCAGTCCCTGAGGCCTGCCCAAACCGGTAAAGAACACTTCGACCTCGCCGCTGGAGGTGACCTTGTAGACATGGTCGCAGGTCGAAGCGGTGGGGCCTGTCACGAAGAGGCTGCCTGCCTGATCGAAGGCGAGATGATAGGCCGAGACACTGGGCTCAAGAGTTGCAAAAACAAAGATCTCACGCTTCCTGTCGATCTTGAAAATGGTGCCGCTGCGGTCGCCGACGTAGAGGTTGTCCTCGCGATCGAAGACGATATCGGTGGCTACCCCCATACCCTTGGCATAGATCGACGTCTCGCCTTGACGGGAAACTCTGAAGATGTTCCCGTCATGACGGCTGGAGACAAACAGCTCGTCCCTGCTGTTGAGAGCCAACCCGGTCGGATTGACGATCTCGGCGCCCAAGGGTTCGACAACCCCGGTCCGGCTTATCTTGAATATCGAATTGGGAACCTTCTCGCCCTTGCGACCGCTCAGGGTCGAAAAGAGATTGCCACCCGAATCCAGGACAGGGTTGGCCACCGGGTGCAAATTGTCGGTCATCAGATCGGCCACTTCACAGGTGACGTGATTGCTTTCCTGTCCGTCAACGGCGATCCACAATTCCCCACTGCGGGCTTCCGCGGGAACCTGCGCCACGATCAGTTCGGAGGCTGCCGAAACCAGATGGCTGGACGACCGCTGGATCCTCACCTCCGGGCGCACGTAGGACTTCAACTCCAGGCCGCCGCAGCGAATAAACACCTCCCCTCCGGGAATGGCTGCTGCAGGTAGCAGATCCAGAATTCTGATCATGGTTCAGACCGAATAGACGGAGGGCGTCGGAGAGCGCCCGAAGATCAAGCTAACGAGGGCCAATAGCGAACAATCAGCGCCAACAGCAAGGAGGCATAAAATCCAGCCGCCAAATCGTCCAGAACAATTCCGAATCCCAGGGGAACTTTCTCCAGGGACTTTATCGGGAAGGGCTTGGCAATGTCGAAGAAGCGAAAAAACAAGAATCCGAGAAAAAGCAGCGTGAATGGGGGATTCCTGAAGATCAGGCCAAACGTCAGCAACTGGCCCACGATCTCATCGATGACAACTTGAGGTGGATCCCGCTTTCCCAGGACTGCTTCCGCCCGGGAACCCGCCCAGATGCCTATGGCGCCAATGACCGCCACCACCAGCCAATTGACGAAGACCCGTTGCCCCCCCAGGAGTTCCCAACGTGAGAGAAGCAGTATCAGTAGAATGCCTACAAAGGAACCGACCGTGCCGGGCGCTATCGGACAATAGCCGACACCGAATCCGGTGGCAATGGTCAGGGCCAATCGGTCCTTGATGCCAGATGGTCTGGTGACTGTCGGAGCCTCCATTTATTCTTCGGCCGGCGTTTCCTCAGCTTCGTCGATTTCAGGCGTATTCTCCACCGGAACCGTGTAGCGGTCCGTTGCCCAGTTTCCCAGGTCACGTGTTTGGCAGCGCTCGCTGCAAAAGGGGCGGTAGGCATTCCCATCCCACCGGACCGGCCTCTTGCATATGGGGCACTTCATCATCGCGCCCATCTCCCCAGGCAACAAGGAGCGCCCGCCCGTGCCCGACACTGGCAATGCACCGCGATTTACACCAACCGACCCACCAGATCATAGTTCATGGCCTGGGTAATTTCAACGTCGCCAAACTCCCCCGATTCGGGAAGTGCGCCCGTCAGATCATTGATCAAAACCACGCCATCGATTCTGGGGGCTTGCGACTCCAGCCGTCCCTGCCAGAGGAGGTCGCTCTCGGCCGACTTCCCTTCGACAAGCAGGGGTTGACGCTTCCCCACCATGCTCCGGTTCTTCCGCAGGGAAATCTTGGACTGGATTCCCATCAACCGCCTGCGTCGTCTTTCGATCAGTGCTTGTGGCACCTTTCCATCCAGGTGATAGGTGCCGGCCTCTTCCTCGTCCGAAAAGGTGAAGGTGCCCAGCCGATCGAACTGGATCGTCTCCACGAAGCGGCACAACTCGGCAAATTCCTCTTCGGTCTCGCCGGGGTACCCCACGATCATGGCGGTCCGCAAGGTGATTCCCGGAACTCTTTCCCGAACCCGATCCAGTAGCCGGGACAGGCTGGAACTGTTACCCCCTCTCTTCATCGATCTCAGAATCCTCTGGCTGGCGTGCTGGAGCGGCATGTCCAGGTACCGGCAGATCTTCTCTTCCTCCCGCATGGCCTCCAGCACATCGTCTCCGAGCTGAGAAGGAAACGCGTAAAGGAAACGTATCCAGCGGATCCCTTCCACCTTGGCCAGTTCCCTCAGCAACCGGGACAGTCCCCGCTTCATTCCCAGGTCGATCCCGTAGTGGGTCGTCTCCTGAGACAACAGAACGATCTCCTTGACCCCGCCGTCAGCCAGAAATCGGGCTTCCTTCAGGATGGAAGCCATCGGGCGGCTGCGATGGGCTCCTCGAATCCTTGGAATGACGCAAAAGGAACAGGGACGATCGCAACCCTCGGCGATCTTGATGTAGGCCGTGTAGCCGGGGGTCGTCAGCAGCCGGGGGGTGTTTTCGTCGTAAAGGTAATATCGGTTATCGATTGTGGGCGGGATCCGCCCTTCGCACAGGTCGATAATGGACTCCAACTGGGTCGTTCCCAGAACAGCGTCCACCTCCGGAATCTCCGTTTGGATCTCCTCCCTGTAGCGCTCCACCAGGCAACCGGTAACCACCAGCCGGGAGCACTGTCCGCTGTTCTTGAATTCCGCCATCTCCAGGATGGTGTCCACGCTTTCCTGCTTTGCCTTGTCGATGAAGCCGCAAGTGTTGACGACAATCACGTCCGCCCGTTCGGCCTCCGCCGTCACCTCGTACCCTCTTCGGCGCAGCACTCCCAGCATGATCTCGCTGTCGACCAGGTTTTTTTCGCAGCCCAGGCTCACCAGTCCTATCTTTTTCATCAGCTAAACTCTGGAAACGATTTTGGGGGGAAGGTCCCGGCCGAGACCGCCGGGAGCCAACAGAGTCTGTGAGGCGGTCGGAGGTCCCTCCATGGAACGCGGTTACCCCGACGCCACCTGCCATTCTAGCACTTGCCCCCAAATCGGCAAGAGGCGTCCGCCCCTCCATTCCTACGCGGGCCGGTGGGTCTATCGATGTCCGACCTTGTAGACGACGTAGTCCCCGTATCCGGTGGTGACGCGGAGGTAACCGCTCAGCTCCCGATTCAGAGCCTCGTCTCCGGTGTCAACCAGTAGCGGTCTACCCCCCAGCGAAGCCAGCTTCTCCTTGGTGGCCACCACCAGCAGGCCATGCTTTCCCACCCGCCGGAGCAGGACCGGGCTGATTTGCTGATTTCCCCGTCCCAGAATATAGCCCTGCCCTCCTATGACGGTGACCACGATTCTGACCCGACCCCCGGCAGCCAGCTCGAGCAGGCGTTGCTCGGAGACATCCCGGCCAACCAGACGGCGGTTGCAAACGACGTCCACACCCAGCAGCGTGCCGGAGAGACCCAGTCTCTCCGTTATGGCTCTGGTCGTTGTCCCGGGGCCGATCACGAAGACCTCCGACTCCTGCATGCAATCGACGACCTCCTCGGCCATCCCGGCAAGCGCTTCAGCCTCGGACGCCACTCCTCCCGCCTTCATCCTTTGAACATAGCGGTCTTCCACGGGCACCCGCAGATAGCCGTAGAGCCTGGCTTCCACCATGCCCTGGCGATAGGACTCCTCGTCAATATCCATCACCTCGCCCTCTCGAACGCTCCTCAACCCGCCCTCCAGATACCCGCGGGCCACTTCCCCGGCCGCCCTGGGCGTGACGGCGTAGACAGTCGAATGGATCTTGACTCCGGCCGGGATGCCCAGGGTCACCAGGCCGTTGCCTACGGCCTTGCAGACATTCCGGGCGGTGCCGTCCCCGCCCGCGAACAGCAGCAGGTCCACCTCTCTGTCCAACAGCAGCCCGGCGGCCTGTTCGGTGTCCTCCCAGGTGCTTTTCCGTCCGTTCGTGGAACCCAGGATATGGGGGTCCAGACCGGCACGACGACAGATGTCCTCTCCCATTTCCCCCTGACAGGTGATCCATCGCAGCGGATCCCTCGATCCGGAAAAGGCGGCCAGAGCCTGGCCGACCCGCCGGGGAGCTTCAGGAGTCGCGCCCAGCTCTCGGGCCAGGCGCAGAATTTCAGGGCCGTCGCTGCCCTTCAGCCCCACCTTGCCGCCCATCCCTGCGACAGGATTGACAATCAGTCCCACGGTCTTCATCGGCGATCACCGCGCATGTCCCGTCCCATCTCTGAATTACTCATATAACCTATCTATGAATCAACGCTATAAATGCTGAATCGTAATGTTTTACATATAAGTGCCCCCCCTGCCCTGCCGGACAGATCATTCGAGGAAGAAACTACCGATCTCTTTTAAAGACGAACCACAAATGGACACGAATGAACACGAATACCGATGGACCTCCTTTGCTGCGACGACGTCACGGAATGCAGTCCACCCGGGAGCGCGGGCGTCCCGCCCGCACAGATTCTGGCACAGCCTCGGCCATCTCCTCCACCTGGATGGACCGGCAACGGCGCCGGGGCTCTGCTTGGACCGGGCTCATGCTGTTCCCGACGGCACGGTAGCCTGGTGCCACATCGCAGGGAAACTGAGCGGCACGCGACGGCAGTGCATGCGGGCGGGACGCCCGCGCTCCCGGGTGGGCCTCCTCCATCACTCTTGCGGCTCGAGGAGGTGTGCGCCGAATTTCCGGGTCCATGGCGCTCCTGCCGGCAGGGTAGCCGGGTGCCACATCGCAGGGAAAC
>VXMN01000055.1 GCA_009841055.1 Acidobacteriota bacterium
CATCCCCCTCACTCCCCACTCCCCGTTCGAAGCAAGGTGAACCGGATGCGGCGGTGCGTTTCGTCCTGGCCGCGTTCGTGAAAGACGAAGTAGACCTCCCGGCTCTGCGGGTTCAGCGGGCGGTGCACCCTGAGGGTGCCTCTCCAGTCGTAGCTCTCTTCCCGGTACTGCGGCTTTCCGGTCTTGCTGTAGCGCCGATCGAAGTCGCTGCGAAGCGGCACGGCCGAGGACTGCAGGAATACGGTGCCAAGCAAGGGAACCGCCCCCGGCAGGTCCTGTGCGTCGCCTTCCAGGACCTTCCCCTCCACCCGGGCCAAGGCCTGCTCCCCCTGGGAGAACAGCAGCCAGGTCTTTGGCTCGAGTCGTATTTCCAGATCGACTTTTCCCTTTGCCAAGCGTTGACCCTGCCGGGTCTGCAGCTCCAGCGGCAGGCGGAGGCTGCCCCTGTAAGTCGGCGGCGCCTCCTGGGCCGCGGCGGCCAGGGGAAAGAGCCAGAGCAGGAGAAGAATCGTTACCGGCATGGCGGAAGTCTCAAGAAGGGTCAGAGCCCCGGAGCCTCTGCCTTGAATCTGATATGCCGTCCGGGGAGGCGGCCTCCAAAGGCCTTGGGCGGCAGGGGCAATGGGCGATGGGAGCTTGTCCGGCCTTGGAATCGCTGCGGCGCCGCGTTGCGCTGACTGGTTCAACCGGCGACCAGTTTGCCGGACAGGTCGTTCTGTCCGCCGACGTCGGTCAGCCGTCGGTTGCGGCCTTCGAAGAAGTAGGTCAGCTTCTCGTGGTCGAGACCCAGCAGTGAAAGGATGGTGGCATGCAGATCGTGGACATGCACCCGGTCCTCGACGGCGCGGAAGCCCAGCTCGTCGGTGGCGCCGATGGCCTTGCCGCCGCGGATCCCGCCCCCGGCCATCCAGGTGGTGAAGCCGTAGGGATTGTGGTCCCGGCCCATCTTTCCCTGGTTGATGGGAGTGCGGCCGAATTCGCCCGTCCAGACCAGCAGCGTGCTGTCCAGCAGTCCCCGCTGCTTCAGGTCGGAGATCAGTCCGGCGATGGGCTGGTCGATCTTGGCGGCGCTGCCCACGTGCAGTTGATCGTTCTCGGTATGACCGTCCCAGCCGCTCTTGTAGAGCTGGATGAAGCGGACTCCCCGCTCAACCATCCGCCGCGCCAGCAGGCACATCCGTCCGAACTTGGCCGTGTTGTCGGAATTCAGCCCGTACATCTGCCGCACGTGCTCGGGTTCGCTGGAGATGTCGATCAGTTCGGGGGCTGCCGTCTGCATGCGGAAGGCCAGCTCGTAGTTGGTCAGGCGGGCGGCCAGCCGGGAGTCGTCCTGACGCTGCTGGTCCAGGTGCCTCTGGTTCCAGCGGCCCACCTGGTCCAGGATCTTTCGCTGGTTGCCGGGATCGATCGGGGGCGTCAGGTTTCGAAGGGGATTCCCCTCGGTCCGCATGAAGGTGCCCTGGTAGGCTGCGGGTAGGAACCCGGCTCCATAGACCGCCTTGGTGGAGACGCCGGCGCCCTCCGACATGGCCACGTAGGCGGGCAGGTTCTCGGTCTCGCTGCCCAGGCCGTAAACCACCCAGGCTCCCACGCTGGGATGCCCCAGCCGGACCGATCCAGTCAGCATAACGCTCATGGCGGGCCCGTGGATGAAGGAGTCGTGGTAGCAGGAACGGATCACCGCCAGGTCGTCGGCGTGTTGTCCTACCCGGCTGAACAGGTCGGAGATCTCCAGGCCCGATTGCCCGTATTTCCGGAAGGTCCGCCGGGAACCCAGCAGCTTCATGTCCTCGACCTTGACGAACTGCAGGTCCAGGTCCTTGGTGACGAAGCTGGGCGGTATGGGCTGACTGTCAAGCCGGCTGAGCAGGGGCTTGGGGTCGAAGCTGTCCATCTGACTGGGGCCGCCCTTCATGTACAGACAGATGACACTCTTGCCCTTGGCAGGGAAGTGCGGCGCGCGGGAAGCCAGTGGATTGACGGGGGCGGACGACCCCACGCTCCCCAGGGCCTGTTCCCGATTGAGCAGATAGCCCAGGGCCAGACCTCCAAAGCCGAAGCCGGAGGTGGTCAGAAACTCCCTCCGAGACCTGACGGTCATTTGCCGGTTGCAGCAACTGTGATCCATTGGCATTGGTTCCTCGTACCCGACATGGTAACAGCCGGCGGCCGGGTTTAACAAGGACTGTCAGTCCACGTAGGAAAACTCGCTCAAGTTGAATACGGCCAGGCACAACTGGGTGAGGGCCCGGGTGCGGGCCTGGCCCTTCCCGGCCAGCGAGTCGGGCTTTCCGGCCTTGACCACCGAATCCGTCAGCGACTCCAGCAGGGTCCCGGCCTCTTCCTGCTCCCTGGCGGTGGGTTCCCGACCCAGGGCGACGCGCCAGGCCTGGCGGATCCAGCCGGACGGATCGTCTCCGACCTCGCGGACCAGGCGGTCCGCAAAGGCCTGGGCCTGGCTGAAGACCATCTTGTCGTTCAGGAAAAAGAGGGCCTGGGGAGGCACGGTGGTGACTTCGCGCACCGAGCAGCTCACGGCCGGATCGGGCGTGTCGAAGGTCTCGAACATGGGGAATCCGAAATTCCGCTGCACCAGGATGTAGACCGCCCGCCGATTCTGCTCCTCCGGGTCGGCATAGACCCGGATCCAGTTTTTGCCCGAGAGGTCCCCCTCCTCCGGCGTCGGGCAAAAAGAACGCCCCCCCAACTTGCGGTTGAGAGTTCCGGAGGCGGCGTGGAGGGCGTCCCACAGGGCCTCGGCCTCCAGGCGGCGCCGGTTCATGCGCCACAGGTAGAGATTGTTGGGGTCGGCTTGGGCCGCGGCCGGGTCGGAATACTGGCTGGACCTCCGGTAGGCCTCGGAGGCCATGACGAGACGGTGCATGGACTTGAGGCTCCAGCCCCTGCGCACCAGCTCGGTCGCCAGCCAGTCCAGGAGTTCCGGGTGGCTGGGCTCGGCTCCCATTCGCCCGAAGTCGTTGGGCGTGCTGACGATGCCCGATCCGAAATGCCACTGCCAGAGGCGGTTGGCCAGCACTCGTGCGGTCAGGGGATGGTCGGGGCGGCTCAGCCACAGGGCCAGCTTGGCCCGGGACCGCGGAACCGCCAGCTCCGAGGAAGGCTGCTCCAGGTCCATTCCGTTGGCCAGGATGCGAGGAAGCCCAGGTTCCACCTTCTCCAGGTTTTTCCCCAGGTCGCCCCGATCCAGGACGTGGATCGCCGGGACCAGCTCGGCCTGGCGGTGGCCCATGACCACCGCCTTGGGAATGTCGAACAGGGCGTCGTAATGGGTCTGGTGGGAGGCTTCGGTGGTCGGCACCTTCAGCACCGCGTGCCCCAGCTTTTCCACGAGCTCCTTGCGCTGGACCTTTTCCTGAGGGGTCAGGTGCTTTTCCAGATCCAACAGGGTCAAACCGTTCGGGTCCCCCAGCTTCTTCAAGGCTTCGGCCAGGGGGGCGGCCAGCTTCTCCTGCTCCAGGGTGCGATCGTCGTCCGGAATTTCGAAGGCTTGCACCACCTCCGCCGGAAACTCCGCCTTCCTGGCTTCGAACACGCGCCGGCTGACTCTCTTCTCCAGCAGTCGGTGCGTCCAGCGGAGCTCGGCCAGGGTCAGGAAGCCGGAGTAGGACTCGGACCGGTGAAACATGGAAAGCTTGGTGACCACCGGAATTTCCATGGTGTCGCTGCCCGCGAAGATGGCCTGGAAGCGGTAGTAGTCCTTCTGGGACAGGGGATCGAACTTGTGGTCGTGGCAGCGGGCGCAGCCCAGCGTGAGCCCCATGAATGCCGAGGCGGTGGTGTCGACCCAGTCGGTCAGGATTTCATTGAGCTCCCTGCTGGCGTCCATCTTGGATTCGCCGGTTTGCGGCACCAGCCCGTAGAGCCCGGTCCCTACCCGGGCCTCCAGCGCCCGGAGCTTCTCCACCGGGATGGCGTAGCTCCCCTCCAGGTCCAGGTTGTTGGGCCAGAGTTCGTCGGCCGCGATCTGCTCCTGGAGGAAGCGGTCGAAGGGCTTGTCCTCGTTGAAGGACTTGATGACGTAGTCCCGGTAGCGCCAGGCATGGGGGAAGAAGGCATCGGTTTCAAACCCGGCCGAGTCGGCGTAGCGCACCACGTCCAGCCAGTGCCGTCCCCAGCGTTCGCCATAGTGGGGAGAATCGAGCAATTCGTTCACCACCGACTGGAAGGCCCGGGGCGAGTCGTCCTCGAGGAAACGGTCCACCTGTTCCGGCGTGGGGGGAAGGCCGATCAGGTCGAAGTAGGCCCGCCGAATCAAGGTGTGCTTGTCGGCAGGCGGGGCCGCCGGTAAACCCTTTTCCCGCAGCTTGGCCAGCACGAAGGCGTCGATCGGGTTTCCCTGCCACTCCTTTCCGTCCACCGGGGGCAAAGAGGGGCGCCGCGGCTTGCGGAACGACCACCAGTCGGGCTCTTCGCCGGCCGGGTCGGCGTCGCTGCTGCTATCTTCCCAGACGGCGCCGGCGTCGATCCATTGGCGGATGAGGTCCAGCTTTTCCCGGGGCAGGCGGGGCGACTCGGGGGGCATTCGGAGCTCCCCGATATGGGCCGCAACCTGGAACAGGAGGCTGTCTTCGGCCTTTCCCGGAACCAGCGCCGGCCCTCGGGAGCCGCCCTTGAGGAAGGATTCCCGCTGCCTCAGGTCCAGGCCCGACATCTGGGCGGCCCCGTGGCAGCTCAGGCAGTTCTCGGCCAGGATGGCCTGCACGGACTCGAACGGCGACGGCTCTTCCTGGGCAAAGCCGGCCGTCGCCGAACTCGAGAGCCCGGCAAGCAGGGCCAGAACCGGAAGGAAATTCATCCGCATTGGATTCATGGCAGGTTTCGATCCCCGGCCGGGTGAAAGGCGGCTGCCGCAGCCGAACTCAGACCTGCCGGTAATCGTCTCGAACCTCGAAGCGCATCACGCTGTCGGTCATCCAGCAGTCCTTGTAGGGAGCTTCGGACTGCCGTGACAACTGGAACAGGTAGCCCACCCGGCTGCCGTCGTCAGTCGTCAGGATGACCGTCTGGGAGGCGCGATCCTCTTCCCGCTTGAGTTTACCATAGCGTGCCCCGCGATGATTGAGCATGGGCCGGTAAGCCGGATTGTGCACCATCTCGATAAATCGCGGCAGGGGGCCGGTGACCTTCTTGTTGGCCGGCGAAGCGAAACGGAAGGTGACTTCAATCCCGGCATCCGTGTGGGGCCGGTCATTGTCTCCCAGGGCCTCGATCTGGATGCGCACCACCTTGTCCGGCGGGTAAGCGGGCCGCGGGCGCAACTCCGACTGGGCTCCTGTCGCCTCTCTGGCAGCCTGCAGCCCGGCCGAAATCCGGCTCCAGTCCGAGGGGTTCAAGACCCACCAGAGCAGGACCGTTCCGGCGAAGGCAATCAGAAACATGCGAATCAGTGGCTGGCGGCAGCACGTCATGGGATCGCCTTGCAGGTGTTGGACGAAACTGTACTCTTCCTCGCGCCGTTCAGACGCCCGCCCACGGATCGACGAGATCGATTCCCGCGTCCTTGAAGTCTCGGATGTTCCGCGTCGCTACCGCCATACCGCGTGATCGGGCGATGGCCGCGATTTGGGCATCGGCTTGGGACATCGGGTGGCCGGCAGCCCGACAGGCAGCAGCAATCTCCGCAAATGAACGCGCCGCGCGGCTCTCGAAAGGGAGGACGCGGCCCTTGAAGAGGCCGTCGAATGCGCGGTCGGCTGCTTCAGTGAGTCCTCGCCGACGCTTGCCCTCGGGAAGGAACGCCAAGCCGGTGTACACCTCTGCCTCCGTCACCGCAGTGACGAACAGCTCGCGAGCGGGTCGGGCATCCAGCCAAGCCAGAACCGCGGGGTGCGAGCGATCGCGCATCAACTCCGAAACAACGTTCGTATCCAGGACGATCATCGCGTTCGCCTCAATCGAACCGGGGCGGGTCCCTCATCGGTTCCCGCGGCGGCAGTTCCAGTTCCACGCCGCCAAACGGCTTGAATAGTTCGTGGATTGCCGTCCCCAACCCTTTGGCCGGTGACACTTCAGGGTCGACCGCGTCGCGCAGGATTATCCGTGCCTCCTCTTCCATGGAACGGCCGTTGTCGGCTGCCCGCACGCGCAGCCGGGTCTTCACCTCATCGTCGAGATTGCGTATGGTGATGCTTGCCATGATCCAGCCTCCATCCGATTTGACCACCGCCAATGATATACTATGATTGCATTGCAATCAAGAACGTGCTGTCCGGGAATCATCACAAATCATCGCATAGACGAGTCACGCGCCGCACCAAAATGGGCCCGAGTCACGCTAATCCTGACTACCCTTCAAGGAGGCTTCGATGAAACGACGCGATTTCGTGAGAACCGCTCTGGCCGCTGGCCTGGCTCCGGGCCTGCTGACCCCGCCGGCAACGGCGGAGCCGATTCGACCGCGGTCGGGAGCCGCCCGCAAGAAGCCACGCATCATGTTCTACCACGACAGCCGCCATCCCCTCATGTACATGTACGAGCCCCCCATTCGGAAACAGGAGGTGGAAGCCGCCGTGGATGAATTGGTGGAAACCTCGGTGGAAGTGCTCAATTTCTGCCTGGCGGACGGCCGCACCGTCTTTCACGATACGAAGGTGGGAGAGGTGTTCGGGCAGCACGTCCGCAAGTGGCCCCACGTGGTCTTCCAGCGCGCCCAACAGAACGCCAGTTCGTTGCTGGAGGCCGGGTTGGATCAGTTAGAGGTGCTCTGCGAGCGGGCCCACGAAAAGGGCATGCTGCTCTATCCCGCTCTGCTGGTGAACCAGGGCAGGCGCGGGTCCCGCGAGGAGGACGTGCGCAGCTCCCTGTTCCGCCTGGACAACCAGCACCTGGAGATCGGCGCCGGCGGCGACCTGGATCCGGAGTTCGCCGGACTCACCAGCCTGGACTTCAAGCACCCGGAGGTCCGGGAGGAGCGCTTCGCCCTGATCGAAGAGGTGCTCAGGAACTACCCGGTGGATGGATTCGAACTGACGCTGGCCTATCAGAGCCCCTCGCCCCACTTCTTCCATCCCGATGAAGTCGAGGCCGGCCGTCCCCTCATGACCGCCTGGATCGAGCGGATCCATCGGACCCTGAAGGAGACAGGCCAGGATCGCGAGCTGGCCATCCGGGTCCCCGGAGACCTCGACACCTGCCTGGGGCTGGGCCTGGACGTAAGGGAGTGGATGCGGCAGGGGATCGTGGACGTCATCATCGGCGAGACTTTCGGGGTCTACTGGGGTCGGGTGGACCATGCGGCCGACTACCGGCCCCTGCTGGAGGCGGCCAGGGGCACCTCAACCCGCGTTTTCGCCGTGCTCAACAGCATGGTCGACTCCGACCGCCTTTCCAACGGCTCGATCGAAGTCATCCGGGCGGCGGCCTGCAACTACTGGGATCAAGGGGTCGACGGCATCTACCTCAACCAGTGGTTCCAGGGGGCCAACTGGCCCTATCGGGCCGCCTTCTACGAACAGCTTCGGGAAATCCCCCATCCCGACATCATGGCCCCCAAGGACAAGCTCTATCTCGTCCCGACCGCGGGCAGCTACCGGTCCCCTCCCTGGGAACCCGGGATGCCCCTGCCCCGTCAGCTGGCACAGGGCCAAAGGTTGCGACTGGAACTCCCCGTCAGCGACGATCTGCCCTTCTGGAATCGGGTCAACCGGGTCCACGAGGTGCTGCTGCGGTTTCGGGTGATGAACACCAATCAACTGGACCGGCTGGTCTTCCGCCTGAACGGCCAGACCCTGCCGGATTCGGGACTGCGGAAGATCAACCAGCTCTACCGAATGAGCACGCCCAACCGGGGCGGGGGTTTCGGCTACTGGTTCGTCTACCGCCTGGATGCATCCCATTGGCCTCGGAAGGGTAAGAACGAAGTGGAGGTTCTGCTGGAACACCGGGACGCTACCGTCATTCCCGAAATTCTGTTGCACGACGTGGAACTGGAGATCCGCTACCTGATGGGCAGGAACTACCACCGCAACGAGGACCCCGACCTGGGTCCCAGTTTGCCCCTGCGGGACACGGTGCTGCACCGGTCGTAGATTGCAATTCTCAGGGGGGTGCGGTCGTGAGAAAAGCGCAGGCAATGGGGCCTTGTTTAACCTCCTTAATCGCCTTCAGGTCTTTCCCGTCATCCATTGCTTTGGGTTGCGGCAAGAAGCTACTCCTGGCTGAGCAGGAACGCGCCGTCCCCGCTGCGCTCCCCGGGCCTGCCGCCGTCGTTGATCACGCCGTAGGTAATGAACGGATTGTTGCCCGAAGTCTTCCTCACCTGCACGTACCCTTGGCTGATACTGCCTAGAATACCGTTCTCCTGGGTCCAGCGACGGGGACCGAGCGTCACGCTTCTCGTTGTCGGTTCGGACTCCCCGCTGCCGTCGTAAACCGTGATCTCAAAGGTGCTGGGGCTGTCGTCGATCTCTCCTGTATTCACCAGGGCCAGGTTGCTGCGGTTCTCCGCGTTCTGCTGCAGCCCGTAGATCCAGGCGCTCTCGACCGAAGCCCCGCCATAGGGCACCCCGTTGTAGAAGAGGCTGTACTGCCCCCCTCTCTTGTCGGGAGCCCCCGTGCGGGCCCCGATCACGATGCCGCTCAGGTCTCCCTCGACCGGGGTGGCAAACAGGGCTCCCACATAGGCTCGACGCGCCTGACCGATGCCGGCCACCTCCTGCTGCCGCAGCCAATTGACCAGGTCGGGCAGGATTTGTTGCTCCCCGGCCTTGAGCCTCAGGCTGAAGGTGGCGGTGTCGTCGCCCCTGTCGACCCCATCGGCCACGAAGCTGAAGTCCACCTGCCGGTCCGTGGCCGAGAAGTTGGTCACGGTCAGCTCGCTCTGGAAGTTGCCGGTTTCGATGATGACCGGCAGCGTCTGTCCCGTGGTGCCCACCAGGGAGGATTCGGTCAACGGAAAGACGAAGGAGCCGTCCGAGTTGAAGTTGTCGTTGATGACCCCGTAGGCGTAGAAAGGGGCGTCTCCGGAGACCTTTTCCACCTTGACGTAGCCCTGGGCCGGACTGCCCAGCCTGCCCAGCAGTCCCGAGTACTGGTGGAAGCCGCCCGGTTTGAGCTCGACCTCACCCACAACCAGGGTGCCGGTGTCGTCGGCCTCCCCGGAGTAGACGGTGGTCCTCAGGGTGATGGGACCCTTGTCGGAGGAGCCCATGTGCTGGAAGGCCACGTTGGAGCGGTCCTGGGCGTTCTGGCGCAGTCCGCACAGGTAGACCGCTTCCTGGAAGCCTTCATCCTCGGCGATGGAGGGATAGGACAGGCCGGCGCGGCCGTCGGGGACGACCGTGGAGGTGCGGGTGGTCAGGCTCACCTCCGAAGAACCCGTAACCTCCACCCGCAGGGTTCCGACGCGGTTTCCGGAGTCGGGGATGGGAATGCCAAGACCGGTGAGATAGTCGATGGCGTTGGGTTGGATACGCTGGCGTCCCGGGGCCAGGGTGTCGGCGGCGGTGCCGCTGCCGCCTCCCGCATCGGCCGTGTAGCCGAAGTGGAGTGTGGCCTCTTCGGTTCCCCGGTTGGTCAGGGTCAGCTCGGAGGTGAAGAAGGCGTTGTTGCGCCCGGCCGCGGTCAGCAGGACGGGGACGAAGAGGCTCGTGTCCCCGGAGGTCAGTTGAAAGCTCTCGCTGCCGGAACGTCCATCGCTGCAGCGGTAACTGGACGTACCCGCGGTTGCGGAAGTAAAGGTGAGTTGAAAGGTGCAGGAGGTGTCGTCATCGTAGGTCAACGTCAGCGTTCCCGTTCGGGGACCGTGGCTCTGGAAGGCGTAGCTGCCGGTTCTCACAGACCCTGCCGGATCGGTCTCCTCGAAGCGGTCACCCGCCAGGAAGACCGTCCGGCTTCTTTCCGTGGTCAGCACTTGACCTGCATCCAGGCGGGAGAACTGGACGCCGCCGGCAATGTGTTGGTGGATCCAGTCATAGATGGCGGAGGTCCGGGTGTAGACGGCCGGGTATCCTCGACGCACACGTCGCCCCTGAGAAAGGATTCCCACCTGCACCCAATCTCCATCGGGAAGACCCACCAGGAGAGGGCCTCCGCTGTCTCCCGAGTCAATTCCCATTCCTTCTGACCCGGCGCACAGGGTTCGATCATGGACGATTTCTCTGTTTCTCCACAAGGTGTCCCTCAGGCAATCTTCCGGAGACCAGACGGGAACACCTACCTGCCTCAGGATGCGGGGATAGCCGCCGTCATCGGTTCTGCCCCAACCGACGGCGGTGCCCTTAGTGCCGGAAGGGGCGTGCCAAGCTTCTTCCTCCGGAGTCAGGATCCTGACCGGGGTAGCTGGAGCCGGCTCCAAAATCTCGACCAAAGCGGCATCGTTTCTGAAGCCCGCTCCCTTGTAGTAGTAGTCCGGGTGGATGATGACCCGTCCGATCTCATCTCTGGTGTTCTCACAAACTCCCCTGTTCCAGTCGTGCCCCAGGAAAACGGAAATGTCGTTGGGGTCATCGACAGACCCGTCATGATCGACCAGACAGTGGGCGGCGGTGAGGACCCAGTTGGGGGCCACCAGGCTCGCGGTACAGAATTTCGTCGGGGTGTCCACCCGCAAGACCATGGGCCACTCTCCGGCGGTGACTTCCTCTCCGCCAACGATCGAATGGGAGTCTCGGGGAGTGGTTTTGTTGCGGTGAACGCCGGGAGTGGCTACAGGCGAGACGTCTGAGATCTCCTGGGACTCTCGGGACTTGGATCCGCCAGCGATGGTGCGCACTCGGCTGCCGTCGGCACTCACTTCCAGGATTCTTAGTTGGTTCTGGTCCGCTATGATCAGGTTTCCCGCTGAACCGAAGACCATGCTGCCCGTGGCCTTTCCGCCGGGCAGATCGGAGAGATCGGAAAACAACGTCAGCGTTTGGTTCGGCTCGAGCCGATAGATGATGCCGACATCGTCGATAAAGTGCAACAGGCCTCGTGAGTCAAACGCCAATCCTTCCGGGTACCGTATTCCCGTTTTGAGGGCGGGTGTCCCATACGGAATTCGATCGCCCCCAAGTCGACCGTTGCCGACCACCGTTGTGATCGTCGAACCGGCAGGATCGATCTTGCGAATGCGCAAATCGGAATTGTCGGCCAAGTAAAGTGACCCATCGGGGCCGACCGCCATATCCTTGATGTAGTCGAATTGCGCCTCGGTCGGGGTCCCTCCATCGCCTCCGCAGCCTATCTCTCCACTTCCTGCCTGATGGAAGATCCTGCCGTTCTCGACCCGCCAGATCCGTTGATCCGATTGCCAGATGTACAATCTTTCTGAACGCGGATCGTATTCGATGGTTCTCGCATCAAACAGGCCAAAGTCGATTGCCGGCTGACCATAAGGTATGCTGCCATCCGATTCTCCGCCTCCGGCGAAGGTCGTGATGATGCCGCTGGAATCTACCCGGCGGATCAGGTCGCTGTCGGAAATGTAGACTTCGTTCCGGGAGCCTATGGCAATGCCGTTCGGATAACTCAACCGCGCTTCGGTCGCCGGCCCGCCGTCGCCGCCCGAATTTCTGGAGTCTCTCAGTTGCCCGGTCCCGGCGAATACGGAGATATTTCCGTCGCGCGTGACCTTATAGACCCGGTTGGAGTCGTGGTCGACAACCAGAATGTCGCCCTGGGCGTCGAGGGCGACGTCCCTCAGGCTGGAAAAGGAAAGATCCGGCGGCGTGCCCTGCCCGAACCCATCGGGTTCGGTTGGGGAGAAAATGAATAAGGATACGGCGAGGGCCTTAAGAATCCTCGGTTGCATGGTCACTGTTGTTTCCAACCCTGGACGGGCCTTCCCTTAGAATTGAGAATCGGTTCGAAAGTGAGGAAGTGCCCCTTTCTCAGACTTGCAATATTCCCCTGAATGGAACACCGAGGCCGGTCCAGCAGAACGCTAGTCTCGAAACAACCACATCTTAATGTTAACAAGCGAGAGTGTGTTTACAGTAAATACTTAATTCCATAAAGTGTCATTTTCGTGTGTTTCGACACGATGTCCCAAACTGGGACAAGTGACTTTCGATATGGCTAGAGGACGGCTCTCTCATCGAGAGGGCGGTCTTTGCTGTCGTGCATTCCGGGACAAAGTGGCCAAGTACCCGTCTTGCCAAGTACAATTCGCCACTCAGAGGCCCTATTGCCCCAATGCTGCGGTGGCCTCTTTCGCCATCATGGACCTACCCAAGGAGGACAATCACCATGCCGGTTTCGCCGATTCCCGAGGGGTACCACTCGGTTACCCCCTATCTGATCGTGAAGAACGCGGCCGCCGCGATCGAGTTCTACAAGAAAGCCCTTGGAGCCGCCGAGTTGTTCCGCATGGAGGCTCCGGGCGGCAAGATCGGCCACGCCGAGATCAGGATCGGGGACTCCCACGTCATGCTCGCCGATGAGTATCCCGACATGGGTTACAAAGGCCCGGAGTCGCTTGGGGGAACCTCCGTCCACCTGATGGTCTACGTCAGTGACGTCGACAAAATCTACCCCCAAGCAATCGCAGCCGGTGGCAAGGAAATTCGCCCGCTACGGAATCAGTTTTACGGGGATCGTTCCGGAACGCTGGCCGATCCCTTCGGCCACGTGTGGACGATCAGCACCCACGTGGAGGACGTTTCCGAAGAAGAGATGGCGAAGAGGGCCGCGGCCGCAATGAAAGAAGCCGGTGTGGAGGGATAGTCTCCCGGGAATGAGAGGTGAGTTTCTGTTCAAATGGATCGACGTGGTAGCGCGACGGTGCCTCTGGCGCAACCGCCCGACTTTGTAGACAATGAGGAGCTCCCGATCGAGTCCGATACCGTTTCAGAACCCGGGGGACCCATCCGCCGCCCGGGAAACTCCAAAAAATCCGTCCCCTGATTGAAGAGGTCGAATTCATGAAAGGCATCACCGCAATCCTTTTCCCGCTGCTTGTGATTCTGCTCGGGGTCTCCTGCTCTCCGGCCCCGGAAGTCGATCCCGCTCCGGAAGCCGGCGCCCCGCCGCAGGCCGAAGCCGACCCGATTCCCTGCTACCTGACCAGCGATCCCATCGAGATTGACGGGCGCCCGGACGAGGCGGCCTGGGAGCAGGCCCCGGAGATTCCGCTGCGGTTCGACGGCGTGGGCAATCCGGTGTCTCCGACGCGGGCCTCCGCCCGGTTCCTCTGGGACGGGAAGGAGCTCTTCGTGGCCATGACCGCCCAGGACCGGGATGTCGGCTCCACCTTGACCGGCCGCGACGCCCGCTTGTGGGAGGAGGATGTGCTGGAGCTTTTCATCAAGCCGCTGGAGTCCTCCCCGCTCTACTACGAGTTCGAGTTCAGCCCCAGCAACCAGATCTTCGACGCCTACTTTGTCAAGCGCGGCGCCCCCCTGGACGAGGCCACGGCCTGGAACAGCGGGCTGCGGGTGGCGGTGGCGGTGGACGGCACCCTCAACAATCCGGAGGACGACGACCGGGGCTGGTCTCTGGAGCTGGCCCTTCCCCTGGCTGAACTGCATCACGCCGGGAATTCCGTCCCCCAAGCAGGAGAGGTCTGGAAGGCGGCGGTCTGCAGGTATGACTATGACGCGCGCTGGGAGCAGCCGCTGAATACCGCCACAGCCCCCGTGACCGAAAGCGGTGGCTTTCACTCCTACGAGGTCTACGGTCCCCTGCAGTTCAAGGGGCCGCCGCCCGCCCCATCCCAACCATGACCAAGACCTCCATCATCGCCGGGTGCCTGGGTGCGGGGCTGCTGCTGTCGGCCGCCTCCGGTCCGGTTTCCCACCAGCCCTGGGTGCGACACTCCAGCTTCGAGGATTTCTCGCGGGGAACGCTGGCCGACGGGGGCGCCAATCTCTACATCGGCCGGGAGGGAACCGTCGAGATGATTCACCGCTGGGACCTGAACAACGACGGGTTCCTGGACCTGTTCGTGGGACAGGACCACAACCAGGTCGAGAGCGAGGACGTTCTCGTCTACTGGGGGGGACCGCGAGGACTCCGTTCCCTGCTTCCCGACCTGCCCGACCAGCAGCCGTTGGGCAAGCTGCTGAGCGAGATTCGCAAGCGCGAGGCCGGAGTGACCCGGCTTCCCAGCAAGGGCGGCGGACGCTCCCTGCTGGTGGACCTCAACCGGGACAGCTACCTGGACTTGGTCTTCTGCAACTTCATTCACAACTACGGGGTCGAGACCGACGCCATGATCTACTGGGGGGGCCGGGAGGGATTCCGGCCCGGCCGGCGAACGCTGTTGCCCACCCTGCTGGGCAGTGCGGTGGCGGCGGCCGATTTCAATCGGGATGGATTCGTGGACCTGGCCATCGCCAACCATGGCATCGAGGGCTGGAAACGCTTCGGGACCGCCCAACACCTGGAGTCCTATATCTACTGGAACGGTCCCGCGGGCTTCAGCAGCCGGAGGCGGACGGTGGTGCCCTCGATCAGCGCCCTGGACGTGGCCGCCGGCGACCTCAACCGGGACGGCTTCCCCGAGCTGCTGTTCGTGAACAACAACACTGAGGAGAAGAGCATTTTTCTCTACTGGGGCGGCCCCGGCGGCTTTTCCGTCGAGCGGCGCCACCGCATGGAGGGCGGCGACCCGGTGGGGCTGCGCCTGGCCGACCTGGACCGGGACGGCACTCCGGACCTGGTGGTGACTCACCGCGACGATCGGGCCCAACTCTTCAAAGGCGGCCCCCAAGGCCTTCCCGCGGAACCCTGGGCGGAGCTGCCCACCGCCGGCGCGGTTCGATGCACAGTCGCCGAGTTGAACCGGGACGGCTTTCCCGACCTGATCCTAGCCAACCGGGGCGGGAAGCCCTCCACCATCTACTGGGGAGGCTCGCAGGGGTTCGAAGCCGGACGGCGGACCGACCTGCCCACCCTGGACGCCAGCGACGCCGTCGCGGCCGACTTCAACCGGGACGGCTGGATCGATGTCGCCTTCGCCAACGAAGGCGATGCCCGCACCCACGACGTGCCCTCCTACATCTACTGGAACGGTCCCCAGGGCTTCGACCCGGCCCACCGCCTCCAACTGCAGGGGTTCGGCCCCGTGAGTCTGCAGGGCGCCGACCTGAATCGGGACGGCTTTCCCGACCTGGTGCTGGTCAACCGCAACAGCGGCTCGCGCGATGCCATCGACTCCCTGATCTACTGGGGCAATCCACGCCACCACTACTCGGCCGCATCCGTCTCGAGGGTGCCGGGAGCCATTGGCGCGGTGCCGGCCATCGCCGACCTGAATCGGGACGGCTGGACGGACATCGCCTTTCCCAACGGCTGGATCTACTGGGGGCACGCCGAAGGCTATGGTGCCCAGCGGAGGGAGGAGCTGAATCTGGAGGAAGGGAACGGGGCCTCCACGGCCGATCTCAATCGAGACGGCTACCTGGACCTGGTGATTCCTGCAGGCTCGGCCTACAGTGAGGAGGCTTCATCCCGGGGCATTCTCCTGTGGGGCGGAGAGGACGGATTCAGTGGCCGGCGCCGCACCGAGCTGAGCCTGAACACCAACATCAGCCAGAGCGCCGCCATCGCCGACCTCGACAAGGACGGGTATCTGGATGTGATTTTCCCCGACGTGGACCGGGAGAACGTGGACATTTTCTGGGGCAGCCGCGGAGGCGACTACGGCCGGGACAACCACAGCCTGCTCAAGGTCAATTCAGCCTCCACGGTGGAGATCGCCGATCTCAACGCCGACGGCTGGCTGGACCTGATTCTGGGCGGCGTCTACGACATGGCCAGGCACGGGCGCCCCATGCGCCACGCCACCCTTCTCTGGGGGGGCGCGGAAGGATTCGACCTCTCCCGCAGCCAGAGGCTGGAGGCCTACGAGTCGGAGGAGCAGTCGGTGGCCGATCTCGACAAGGACGGCTACCTGGACATCGTCATGACCAACTATCACGCCTACACCACCCGCAAGCTGCCCTGCTTCATCTACTGGGGCGGACCGGAGGGCTACAGCGAATCCCGCCGGACGGGACTGCCCGGAGAGTCGACCCTGGCCCTCACGGTGGCCGATCTGAACCAGGACGGATGGATGGATATCGTCCCCTTCAACCACCTGCGGGACGGCGACCACGGGGTCGGCACCAACATCTTCTGGGGATCCCCCCAGGGGTATTCCTTCTCCAGGCGGCACTGGATCCAGACCTTCGGGCCCCATTTCAGCGTCCGCCACGACGTCGGCAACATCTATCACCGGAAGTTGGAAGAGGAATACCGTTCGCCACCGCTGAACATCCCTGCGGGCAAACGTCCCTCCCGGCTGGACTGGCGGGCCCGAACGCCCCACGGGACGGCGGTGAAGTTTCAACTGCGAAGCGGACCGACACAAGGGGCTCTGAGAACCGCCTCCTGGGAAGGGCCGGACGGCCCCGGAAGCTACTACCGGCAGCCATCCGAGCTTCCGCCGCGTCCTCCCGGCCACCGCCGGCTTCAGTACCGCGCCCTGCTCACCACACCCGACGGGGGCAGCACTCCGGTGCTGGAGGAGGTCAGCCTCCAGGTCAGCGACGGCTGAGACGGAGCCAATCGCCCATTTCTCATCATCCTGATTATCCTGTGCATCCTGTCTATCCATGTTCATTCAAGACGGAATAGACATTGAGGCCGGCATCCGCCGGTTGTACACTAGCCTTTCCGCGGGAATGCCTCTTCCGTCGTCAACAGAAAGGACCGATTCGTGGACGCCCTCCAATACGCCAAGGACATCATCGCCTTCGATACCACCAGCAGCCTCAGCAACGTGGCCCTGACCGACTACCTGGAGGATCGTCTCAAGCAGATGGGCTGCCGGACCGAACGCCTGGAGTACGAGGACGAGAACGGGATCCGCAAGGCCAGCGTGGTGGGGAAAAAGGGCGAAGGGCGGGGCGGAATGGCCTATTTCGGGCACACCGACGTGGTCCCGGCCATCAACTGGTTCACCGAGGATCACGGACCCTTCACTCCCGCCGTTCGGCAGGGAAAGCTCTACGGGCGGGGGGCCTGCGACATGAAAGGGTCGGTGGCCAGCATGTTGGCCGCGGCCGAGCGCTTCGAGGCCGGCCAACTGAAGCAACCAGTCTACATCGCCTGCACCGCCGACGAAGAGGTCGGGTATGGAGGCGCCATCCAGGTCAAGGAGGAATCAAATTTCTACCGGGAGATGGTGGAAGCCCAGACCAGGACCATCGTGGGAGAGCCCACCCTGCTGGACGTGGTCTACGCCCACAAGGGCGGGTGCTCATTCGAGGCCACGGCCCGGGGAGAATCGGCCCATTCCAGCACCCGGGTGGGGTTGAACGCCAACTGGGTCATGATTCCCTTCCTGGTCAGGATGAAGGAGCTCTACGACGAAACCCAGAGCAGTCCCGAGTGGCAGGACCCGGAGTTCGACCCTCCGACCCTGGGAGGGAACATCGGTATCGAGGACTATCCCGAGGCCATGAACGTCAAGAAACCGGTCAGCATCTGCCGCATCGGCTTCCGTCCCATGCCCGGCACGAACACCGACCGGTTGATCGAGCGGGTGACCCGGGCGGCCCGGGAATGCGGAGTGGAACTGAAGGTAGACCGGGGGCACGGAGCTTTTCACGTGGACCCCAAGTCGTCCTTCGTCCGGGAAGTTGTTCAGGTAACGGGGCGGGAGAGTGCCCGTACGGTGGGGTACGGAAGCGAGGCTTCGGTTTACACAGACCTCAAGAACCGGGTCCTGATCGGACCGGGCGACGTGGAGCAGGCCCACACCTTCGACGAGTGGATTTCGGTCGAACAGCTACACCGAGGCGCGGACACCTATGCTGAGTTCATCCGCACCTGGTGTTGTTAGAAGTGTCGGTTTCAACCACTGACCGGCTCTAATAGCTGCGTACAGCTAGTGGCTAATTGAGCAAGGCGACGGAATCCACCTTGCCGTGCTCGCTGATCACCTTGACCATCTTGCCCTTCATGTCGGCAACCTTGTCGGCGCCGATGGCCTTGGTGCCGGTGGTCAGAGACAGCTTGGTCTCTTCACCCTTGGCGGCGACCACGATGGTCTTCTTGTCGGCATCCACGCTCTTCAGGGTGCCCTTGTTGGTCACCTTCTTGCCACAGCCGGCGTAGGCCGGACCCAGGCTCACGCCGAAGGCAAGAACGGCAGCCAGGATCATCGAAACGAAGAGTTTCATCGGATTCTCCTTATTTGCTGACAGCGGTCAGGCCGCATACCAAATTGTCTTGGAACCTAACCACTCATAGTAAAGCATAGGGAACGCCATGAGACAACATTCAAGTTGCCCTGCCCCAAATGCCGGCCAGGTCCCGGAGCCCCGCCGCGGCCCGCGAAACAGCCGAGCCTCCGCTCCGTCCTTCGTTGCAAGGATGGCGCTGGGGGTCTGGCTCCTGCTGTTTCTCGTCCCAATCGGCGTTGCCCATCCCATCCCCGACGTGCCCCTGAGGTCCTTCTTCGAGGCCGACGGATCGGCGGTCATCAAGATCGAGCTGGACACCCGCTGCTTCAGCCAGGATCCGGAAGCCGAGCCCTATCTGTTCCTGGAGGACTACCTGCGGCTGAGCGAGGCGGACCGGGACCAGTTGCGGGCCCAGGCGCGTGCGTACGCCGACAGGATCCTGCAGCTCTCCTTCGAGCCAGGGGGCGCGGCCCGGCCCGAATGGGAATTCGAGTTCACCACCTTCCGGGGCCGGCCCCTCACCCGGGCCGACGATCCGGTGATGATGACCGGGTCCTGGCGTCTGAAGGACACCTCGGGACTGACGGGTTACCAGGCCCGCTCCCTGCCCGAGGCTGAATTGAGCCTGTTGTTTCTAAACTACTACCAGGGGGAAATCCTGCGGGGAATCCAGGTGCTGTTCCCGGATGAGACCAGCCGGGTCCTCGACCTCTCCAACCTGGCGGAGGCGGAAACCGGCGACCCCGACCAGAACCTGATCGAAGGCATCACCGCCCCCGGAAACTGGGCCACCTTCACCAGCTTCATTCGCTCGGGCTTCGTGCACGTGGTCCCTCTGGGAATGGACCACATCCTCTTCGTTCTGGGCCTGTTCCTGCTCAGCCGGCACTGGAAGCCCCTGTTGCTGCAGGTGACGGCTTTCACCCTGGCCCACACCCTCACCCTGGGCATGGCCGCCACCGGGGTGGTGCACGTCCCCGCCTCGGTAGTGGAGCCGATCATTGCCGGAAGCATCGTGGTCATCGCCCTGGAAAACATCTTCTATCCCAGGTACACCTCCTGGCGGCTGTTGGTGGTCTTCGTCTTCGGCCTGGTGCACGGGCTGGGGTTCGCGGGGGCCCTGAGCCAGTTGGACCTGCCGGCAGCGGCCCTGCTGGTGGGACTGCTGGGATTCAACCTGGGGGTGGAGCTGGGCCAGTTGACCGTGATCGCCGCCGGCCTGCTGCTGACAATCTGGCTGCGCGATCCGGACCGCTACCGCAAGGCCGTGGTCATCCCCGGGTCCCTGGCCATTGCCGCCATGGGCGCCTACTGGATGATCGAGCGGGTGTTCTTCTAGCTATTGCTTGAGTCCCGGCCCGCCTTCTCCCGGGCGCAGACCGTTGCGGCCGGGCAGGTATTCCACCACCAGTTCCACGTCGCTGATCATGATGGGGAAGACCAGCTTACTGTCCTTCTCCAGGACGTCGACCCGAATGGTGTTCCGGCCCATCTTGGGCAGGTCCTCGCCGCGCAGGTCCACGTGCAGCCGGTATCCCCGGTAGCGCTGGGGCCGCGGACGCATCTGGTAGGTCCAGTCGGCCTTGCGCCACCTGGCTTCAGGGAGCTCCTTCCCGTTCCACCACAGCTTGACCTTGTCGGTATGCATCATGTGCTGCACCATGACCTGCAGCTCGCAGCGCCACAGCTCGCCCTCGCCTGCCTTGGCCGCCAGGTCGTCGGCCACGTCCAGGTGGATCTCCTTCCCCTTCTCACCGGGGACCAGCTCCAGGGGGAGCTGCCAGGGGACCCCGTACTTGGGAGGGGTGTCCGCCTTGGGATTGCTTCCGATACGGAAGCGCTTGTCCCGGTGGGCCAGCACGTCCGGATAGCCCATGAAGCGCATGGATTCGGTGGCCGAGTCGTCGTAGGGATAGCGGTCGGGATCGGGGTAGTAGGTGTGGAAGAGCACGCCTTCCGCTCCGGCCGCGTAGGCGTTGGCCGCGGCCGCGGCAAAGACCTCGCGGGTGTCCTGGGGATTGGCTGAGTTGTTGATGCCGGCCAGCACCTTGACCTTGGTGCCCTTGGTGGCCTCGACCACCTTCCGCAGCTCGGGGGTTCCGGCTTCATACCCGTGGGTCACCGGCATGGCGATCACCGAGTCCACCAGTTCCTCCCGGATCCAGGTTTCCAGGTCCATTCCCAGGGTGCGGTTGCCCTCCAGAGTGCCGGCAATGCGAATGACCAGCCGCTTCTCACGGCCCTGCTCCTTGGCCGCCAGGTCGCAAGCCTGCCGGATCTGGCGGAGCCAGCCGGTCATGGTCTCGGTGTGCTCGGGAACCTCCCGCCGGGCGATAAAGGGAGCATAGTCTTTGAAATTGATCTCGATGCCGTCGGTGGGATATCGGCTCACCAGCTCCGTGATCACCGCCAGGCGGTCGGCCCGGATCTCCGGCCGGGCGTAGGAGAGCCGGTGGGGCAGATCGTGCACGGCCGCCGGAAAGTCGGGCTCCGGCCCCACCTGCCACTCCGGATGCTGAGTGGTGAAGTCGGCCACGCGGCTGTTGGTGACCTTGTTGGGGGCCGTGTGCAGCATGTTGAGCAGGATATTGGGGA
Organism: Acidobacteriota bacterium; assembly: GCA_009841055.1. Lineage (GTDB taxonomy): Bacteria > Acidobacteriota > Terriglobia > Versatilivoradales > Versatilivoraceae > Versatilivorator. The sequence continues at coordinate 20,709 of VXMN01000055.1, forward strand.
GAAACTTGAATCCCCGGCGCTGGGCGTGCCTGGTGACCACGTCCAGGGGGTCCATGCCCCGCTTGATGAACGAATGGGCGTTCTGGCCGGCCCGGTACCAGACGATGTGGTTGACCAGGTTCAGGTTGTGCCCCCAGCGTTCCCCCACCTTGGTGTCGTAGAGGAGCACGCTGCAGTCGCCCACGGCGTAGGTGATGGTATCGATGCCCAGGTCCAGCAGCTCGTCGATGGGCTCCACGTACTGGCGAATGCTCATGGGGGGTTCATAGAGGTAGACGCTGGAGTGGCGTCCGTCCGAATAGAAGATCACTTCCTTCTGGCCGTCTCCCTCCCCGGCCGCGGCCGGGGCGGTCAGGGCCAAGACAACCCCAATCAGTAAGATTCCGGCGATAGTTGCCCTGCCCAGTAGCTTGATGTTCATGGTCGAAGCTCCTCCTTTGTTCAATGACCTGCCATAGACCTGCCTTTGCGATTCCTGCAATTTCCCTTTACAGACTCGCCCCGGGGCGACGCCCTTCCCGAAGGTCGGGGCTCCCGGAACCTCTGTCCCCTCACGCCTGCCTGGCCCGCTGCAACCTCCCCCAGCCTCGCTTCTTGGCGATGTCCAGCAGCACGGCGCCCAGGATCACCGCCCCCAGAACCACCTTCTGCGTATAGCTCTCGACGCCGGTCAGGTTCATGCCGTTCTGGATCACCGCGATGATGAAAGCCCCGATGAGGGTTCCGAAGATCCTGCCCTCCCCGCCTGCCAGGCTGGCGCCGCCCACCACCACCGCCGCGATGGTGTAGAGCTCGTACATCAGCCCGTAAGTCGGGGAGCCGCTCTTCAGTTGCGACGCCATGACCACTCCGCCTAGCCCGGCCAGGGCCGCGCACAGCGTGTAGACGAAGATGAGCACGGCCGTGACCGGGTCCCCCGAGAGCCGGGCGGCCTCGCGGTTGCCGCCCACGGCGTAGATGTAGCGTCCCAGCGCGGTTTGGGTCATCAACAAGTGTGCCGACAAGTATAGCGCCAGCATCAGCACCACCGCATTGGGGATCCTCAGAAAATCGGCCCCGCGACCCAGCCAGACGAAGGAGTCGGGGACCTGGTAGACCGATTGGCCCTCGGCCAGGATGTAGGCCAACCCGCTGGCCACCAGCATCATGCCCAGGGTGGCGATGAAGGGGGGAATGGCGAACCAGGTGACCATGACCCCGGAGAAGGCCCCCAGCAGGCCGCACAGCAGGATGGCCCCCAGGCCGCAGAGCACCATGTCCAGCGGGCCGGCGGCTTCGGCCGAGGCTGCCTCCCGGATCAGCCAGGTGCACACCACCGCCGAGAAGGCGATCAGGCTGCCCACCGAAAGGTCGATCCCCGCCGTGATGATGACCATGGTCATCCCCACCGCCAGAATGGCGATGACGGCGATCTGGTTGGCCACGTTCAACAGGTTGTCGCGCTTGAGGAAGTTGGGCCAGCGGTAGCTCGGGGGCGTCAGGACGCTGGCTCCGGCCAGGCCGGGAAACTTTTCGCCCAGCCGGTCGAAGACAGCCCAGCGGCCGGTGACGTCGGTGCAGGCGATGGCGTCCAGGCCCCCGCCCGCCCGGGACAGCGCTTCCAGGCGTTCCCGGGCGTCGGAGGGCTGGCCCTTGACGGTTCCCGGCACCTTCATGCCGGCCTCGGTCAGCAGGCGCTGCAGGGAGTCGGCAAAGAGCGCATCCTCGCCGTGCTCGCGGGCCACCACCAGGACGGCGGCGCCCCGTGGGTATCCCCGGGTGATGCGGTCGGTCAACTGCTCGGCGGCCTCGACCCCGGTGGGGTGCTGCTCGTCCCAGGTGACGTAGCTGAAGCAGGCCCCCAGCAGCAGCAGGACCAGCACCATGCCGTAGTCGGAGAGGAGTCGGGACAACAGGCGATGAAAGCGGGGATGGCCCATGGAGTTCACTTCCGGCGACGGGGTCTCAGTCAGGAGAACAGCCCGGAGTTCCCAGCCGGACAACGGCGTCGGCGTCCGGAGGTGCCGGTGGCGGGGGACCGGGGGAACAAGCCGACCGGGACGCCGCCAGGCGGCCGGCTCCGGGGGTTAACCCGCACTTCTCACCAGGCCGCTGAGCTATCGATAGAAGAGTGTTCGTTTTTAACATCTTGCGGCGCTTTGTTGGGAGTCTTCAGCGTACCGATTGTGCTGGGCGCGCCCTGGCTTGTCCTTTTCCCCTCAGCGCATCCATGCTCGCTCGACCGTAGTGACCGCTACGCTCTTCGCTCCCGAGCACGCGCTGAGGGGAAAATGCCTGCGCCAGGATCACGCCCCCTGG
>VXMN01000021.1 GCA_009841055.1 Acidobacteriota bacterium
GAACATGGGCCGGTTCAGTCATGAGTGCAGCCAGGGAAGCAGGAGTGAGGGCAGTTTCCACCTGACGACGGGGTCTCTGTTCGTTCCGGTGATTCTGGCCGCTACCGGACGCAGCAATTCCTTTTTCACCTCGGAACTGGCCCTGACCAACCGAGGGCAGCGTGGGGTCAGGCTCAACTACATCTATACGGCCCACAGGGGAGGGGGCAGCGGGACGGCCTCCGAAGTGCTCGAGGCGGGCAGACAGAAGATCGAGGCCGACGCTCTGGGCTATCTCAGGAGGCTGGGCATCCCCATTCCTGATTCTGGAGACCGCATCGGTACGCTTCGGGTAGAAATGCCGTCAGGGTCCGAGGCAGGAGTGCTGGTGCGGACCACCGCGGCGGGGGATGAGGAGCGGGCCGGACTGGCCTATCCGGGTGTGCCTGAAGAGGAGGGCTTCGAAGAAGCCGTCTATTTGTGCGGGCTGCGCCAGAACCACCAGGACCGCTCCAACGTGGCCGTTCAGAACGCGGGCGAGGAAAGCCAGGGATACATCACCGTGAGGGTGACGATTTTCTCGGGAGACCCGGCGTCAGCGGACCGGAGGCTGATCTTGTCCGATCTCTCTCTGCCTCCCGGAGGCTTTTACCAGTACAACGGCATCCTGAACGAAGCCGGCATTGAGAACGGCTACGTGAAGGTGGAGCGGGTAGAGGGGGCGGCGCCCTTCTATGCCTATGGAGTCATCAATGACCAGGTCAACTCGGACGGGTCGTTTGTTTTTCCGGTGAAGGCGAGTTCCCTGGCAGGGACGGTGGGGCAAACCCTGCCGGTGATTGTGGAGACGGGAGACTTCAGTAGCGAGTTGACCGTGACGAACTTCTCTGCGGTGGCCAAAAGGGTGGATTTCCGCTTTGTGGCCGAGGCGGTTGGGAGCGATGACGGCACGGCCCGATTCAGCCTGGAGCTTGAGGCGGGTGAGCAAAGGATCTTTCCGGGGATCATCGACTGGCTGCGCCGGCAGGAAGTGGAGGGCATCGGTCCGGCCAATCGGGCTTTTGCGGGGGCCGTATTTGCGACGGTGGCCGAGGAAGACATGAGCGGGATCGTGATCGGAGCCAGGACGGGGGCTCCGGACCATGGAAGCGGGCAGTACAGCCTCTTCTACCATGCGGTTCCCTATGGATTGGCTTCCGTCGACAGTGCATGGATCTATGGATTGCAGCAGAACGAGGAGAACCGAAGCAATCTGGCCCTGGTCAACACCGGGGAGATTGACGACAGCCCCAGTACCTTCGAGATTGTTATTTACCAAGGCGACGGGGACACTCAGCCGAGAACCAGGAACGTGACGCTCGGTCCCCGGCGTTGGTATCAGTTCAACGGAATTCTGGGGGCCACGGGTCAAGGATACGTTCAGGTGAGGAAGGTTTCGGGCAGCAATCCGTTTGTCGCCTACGGGGTGATCAACGACGGCGGCAGGCCCGGCCAGCGGAGCGGCGACGGAGCCTTCCTGCTTAGTCAGCCGTAGCGCGGAACGGAAACAAATGATCGGTAGCCGGTGAGAAGTCCTATCCTCTGAGGACCTGCACTTGACCCAGGTATACCCTCCTTAACGACGTACCCTTTCGAGCCAGCGGGGATACAACAGCCATGACTGTCAAACGGAATACGTCCGCCCGGCTGACTGTCCTGATTCTCATTGCTCTTGGCGTCTCCGTCAGTCCCCATCGAATCCCGACCAGCACAGCCGAGATCGACCGGGCGCTGAAACCGAAACTGTCCGACTTTGAAGCGGCGAGGCTGGAACCGGGTGACATCGAGCAACAGGTCCGGGCGACCCAGGCCGCGTGGAGAATCGACACCATCGCCGGCGGCGCTGTTGGGGACAACGGCCCGGCAATCCGGGCGCGATTGTACTATCCGAACGATGCGGCGGTAGATGGTTTCGGCAACCTGTACATCGCGGACACCGATAACCATCGCATTCGCCGGGTGGATCCGTCGGGAACCATCAGCACCATTGCAGGCACGGGAGAGTCGGGCTACAGTGGAGACAATGGTCCGGCGGTCCGGGCTCGGCTGTACTTCCCTCGAGGCGTGGCCGTGGACGCTGACGGCAACCTCTTCGTTGCCGATGACCGGAACAACCGGGTTCGCCGAGTGGATTCCTCGGGAATCATCACCACCATCGCCGGGACGGGAAAGAGAGAATTCAGCGGTGACGGCGGCCCGGCCGTGGCAGCACAGCTAAGTGCACCCAAAGACGTGGCGGTAGACAGTTTCGGCAACCTCTACATTGCCGATTCCGTGAACTTCCGCATTCGCCGGGTGGATCCCTCCGGAATAATCACCACCATTGCGGGGACCGGAAAGCAGGGCTTCAGCGGCGACGGCGGCCCGGCCACTGCCGCACGGCTAAACCTACCCGAATCCGTGTCGGTGGATGCCACCGGTAACCTCTGTATCGCCGATTCACTGAACCACCGCATTCGCCAGGTAGATCCCTCGGGAATGATCACCACTATTGCCGGAACCGGAAAGCGGGGCTTCAGTGGCGACGGCGGCCCGGCCATCGCTGCAGAGTTAAGCTTGCCCAGAGGCTTGGCGGAGGACGGTAACGGCAACCTCTATTTTTCAGGTAGCGAGCGCGTCCGCAAGGTAGATCCCTCAGGGATCATCACCACTATCGCAGGCTCGGGAATATCGGGCGCGGGTGGGGACGGTGGGCCGGCGATCGCCGCCGAGTTAAATCTGCCCGAAGGAGTGGCGGTAGATAGTGTCGGCAACCTTTATGTTGCCGATGTCGCCAACCACCGTATTTGCCGGGTGAATCCCTTGGGGATTATAAACACCGTTGCTGGATCCAGGGACAACGGCTTCGGAGGGGACGGCGGCCCTGCCGTCGACGCTCGGCTAGACCGTCCCCAACGGCTGGCAGTGGATGCTATCGGCAACCTTTATATCGCCGATTTATTCAACAACCGTATTCGCCGGGTGGATCCCTTTGGCAATATCACCACCGTTGCCGGAACCGGAAAGCGAGGCTTCAGCGGGGACGGTGGACCGGCCGTCGAAGCTCAGCTGTTTTGGCCGACTAGCGTAGCCGTGGACGCGGGCGGCAACCTCTACATTGGTGATCGCGTGAACAACCGTATTCGCCGGGTGGATCCCTTTGGCAATATCACCACCATAGCCGGGACCGGAAAGCGAGGCTTCAGTGGGGACGGCGGCCCGGCCATCGGCGCTCAGCTCTTCGACCCCCTTGGTATGGCGGTGGACGCTGCAGGTAACCTCTACATCGCGGATGGGGGCAATCACCGCATTCGCCGGGTGGATCGCCTCGGTATTATCACCACCGTTGCGGGCACCGGCATGCAGGGCTTCAGGGGTGACAACGGCCCGGCCGTGTTAGCACAACTTAATGGCCCCATTAGCGTGGACGTGGACGATAGCGGCAACCTGTTCATCGCCGACAATGGGAACGTCCGCATTCGCCGGGTGGATCCGTCCGGGATCATCACCACAATTGCGGGCACCGGGGCGCGGGGCTTCGGCGGGGACGGCGGCCCGGCTGTGCAGGCACGAATGGGCTCTCCTGCCGCATTGGCAGTCGACGATTACGGCAACCTGTTCATCACCGATGGTGGGCGCGTTCGCCGGGTGGATCCGTCCGGGATTATCACCACCATTGCGGGCACCGGGGGGAAGGGTTTCAGCGGGGACGGCGGCCCGGCTGTCTCCGCCCAGCTAAATCAGCCCAACGGCTTGGCGGCGGACGGCGACGGTAACCTGTTCGTCGCTGATTCTGGCAACCACCGCATCCGCATTTTGACCCTGACGACGCCTCCCATCAGTATTCAGGCGCCCTCCAACCTGACCGCTACGGCTGTTTCCAGCTCCCAGGTCCGCCTCACTTGGCGGGAGAACTTCGACAATGAAACCGGTTTCGGGATACAGCGACGCCGGGAAGACTCGGATGAGTGGGTCGCAGTCGGCACCACGGCCGCCAACGCCACCACTTTCCTGGATGGAGGGTTGGAACCGGCCACTACCTATCACTTCCGCGTGCGGGCCATTAGTAACCTCGGACCGTCGACCTTTTCGAACAGGGCCATGGCGACGACCCCGGTAGCGCGTCCTCCCACGGTGACCGGCTTCCTGCCCCGGGGCGGCTCGGTGGGCACCTGGGTTACCCTTACCGGAACCGGATTCGTCGCCGCCAGTCAGGTCAGTTTCAACGGAGTCGGCGCTCTCGAGGTCGAGGTCCTATCGGCCGGTAGCCTGCGGGCCGTCGTCCCCCCGGAGGCCGGCAGCGGTCCCATCAGCGTGGTCACCCCGGAGGGGACCGGCGTGAGCGCCGCCGAATTCACCGTCACCGACGCTGGCATCCTCAGCCGTCTGTTCGTGCCCATTGTGCTGAAATTGGGAGGCCAGGCCGGTTCCTTCTATACCTCCGAGTTGACCCTCGCCAACCGTAGCAACCAGGACGTCGACATCGGCTACACCTACGCGGCTTCCATCGGCTCCGGTTCGGGAACGGTGGTGGACTCGCTGGGAGCCGGCAGGCAACGCATCGTTCCCGACGCCATTGACTATCTGACCTCCCTGGGGCTGCCCATTGGCGGCAGGGGAGCGGGGGGCACGCTACAGGTGGATTTCTCCGGCCTCTCCTCCCGCTTGGAGGGGGCCGTCACGGTGAGGACGACTACCGCAGTCCCCGATGGGCAGGCCGGTTTGGCTTACGTGGGGTTGAATGCCCTGGATCTGCTCGATGGACCGGTTTGGCTGACCGGCCTGCGTCAGAGCGCTGCGGACCGCTCCAACCTGGCCCTTCAGAATGCCGGTGACGAAGACATCACCCTGAGAGTGACGGTATTCTCTGGACACTCGGTAGCTCTGGCGGGCATGGTCTTCGGGGAAAAGTCTTTGGAACCGGGAGAGTTCTTCCAGTACAACTCTATTCTCGCCACCGCCGGATTCGAACAAGGGTATGTGAAGGTCGAACGAGTCAGTGGTGCAGCGCCTTACTTTACCTACGCGGTTATCAACGATCAGGCCAACTCCGACGGGTCCTTTGTCTTCCCAGTCAGGGAGGAGTCTCTGATGAATCAATGGGGACAAATCCTGCCGGTGATCATGGAGACCGAGTTCTTCGACACCGAGTTGACAGTAACCAACGTGTCGGCTTTCCCCAAGACTCTGGACTTCAGTTTCGTAGCCGATGCCATCCAGACCGCTGACCACACGGCCGGATTCAGACTGACGCTTCAGTCGGGCGAACAGAGGATTTTTTCACACATCGTCAATCGCCTGCGTCAGGCAGACATTGCCGGCATTGGTCCGGCAGGCCCGGTCATTGCCGGAGCGGTGTTTGCCACTGTCGCCGATAGGGACATGAGTGGAATCGTGATTGGAGCCCGCACCGGATCACCCGGAGGCGGCGGACAATACGCGGTTTTCTACAACGGGATTCCCTACGGTTCGGCCTCGACCGCCAGCGCCTGGATCTACGGATTGCAGCAGAACGCAGAAAACCGCAGCAACCTGGCGCTGGTCAACACCGGTGAAGTCGACTTCAGCGACAGCATTTTCAGCATCGACATTTATGACGGCGACAGCGGCCTGCTCGCCAGTACGGTCAGCGACATCACGCTTCCGGCCCGCCGCTGGCGCCAGGTGAACCGGATTCTGGCACGATACGCCCCGGGAACCAGCCAGGGCTATGTCCGGGTGAGGCAGATCTCAGGTAACAACCCCTTCATTGCCTACGGAGTCATCAATGACGGTGGCATCCCGGGTCAACGAAGCGGCGACGGCGCCTATCTGCCCAGCCAGCCGTAAGACGGACCGGAAACCAGTCAGCATTCGTCTGCCGGTAGCCGCTCCCCCACCAAATCAGCCGTAGGCCGGCGGCTTCAGTGACCTATGCAATCCATTCAAGGCTCACACAATAAGCAGCACGCCTAGTCTAATCGGTTAGTGTTCGTTAGCCTGCGGTCATCCGTTGGGAATAGGAACCCGGTACGATACAATGGGGCGGGGACACCGCCTGCCAAGCGAGGAGCGGCCTTGAGCATCAAGAGCCCCCAGATGGGCTACCACATCGGCGACTCTCACTTGGGGCGGTTGTTGATTGCAGCCAGCTCGAAGGGGCTGTGCGGCCTGATGTGGGGAGATCGCGATCGGGAGCTTCTGGAGGCGTTGGCGGACCGGTTTCGGTGGCACACTCTGCTCCCTGGACTGGAGAAACCCCAACGGTGGTTCGAACCCGTCAACCGGTTTCTCGGGGGAGATCCGGTCGACTTGGCCTTCCCGCTCGACCCGGGGGGAACGGCTTTTCAGCGAACCGTCTGGCGGCGGCTACAGGAGGTTCCGCTCGGCCGGACCCTGACCTATGCGGGCCTGGCGAAGGCTCTGGGCAATCCGGGCGGAGTCCGGGCGGTGGCCGGGGCCTGCGCCGCCAATCCGGTGGCCCTGGTCATCCCCTGTCACCGGGTCATTCGCAGCGACGGCGGGTTGGGAGGGTATCGCTGGGGAATGGATCGAAAGCGCAGACTGCTGAACCTGGAAGCCTCCATGGCGGAAGACGGTCCCTGGAGACTGACCGCACCCGCCGCGCCGGAGCAGGTGGGCGCCGCAATCCGGAACCCTCTTCCGGAGCGTGGACCCCGGCAGGAGAGCGAAAACTCTTGACTCGCATAAACCACCCTTTCATGACAACCGGCAAAATCCCTGAAATTCGAACAGGAGGTTAGATCCATGGCATCGGCCATTCGCATCGGCATCGTAGGCGCGGGAGACAACACCCGCGTGCGTCACATTCCAGGACTGCAGGCCCAGGAGGGCGTCGAGATCGTTTCCGTCTGCAACCGCAGCCAGGCGTCCAGCCAACGGGTGGCCAAGGAGTTCGGCATCCCCGTCGTTCACGACAACTGGAGGGAACTGGTCGCCTCGGACGGTATCGACGCGGTGGTGATCGGCACCTGGCCCTATCTCCACTGCCCCATCACCCTGGCGGCCCTGGAGGCCGGCAAGCACGTGATGACCGAAGCCCGCATGGCCATGGATGCCGGCCAGGCCCGGCTGATGCTGGAGGAGTCCCAGGCCAACCCTCACCTGGTGACCCAGATCGTTCCCTCCCCCATCACCTTGAGGGTGGACGGCATGATCCGGAAGCTGGTGGCCGAAGGCTACCTGGGCGAGATCCTGGCGGTGGACGTCACCAACAATGCCAACAGCTTCGTAGACCGATCCGGCCCGCTGCACTGGCGCCATGATCGCAACCTGAGCGGTTTCAACATCCTGGCCATGGGGATCTGGTACGAGGCCCTGATGCGCTGGGTGGGCGAAGCCGTCGAGGTCATGGCCATGACCCAGGTCAACGTCACCTCGCGCGGCACCCCCGAGGGCGTGCTGCAGACCATCACCATCCCCGACCACGTGGACATCCTGGCGAAGATGGCCTGCGGAGCCCAGGCGCGAATGCAGTTCAGCGCGGTGACCGGGCTGGCTGCCTCCATATCCAGGACCTGGCTGTTCGGCAGCGAGGGCACTCTTTGCTACGATCTGGATGCCGACGAGCTGTCGGGGGGAAAGCGAGGGGACAGCGATCTGGCGCCGATCGCCATTCCGGCTGAACTGGAAGGAAGCTGGAGGGTGGAGGAAGAGTTCATCAATGCCATCCGTGGCGAGGAAAATATCTCTCACACCAGCTTCGAGGATGGCCTCAAGTACATGCAGTTCACGGAAGCGGTGACCCGCAGCGCCCGGTCGGGCGTGTCGGTTTCGGTACAGGATGTGGGTTGATCCTGAACGGCGGCGCCGGGAAATCTGCAATCCCCGGCCACTAGCCCGACTCGGCCACCAGCCGCGCCGTCTCGCGGGCGATCACCAGCTCTTCGTTGGCCAGAATGACCAGGACCGAAACCCGGGACCCGTCAGCGGAAATCACCGTGTCCCTGCCGCGAACCTGGTTCCTGGCGGGGTCGAGCTGAATTCCCAGATATTCCAGCCCCTGGCAGACGGATTGCCGGATGCGGATGCCGTTTTCGCCGATTCCTCCCGTAAAGGCCAGAATATCCAGGCCCTCCAGGACCGCGGAATAGGCGCCGATGTACTTCCTGGTTTCGTGCACCAGCACCTCCAGGGCCAGCCTGGCCCGGGGGTTCCCCGCCGCTGCCGCTTCCTCCAGGTCCCGCACGTCTCCGCTCAATCCCGAGATTCCCTTGAGCCCTCCCCGCTGGGAAAGGCCCTCCCGCACCTGGTCCACGCTCAAGCCCTCCTCCTGCATGAGATAAAGCGGAACAAAGGGATCCAGATCGCCGTTGCGAGTGGCGTGGGACAGGCCTGCCTGGGGTGAAAAACCCATGCTGGTTTCGACGGACCGGCCGTTCCTGATGGCGCAGATACTGGCGCTGCCGCCCATGTGGCAGGAAATGACTTTCAGATCTTCGCCGGAACGCCCGGCCAGTTCGGGGGCGCGCCAGGAGATGTATCGATGGGAGGCTCCGTGAAACCCGTAGCGCTGAATGGCGTGTTTCTCGGCCCACTCGTAGGGGATCCCGTAGGTCCTGGCGTAGTCGGGAATGGTCTTGTGAAAGGCGGCTTCGAACACGCCCACCAGGGTCTTGTCGGGGAGCAGCTGCCGGAAGATGCGGAAGGCCTCGATGTAGGGGGGATTGTGGGCCGGGGCCAGGAAGATGTAATCCTCCATGGCCTGGATGACCTCGTCGGTCACCACCACCGAATCGGCAATGCCCTTGGCGTGAACCGGCTTGAAGCCAATGGCGTCCAGCTCCTCCAGGCTGGTCAGGACCTTGGCCGCCGGGTCGGTCAGGATTTCGAGTACCTGCTCGATGGCCGCGCGATGGTCGGGGGCCCGGATATCCCTTTCCTGCCTGGGACCGTCGCCCAACTGGTAGCTCAGCGGCGAGCTGGGGCTGCCCACCCGCTCGACCTTGCCCACCGCTGCCACCGATTCATCTTCCATCTGGAACAGCCGGAACTTCAATGAAGTGGATCCGACATTGACGACCAGAATCTTCATAACGGTTTCAAACGTCCTTTCCCATCCGGCTCAGCCCGCGGCGCCTCCCGCGGCCTTGCCGACCAGGACGGCCAGCGCGATGGATCGGATCTTGGTTTCGGGAGTCTCCGCCCGGGACAAGAGAATGAGCGGGACCCGGGCTCCCAGGACGATGCCTCCCGATTCCCCTTGGGCAAAGTAGAGAATGGCGCGGTAGAGGATGTTGGCCGCCTCGATATCGGGGGCCAGGAAAATGTCGGTGGCCTCCACCAGAGGGCTGTCGATGCCCTTTCGCTCGGCGGCAAACCGGCTCAGGGGAGAATCCAGGGCAATGGGCCCTTCGATGTAGGCTCCCGAGATCTGCCCGCGCCGATTCATCAGGGTCAGTCCGGCCGCGTCGAGCGTCGCCGGCATCTCGGGATTGACGAACTCCAGGGCGCAAAGGGCGGCCAGGTTGGGTTCGGGCACGCCGATCGCATGAGCCACTTCTATGGCGTTGCGGCAGATCTCGGCTTTTTGAGCCAGGTTGGGAGCAATATTGATGGCGGCGTCGGTCATGACCATCAGCCGCTGGATTCCCGGCACCTGGAAGACGATCACCTGGCTCAGCAGCCGCCCCGTGCGAAGGCCGTTCTCGCGGTCAAGCACCGCCCGCACCAGGGTCGAGGTGTTGATCTTGCCCTTCATCAGCAAGCTGGCGCGGCCTTCCCGAATCAGCCCGATGGCTTTCCTGGCCGCCCGGGCCTGATCGGGCTCGTGGATCATCTGGTCGGGAGCCGGCTCCAGTCCGACCTTCTCGACCATGGGTTCCATCCTGGACCGGTCGCCCACCAGGATGCCCTGGGCCAGACCCATGGACTGGGCCTGCTTGAGTGCCTGCAGCACGTCCGGGTCCTGGCCGCAGGCCACCGCGATGGCGGCCGGCCCCTCGCTGACGGCCGCGGCTACCAGTTCATCCAGGCTCTTGTACATGGGAAGAAGCCTCCTTTAACGCATCCCCGGGAACGAACCGGTGCGGTCCTCCGGCGTCCGCGGCTCGCTCGCCGCCTGACGTCGCCAAATCCGCCACATGCCATACGGAGGTCAGACCGAGGCCGGCGTCCCTTCCAGTACCGACTTCACAATCCGGTCGAACTCGCTGTCGGACAGGAGACGCTTGCTGTCGATGGAAGCCTGCTTGACCTGAGCCAGGATCTCGTTGGCCTGCTCCGGCGTGGCCTGCAGTCCCCGGCGTTCCAGGTGCTCCTCGATATTGGCCAGGCCGCTTCCCTTGCCCAGGGCAATATCTACCGCCGGCCGGCCGACCACCTCCGGAAGGAAGGGGATGTATTCCAGAGGCTCCGCCTGCTTGCAGCGGCTATGGAACATGGCCACGATGCCCGACTCGATATGGTAGAGCGAGTCGCCGATAATGGGCCGGTTGGGAGGCACGCCAAACCCGCTCAACTCCTGAACCAGCTTGGACAACTCGTAGAAGCCCTCGGTCTTGACGCCGGTATCCACGCCGTAGAGGACCTTGAGGGCCATGATGGTGTCTTCCAGGGGAACGTTGCCGGCGCGCTCTCCGGTGGCCGTGACGGTGACGTGAGCCACCGAGGCCCCGTTGGCCAGGGCCGATATGGTGTTGGCCACCCCCAGACCGAAGTCTTCGTGGCAGTGGATCTCGATGGGCTGGGCGAAGCGCTCCCGCAGCTTGCTCACCACCATGGCGATGCCCTGGGGCGTGCAGACGCCGAAGGAGTCCGCCAGGGTCATCGAGTCCATGTGTCCCTCGGTGGAGACTCGCTCCATGAGGTCGAGATACCTGTTCAGGTCGGACCGGGTGCTGTCTATGGTGAAGAAGACCGTGTACAGACCTGCCTCCTTGGCCGCCAGGGTGGTGTCGATGGAAGCCTTGATGGCCCAGTCCATGCTCTTGCCGTAGGCGTGCTTGATGATGTGGTCGCTGGAGGGAATCTCGGTGATGATGCCATTGACCCCGCAATCCTTGGCCATCTTGACATCGGCCGGCATGCAGCGGGCGAAGGAGAAGATCTCCGGACCCAGGTCCAGGCTCACAATGTCCTTGATGGCCGCCTCGTCTTCAGCCGAAACCGCCGGCATGCCGGCCTCGATGCGGTGGACGCCGGCCGCGGCCAGCTTTTTGGCGATCGCCACTTTCTCCTGACGGCGGAACACGATCCCCGTCTGTTGCTCCCCGTCGCGCAGGGTGACGTCGTGAATCCGGATCTGCTCCGGGAAATTCATGCCCTGGGTGGCTTCGGGAGCGTAGTTCCAGGGGCTGGCAAACCAGCGATCGGTCTTCCAAGGTTGACTCATCTGAATTCTCCTTAAACGTTGGAAACTGGGCGTGATCCAATGCAATCAGGGCGGTTGGGCACAGGGATGAATGCGACGTTGCCGCCGGTTTCTCGCGGCACAATCTATTGCATCGAACCAAGTCCTGTCAAGCTCGCCCCGGGGGACCGCGAACCGCGCTACCGCACGGATCCTTGGAGGGTGAAACGGCCGATCACTCAATAAAGACGAACCACGAATGAACACGAATTGACACGAATACTGATGGATTTCCTGCAACGACAAGCGGTACCAAAGTGCTTCTGCAAAGGAGACCGTGCTTGTTTACCTGGAATGAAGCGTTTGCAAAAATCGGCAGAGGGATCTTTTCCGGGAATGGCCACAAAAGGCACAAAAACACAAAAGTTATTGGTGTTCATTCGTGTCCATTTGTGGTTCGCCGTTTTCCTTGGCGGAGATCTCTCTGGAGGCTATCGGGCGACCGGTTTGCCGGCGGGATCGACGATTTCCACCGGCCCAAGATTGAGCCGGCGCACCGGTTCTTCCAGTTGATTCAGGTCTCCGACCACAACCACCAGCAACCGGGTTGGGTCCAGATGGCCTCGCGCCGCGGCCCAAACCTGTTCGAGCGTCACCGAATCGACGGAGGCGGGGTAGGCGGCCAGTGTCTCCAGGGGAAGGTCGTAGGCAAAAAGGTCGGCCATCTGATCGGCCACGCGCCCCAGAGTCTCGAACCGCTGAGCAAAACCACGCACCAGGTTCTGCTTGGCCATCGACAACTCGGCCGGAGTAATTGGCCGGGCGCCCCCGATGGATTCAACCTCCCGGTGCATCTCCAGCAGCGTCTCGGTGGTCACGGAAGTCTGCACGGCTGTTCCTCCGACCCAGAATCCCCCCTGGCGGGCGTAGGCAAACCGCGTGGAAGCCCCGTAGGTGTACCCCTTGTCTTCCCGGAGGTTGAGATTCAGGCGGCTGCTGAAGCTGCCTCCCAGAACGGCGTTCATCAACTCGATGGCATGGTAGTCGGAAACCTTGCGTGGGGGACCTATCGACCCCAGGCGGATCTGCGACTGGGGGGCATCCTGGCGGTCCACCAGGACCACTCGATTCCCCTCGGGAGGCGTGGCTTCAAGCAGGGTGACCCCGGGCGCTTCACCCGCTTCCCAGCCGGCCAGGCTGTCCCCGGCCAACCGGACGGCCTCGGCCAATGTAACGTCTCCCGAAAAAAGCAGGACCGCGTTACCCGGCCGCCAGTGCGTTCGGTGGAACTCGACCAGCTCCCGGCGGGTCAGAGCCCGCATGGAAGTCTCGTCGCCGCCGGTCGGAAGGCCGAAGGGATGGCCTTCCCCGAACAACAGCGATCGGAAGACCCTCGCGGCCGTGGCCGAAGGACTGTTCCGCTCCTGAAGAATGCGGTCCAGCCGCAACTTCCGCTGCCGCTCCAGTTCCTCCGCCGGGAAATTCGAGTTCACAACCAGATCGGCCAAGAGCCGGACTGCCGGCTCCAGGTGCTCCTTGAGTACTTCCAGGGCCAGATGGCAGTTCTCGAACTCGGCGCCGGAACCGAAGGAAGCGCCCAGCCGGTCCAGCTCCGCCTGGATCTCCAGGGTTGTCCTGGACCGGGTGCCTTCGTCCAGCATGGCGGTGGTCATCCAGGCGACCCCGGGCCTGGCGAGAGGATCCGAACTGGCCCCCGACTTCAACAGCAGGCTGATGGCAACCTTGGGAAGATCGTGCCGCTCGGCCACCGCCACCGTCAGGCCCGAAGCGAGGTTTTCGACAGCCAAAACAGGCGGTCGAAAGGGTTTGGGGCTTCCGATCCCGGGCTGCTGCTCCCGGTTCGGCTCGGAGCCTTGGGGACGGGCCGACGACTCGGGAACGAAGCTGAGGGCCACTCTGTGAGAGGTATTCAGCCAGGTTTCCGCAACCTTGCGCACCTCTTCCGCTCCCAATTGCTGGTAGCGGAGGTAGTCTTCCTGGAAGTAACCGGGTTCTCCCAGAAGGGTGTTGTACTGGTTCAAGAGATCTGCCTTCCCCCCAAAACCCCCGATACGCTCCAGGCCGCTTACGAACTCGAACTCCTGCCTGACTTTTTCCCGTTCCAACTCCTCAGGTCTGGGTCCATCCTTGGCAAAGGCAGCGATCTCCTCCCGGATGAGTTCGTCCAGGCGGGCCAGGGTCTGACCGGGGCGGGCGGTGGCCACCACACCGAACAGCCCGCTGATTTCCAGGGAGTAGTTGAAGGCGGATACGTCCGAGGCCACCTGCTCCCGATAGACCAGCCGCCGGTACAGCCGCGAGTTCTTGCCTCTTGAAAGAATGCGTGAGGCCAGGTCGAGCTCCGCATCTCCGTCGTGGAAATAGGCCGGCGCCGGCCAGACCAGGTAGAGGCGCTCCAGAGGCACCCGGTCGGAGACAGTGACACGACGCTCGCCTTCCATCCGGGGCACCCACAATCGGGGGCGCTCCAACGGGGGCCCGGGGGGCAGCGGCCCGAAGTACTTTTCCACCCAATCCTTGGCCTGAACCCGGTCGAAGTCGCCGGCAATCACCAGGCTGCAGTTGTTGGGGGCGTAGTGCCTGTAGAAGAAGTCCTTCGTTTCCTGCAGGGACGTGGCGTCCAGGTCCTCCTGCGATCCGATAACGATCCAGGAATAGGGATGTCCTCGGGGGAACAAGTTTTCGAAGATCAACTGCAGCGCCCGTCCGTAGGGAACGTTTTCGTAACTCTGGCGACGCTCGTTCTTGACCACACCGCGCTGGTTGTCCAGCTTTTCCTGAGTGAGGGCATCGGCCAGATAGCCCATCCGGTCCGACTCCAGCCACAACACGTATTCCAGCGCCTCGCTGGGCACCGTCTCGAAGTAGTTGGTGCGGTCGAAGCTGGTGGTGCCGTTGACCCCACCCTCCCTCATGTTGGCTCCGGCTCGTTCCAGATAAGTCAGATATTCCCCGTCGGCGTTCCCGGACCCCTGGAACATCATGTGCTCGAACAGGTGGGCCAGACCGGTGCGCCCCGGCTGCTCGTTCTTGGAGCCGACGTGATACCACAGGTTGACGTGGGCCACGGGAAGCTTGGCGTCGGAATGCAGAATGACCTGAAGGCCGTTGGCCAGGCGGTACTTCTCAAAATCGATGACCGGGGCTTGCCGCACTGTTTTCAAGAGTTTCCCTGCTCCTTATTGGCTACCTGATTTCCGCTCGGGAGTACCGTTGCCATACAGCGCCTCGGTCTCATTTCCCAGATTGGTTCTTTATCTCCCATTACCCCTTTCAAACCCTGCGGAAATCGGTTAAGTAAAGACCCATGTACCTGGAAGTGAGCCTGCCGCTCCCCATCACCCAACAGTTTTACTATCGTCTCCCGGAGGAGCCCTCCAAGCCCATGCAACCGGGCCAGCGGGTGCTGGTCCCTCTCGGGAACCGAATGGTAACGGGCTATGTGCTGAAAGCCCATCGCCGCCTCCCCTCCGATTTCCCCCAAACGGCCGAGTTGAAACCCGTCCTGGAAGTGCTGGACGAGTCCAGCCTGATCTCCCCTGGTCTCTTCCGACTCAGCCGCTGGGTGGCCGACTACTATTTCGCGTCGCCGGGGGAGGTCCTGAAGGCTTGCCTCCCACCCGGAATCAACCCCAGGATAGAGCAGCGCTTCAGCCTGACTGCATCAGGAGAGCGCATCCTGAAGCAGACGAAGAATAGCGCAGAGATCAGCCAAAGGAAACGGCAAATCCTGGAGTTGTTGGACCGGCACCCCGAACAGGATCGCCGGTCTCTCGAAAGGCTGGCGAAACACAGGGTCTCCACCGCCGAACTGGAAGCACTGGCGGCTGCAAGCTGGATTCGGATGGTGCAGGCGCCGCGGCGAACGGTTGTCGCGGCCAAGAAGCAATGGTTCCTCTCGCTCCACCCCGACTGGGAAAACGCCTTGTCCGCGGCCAGGCTGACCGACAACCAAAGGGCCTTGATCTCCCACCTGCGGGGCGCCGGAGGCACCGTGAGCCTGGCCGGTCTTCGCAAGCACTTTTCCGTCTCGCGGCCGGCCCTGGAGCGCCTGGAACAACGGCACCTGGTCCGACTGAGCCGGGACGAGGTGGCGCGCGATCCCCTGGACGGTACGGACCCTGCGAGCCCGCATCAACCCCGGGTCCTGTCCCAACAGCAGCAGAGAGCCCTGGAGTCGCTGATTCCGGCGCTGAACGCCGGGCGGTTCTCGGCCGTGCTCCTCCACGGCGTGACCGGCAGCGGCAAGACGGAAGTCTATCTCCGCCTGATCGAGCACACCTTGAGTTCAGGAAAGACCGCCCTGGTGCTGATGCCGGAGATTGCGCTCACCCCGGCGGCGGCCCGGGAATTTCGCGCTCGACTGGGCCACACGGTGGCCATCCTGCACAGTGGATTGTCCGACGGTGAACGCCACGACGAGTGGTGGCGAATCAAGCGCGGGGAGGCCCGGGTGGTGATCGGTACCCGCTCGGCGGTGTTCGCTCCTCTTGAGAACCCGGGACTCGTGGTGGTTGACGAGGAACACGACCCCTCCTACAAGCAACAGGAGAGTCCCCGCTACCATGGGCGCGATACGGCCATCGTTCGGGGCAAGCAGGCGGGGGCGGTGGTGGTGCTAGGCTCGGCCACACCGTCGGTCGAGACCTTCCACCACTCCCGGGAAGGGAAATATGGTTACCTTCGAATGGCGGCCCGCATTCACTCCCGGCCTCTCCCGGAGACCCGCCTGGTCGACATGCGGGCGGACTTCAAGACCACCAACCGTAGGTCTCCTCTCTCCGCTGAGCTTGGCGACGCCATCGGGGACCGGCTGGAAAGGCAGGAACAGGTCCTCATTCTGCTGAACCGCCGAGGATACGCCGCCCAGGTGCTTTGCCGCAGTTGCGGAGAGAACATTCAGTGCCGCTTCTGCAGTATCGCCATGACCTACCACAAGATTCGCAAGGCCCTGGTCTGTCACTACTGCGACTACTCGCAACGGGTCCCCCGACAGTGTCCTGACTGCCAGAGCAAGTACCTCTACTTCATGGGAGAGGGCACGGAAAAGGTGGAGGGGTTGCTGAAGGAGTCCTTCCCTGAGGCCCGAGTGGATCGGCTCGATCGGGACGCGGCCCGCAGGAAGGACGCGCACCGGCAAATCCTGGGTCGGTTCCGGCAGCGCAAGACCGATATCCTTACCGGTACGCAGATGATCTCCAAGGGCCACGACTTTCCTTTCGTCACCCTGGTGGGAGTGGTCTCGGCAGACCATTCCCTGTCTTTTCCCGATTTTCGGGCTGCCGAAAGAACCTTCCAGCTCCTGAGCCAGGTCTCCGGACGCGCCGGAAGGGGGGAGTTGCCGGGCGAGGTCCTGATTCAGAGCTATTGCCCGGAGCACTACTGCTTCCGTTTCGTGACTTCCCACGACTACCAGGGGTTCTACGAGAAGGAGATCCAGTTTCGCAGGTTCATGCACTACCCGCCCTTCACCGCCCTGGCTCTGGTTCTGGTCCGCGACAAGAACCTGGCGGCGGCGACCGAGACCATTGGCCGCTTCGCCGAGTTGCTCCAAGGGGCCCGTGGCCCTCAGACTCGTATTCTGGGCCCCACCCAGTCTCCACTGGCCAGAATCCGATCCGAACACCGATTTCAGCTCCTGATCAAGTCCAGGAGCCGATCCCTGCTGCAAGCACTCCTCCGGAAAACCCTCCACCAGGCCCAGGCCCGGGGACTGGATCTCCGCAGAATCCACATCGACATCGATCCGGTAGACCTGATGTAACCCTCTTCGGCAGGATCGCTGCCGGCAAACCGGCTACCGTTTCGAGGAGGCAACGTTCGGGATGTGGCAGGAAAGCGGGGGCAGCCGCAAGACGGGCGGCTCAACGACCTGTAGAAGTAAACCTGTTTGCGGAGGATTCGACGGGGCAGGCATCCGGCGGCTTCAATCCGGACGGCGCGGCGGTGTCAGATGGATTGCAGGTCCTTGCCGGGCTTGAAACGAACGGCCTTGCCGGGTGGGATGGAAACCTCTTCCCCGGTCCTGGGGTTGCGGCCGATTCCGGTCTTGCGAGGTTTGATATTGAAGACGCCGAATCCCCGTAACTCAATCCGATCGTTGCGTTGAAGTGCGCTCTTCATCGCATTGAACACGGCGTCAACGGCAGCCTCGGCCTTGCTTCTGGGGATTCCGGTCCGATCGACGACATGGTTGATGATGTCTAGTTTGATCACCGCTAAACCCTTTCCTGGAAGAGATGCCGACAGAGTCTACCGGCTAAGTCCAATGCTGTCAAGGCTAACCCGCAGGCAAGGGCTTGAAGGCAAGGACCGTCCGCGACCCTGAACCGCTGTCCTCCCGCAGGAAATCGACCTGGAGCGGCATCCCCACTGAAATCGTGGCGGGATTGCGCGTATCCACGCCCTGAATCCGGGCCACCACCCGGGCGTTTTCCTCGAGTTCGACCACGCCGGTGCAGTAGGGGTTCTCTCGCCCGTAGCCCTGCTTCAGCATGGCGGGGGTACCGATGGCAATGCAGGTAAAAGCCACCAGCTTTCCGCGCCCGTCCATCCGCTGCCACTCCATGGCCGAGCTGTCGCACCTGGGACACAGCGCCCGAGGTGGAACAAAGACTGCCTGGCAGGGCAGGCATCGCGACCCCATCAGCTTTCCTTCCCCTAGAAATGTCTGAAAGGAGTGATCGGTAAAGGGCCTCGTTTCCAGGGGACTATCTCCTTTCGAGGACGGTGACGGTCGAAGTGCCTCCGGTCCCTCCCAGATTTTGGGCCGCACCCAGGCGCGGATGGCCGGGAACCTGTCTCTCCCCGGCTTGTCCCCGGAGCTGGGTCCATACTTCGAATATCTGGGCAGCTCCGGTGGCCCCGACGGGATGGCCCTTGCATTTGAGTCCGCCCGAGGTATTGATGGGCTTGGACCCGTCCAAACGGGTCTGACCCTCCTCTACCGCCTTGTATCCGTGACCGGCCGGAAAGAACCCCAGATCCTCGATATGCAGCAGTTCCGCAATGGAGAAACAGTCGTGCACCTCGGCAAACTGGACTTCGTCGGCGGCAATGCCGGCCATGTCAAAGGCTTCCCGAGCCGCATACCGGGTGGCTTCGAAGGTGGTCAGATCCTCGGAGGCGTGCAGGCCACGCCCGCTGGCCTGCCCGATACCGGCAACGTAAAGCGGGTCGTCGGTAAAGTTCCGAGCCAACTCTTCACCCACCAGCAGCAGACAGCAGGCTCCGTCGCTGATGGGGCAGCAGTCGAACAGGTGAATCGGCCAGGCCACCACCGGATTCGCCCTGGGGTCTCGCAGAAATGCCTTGGGGTCCGGCCAATTCGGAACCGTGCGCCCCTTGCTTTCGGCCCTTTTCTTCTTGGCTGCCATGACGTCTTCCAGCGTGGCGCTGAGCTGGGCCTTGGGGTTCCGGGCCGCATTGTCATGACTCTTTATGGTGACGTTCATGAGATGCTCCCGGGAGGCCCCGAACTTGTCGAAATAGGCGGTTGCAATGGTGCCGAAGACTCCGGGAAAGGTGAACCCGACGTCCCGTTCGTAAGGAATGGCCGCCATGCCCAAACCCTCGGCCACCACTTCGGTGGCGCCCTTGGACATGTCCTCCACCCCCCCGACCAGGACCGCATCGTAGAAGCCCGAGGCGATGGCGAAAACGCCCTCCCGAAAGGCCAGGGCACTGGAAGCGCAGGCTCCCTCGGTCCGGGTGGCCGGCCGCGGGACCAGACCCAGCGCGTCGGAGAGAATGGCGCCCCAGTGGGATTGGCGCACGAAAAAGTCGTTGCTGTAGTTGCCCAGGTAGAAAGCGTCGATATCGGCGGGGTCCAGCCCCTTGTCCACCGAGGCGATCATCGCCCGGAAGGCCTCCAGGAAAAGGTCCTTGGAATCGCGGTCCCTGAACATGCCGAACTGGGACATCCCCGCGCCAACCAAGGCTACCCCGCGGCTCAGATTTCTCTTCTTTCTCATTGTCCCCCGCCCCGATCTTGAAGATAGGCCCGCTTGGCTGCCGGTTCATGGCATGTTACCACAAACACCGGGTCCCCAACCGCCGGCCTGGAGGGAGAAATTCCCCGGGGGCGCGGACGGGATGCACGGTTGATACAATTGGGTGTAAAGGAGGTTCCCGGATTGCACCCGGGTCGGGAGGGGTTGGCAGGGAGCGGAAACGTCGGCAGGGATGGCATGAGGGCGTGACGCCCGCGCTACCGGGATCGACCCGTCAAGGGACTCTACTCTTCCGTGCCCCTCAAACCTGCTTCCCCACCCACCTGACCTGGCCGAAGACCTTGGCGCCACCGGGCCAGGGTACCGGGTCCCATGCGGGGTTGTCGCTGATCAACCGCCATCCGCCGCCGGCGTCCCTTTGCACCCGCTTGACCAACATGCCGTCATCAGTCTGGAGAACAAAGATCTTGCCCTCCTCGAGCTGCGCCAGGTTGCGGTCGACCAGGATGGCGGAGCCGTCGGGGAGAGTGGGAGCCATCGACTCGCCCTTGACGCCGACGATCGTGCACTGTTGGGGGTAGAGCCCGTGGCGATCGAGCCAGCTTCGAGTGAAGGTGATATAGCCGGCGACGGCCTCATTAGGCTCTTCCTTGTCTCCGGCAGCGGCTGCCGGCTGTTTGATCGCCAGGTGGCGGTTTTGGGCCGGGGCTTCCGAGTCCGTGGACTGGCTGAGAAGCAGGGACAGGTCACGGCGGATGTCCTCCCGAAGGCGCCGCGCCCAATCGGGGCGCTTCTCGACAGCGGGCGCTCCCTCGGGTGACTCGACTGGGTCATCCAGAGTGGCTGTTTGAAGCCGAAGGCCGAGGACGCGGCAGATGGCTTCCAGGGAATCCAGGCGCGGAGAGGAGCCACGGCGGATGTTGCGGACGGTATCGGAGCTGCCGGTAGCCAGGATGGAGAGGTGGCGGTCGGAAACGCCGCAACGATCAATGAGGTCGAGGAGATGTTGCCTGAAGCTCATGAGGTAATAATACCACAAAACAACCTACCAAAACTAAAGTACTTGAATTACGGTTTTATAACCGTATAGTAGCGGAATGAATCACCGAGAGGTTCTCCTCACCCTGTTCGAATGCTATTGCCGGAGAGTAAAACTCAGCCAGTCGCGCGTCTCGAGCCTTGTCTTCAACCATGGGGGCCGCATTGCCAGAATCCGGGCGGGTCGGGACTTCACCGTCGGCAGCTACGAACGGGCCCTGCGATGGTTTTCCACCCACTGGCCGGAGGGTCTTCCCTGGCCAGAGGGAATAGAGCGCCCCCCTCAGGCCGGTGAGGGCGGTGAGCTGAACTCCGGCCGGGTCGCCGCCCCGCGGAGTCGGAGAGAGCTTGGCTGATCCTCGTCCGGCCTCCGTCTCCAAGAGGAATAGATCATTCGAAGAAAACGATCGTCCAACAAAGACGAACCACGAATGAACACAAATAGACACGAAGACAGATGATCCTCCTTCAACCACAAGAGGCACCAAAATGCTTCAGCAATTTTGTTACTTTGGCATCACCTCGTGACCGTGTTGGAAAAGCCCCGCGATTTGGATTGTGACGTCCAACACCAACAACTCGAGCCGTTTGCAAATTCGCAGCAGGGCAGGTCATCTTACCGGCAAGCCTGAAGTTCTGCCTTTTTCAATATCGGGTGCAGTCTGGTGAAATTTGCTGCCTAACGACAAAAGGCACAAAGCTCACAATTTAGATTTTTGTCCCTTTTGTGGCCATTCCCGGTAAACGTCCCGCTGCCGAACATTGCAAAAGGCTCAACTCATCAATCCGTTTATTGGTGTTTATTCGTGTCCATTGGTGGTTCGCCGTTCGCCTTCGTGCATTTTCTTCCTGGCCGTCACGGATAACCCTCAGTTGCTTCAGGCAAGGCGAAAGCGACGTAGCTTCCGCCCGAGGGGGCTCCGCTCTTGCCTCCCCCGGCCGCGATCACCACGAACTGGCGCCCCGCCACCTCATAGGTGGCCGGAGTTGCGTTTCCCGAGGCCGGGAGCAGCGCATCCCACAAGAGCCGTCCGTCGGCCTTGTCGAAAGCCCGGAACTTGCGGTCGAAGTTGCTGGCGCCGATAAACACCAAGCCGCCCGCCGTCACGATGGGCCCGCCATAGTTTTCCGATCCGGTCCTCGCCATCCCCTTTGCCGCCAGTTCCGGGAATTCACCCAGGGGAACCCGCCATACCATTTCACCCTTGTCGAGATCGATGGCATTCAGGGTGCCCCAAGGCGGTTTTATTGCCGGATAGCCATCCCGATCCAGAAAGCGCTTGTAGCCGTCATGACCGTAGGGCAGGTGGTAGAGAGACCTACCGGCCCGGTCGGCCGGAACGGCCATGTCCCTCCCATGGAGCACAAACCCCAGGATGGCCTCCAACGCGTCGTCTCCCAGGTGGGCAAAGCCCGGCATGCGGCCCCCGCCCTGGCGCAGGGTCCGGCGCACCGTCGCCTCGGAACGGCGCTTTCCCAGATCCACCAACGAGGGAATCTCCGGGGGGGCGCCGCTGCGGTCCTGAAGGTGGCAACCACTGCAGTTCCACTGGTAGAGCTGCCGGGCGGTGTAGGGACCGGCAGCCGTCTTTCTCTCCACCAGCCGCAGGATCCAGGCCATCTCGCTGGAATTGACAAACAACCGTCCCGATTCCGGATCGAAAGCTGCCCCGCCCCACTGCCCCCCTCCATCGAAACCCGGAAAGAGAACGGTCCCCTCCAGGCTGGGAGGGGTGAACTGGGGTCCGTTGCGCAGCTTGCGGAAGCGCTTCAGCACCTCCCGGCGCGCTTCCGAAGTGCGATCGGTCAACAGGTCTTCGGTCAGACGCTGGCGCGCGAACGGAGGCGGCTTCGAGGGAAGGACCTGGACGGCGGCCAATCGCTCGCCCGGGACGCCCGCGACCGGGACCTTGACTTCCCTGAGCGGGAAGAGCGGCCGGCCCGTCTCCCGGTCGAAGGTGAATACATGTCCGGACTTGGTGATCTGGGCCACGGCGTCAACCAACCTGCCCTTCCTCAACACCGTCACCAGGTTGGGCGGGGCCGGCAGGTCCCGGTCCCACACGTCGTGCCTGACCACTTGAAAGTGCCAGACCCGCTCGCCGGTCCCGGCCTTCAGGCAGAGCAACGAGTTGGCGAAGAGATTGTGGCCGGGACGGTTCCCGCCGAAAAAGTCAAAGGCAGCAGAGCCGGTGGGCACGTAGACCAGCCCGCGCTGCTCGTCCAGGCTCATGCCGGCCCAGCTATTGGCCGCGCCGGCGGTTTTCCAGGCCTCCCCGGGCCAGGTTCGGTGACCCGCTTCGCCCGGACGGGGAACGGTGCGGAACCTCCAGCGGAGCTTGCCGCTGCGGGCGTCATAGGCTCGAATGTCCCCAGGGGCGCTGGGCAGGCTCTCACCCACCGTGCTGCCGAGGATGAGCAGGTCCTTGTAGACCACCCCGGGCGTGGTCAGCGAAACGGTGAGTGAATCGGGCGGCCGCCCCAGGTGGCGCCGCAAGTCGATGGCTCCCCCATTTCCGAAGTCGCGGCAAGGTTTGCCGGTGTCCGCGTCCAGGGCATAGAACCGGTGCCGGAAGGAAACGTAGATCCGCGCCTGGCGGCGCCCGTTCCAGTACTGTCTCTATTAAACA